>CANHJG010000177.1 GCA_947461205.1 Opitutia bacterium
ACTAGACTCTTCGCGGGGTCCGCGCGGTTGATCCAGATCGCCGGATCATCGGTATCGTGCGGCAAAGCCGTCGTG
This sequence comes from Opitutia bacterium, assembly GCA_947461205.1. Taxonomy (GTDB): domain Bacteria; phylum Verrucomicrobiota; class Verrucomicrobiia; order Opitutales; family Opitutaceae; genus GAS368. Next base: position 76 of record CANHJG010000177.1, read on the forward strand.
ACGACGCGCGGCTTCACCGGCGGGTTGGTCGCATCCGGATCGGATGCGACCGGCTGCGCACAGCCGGCCAGCAGGCAGGCACCGAACATGCTTCCGATCAGGCGCATCGATGTAATCGAACGTAGCCGCCGACGTGAGGAGGCGGGATGAAAGGTGAACCGGGCCCTACGGCCTCGTCACCTCGGCCGCTACGCCGTTTTTACGATTTCGAGTGCATGAACACGGCTCAGAGCTTCCAGCGGAGACCGAAGTTCGCGCTGGTACCGTATTCTTCAAACTGCGTGAAACGTCCCGCGCTCTCGGAAAAATGTACCCGGAAGGCTTGGTTGGTGACATTCAGCACTTCGCCGAACAACTCCCAGCTGCGGCTCAGTTTGTAGCTCGCCGTCAGATCGAGTTGCGTGAAGTAGTCCACGTAACGGTCTTCCGTCGCATTCGCGCCGAGCGGCTCGTCTTCGCGCAAACGCGGCGAGCGGAAATTCACCGCCGCACGAATGAAAAACCCGCTCTTCTCGTAGGTCAGCGCCACGTTGCCGATGCGGCGGGACTGGCCGATGAACGGGAGCTTCTCGCCCGGCCGCGTGGGAAAGTTGGCCGAGGATGTGGCGATGGTATAGTTGGAGAAAACACCCAAGCCATCGAACGGCGCCGGGAGAAACGTGAGCGACTGTTGATAGGCCAACTCCAGTCCGGTGATCTGACCCCGGTCGCCGTTGGTAAACGTGCTCAGGTCATACCCCGTGGACGCGTCTGCGCCCGGCAGCGTCCGCTGGTAGGTGAAATTTTTGATGTCTTTGTGAAACACCGACGCTGACACCATGCCGAGCGAGGCGAAGTAGTGCTCGATGGACGCGTCCCAGTTCATCGAGGTCAGCGGCTTGAGGCCGGGATTGCTCTCGGTCACCAGGCGCGTGTCGTCGTTGATCGAGCGCCGCAGCGCGTTCTCGGCAAAGGAAGGCCGGGCAAAGGTGTTGCTCCACGCCGCGCGCACGACCGTTTTCGGCGCCACGTTGTAGGTGAGATAGGCCCCCGGCAGGAAATTGTCGAAATTCCGGCCGCGCGTGCCCGGCGTCGCCGTGATCGCCGCCCCGGCCGTCTTGATCACATTGCCCTGCGTCTCGAATTGCGTGTGCTCATACCGCGCTCCCGCCGAAAGATTCAGCCGGCCCATCGTCACTCCGCCCATCGCGTAAAGCGCCGTGACATCCTCGTTCGAAATCCAGTCCGAGCCCAGGCTCGTGATGACATCGCGCGTGGCGACGTAGGCGCCCTTGTTGTCGATAAACGCGGTCGTAAACTTCGCCGCACTCAGCCGCGGTCCGGTCAGGTAGCCATAGTCCGACGCCGTCTGCGGCTCCACGAGCGAGAGGAACGTATAGGCGGGCGGCGCGACGTAATTGATCTGCTCCACTTCCTGCTGCTTTTCCTTGGCCCGAAACTGGGCGCCGACTTTCACGAAGGCCGGCCACGCTCCCGCGAGCGTGAAGCGATTGCGGGCGTTGCCCCCGACGTTGAGTTCCTTCTCGTAGCCGTTCGCCGGCGCACTGCGCAGCCGGTTGAATTCGGTGAACGACGCCGGATCGCTGATCGGCGTGCCCCCCGTCTGCGTCACCACCGGGTCGTAGATTCCGTTGGCAAACGAGTAGGTCCAATCCGTGCCGCGGGCGGACTTCCGGAAGATCGTCACGTTTTCAGGCCGGTTCTCCGTGCCTTCGCTGTACGCCGCACGTCCGTCGAACTGCCACGCGCCGCGCGTCAGTTCACCACCGGCACTGACCGAATAAAGCTCCTGCTCTTTCGCCCGGACGCGAAGCTGCTTCGCCTCGCGGCGCACGCCCGTCACCGTCGCGCTCGTCGGCGTCAGCGCCGTCAGCGTGCCCTCGGAAAACGGAATCGTCGTGATCTGGCGGATCTCCGCATCCGTGAAACTCGAATACAGTCCGCGCACAAAAAAAGCCGTCTCGCGGTCGGGCTTGAACTCGATCGCTCCATTGGCGCCGTAGCGCGTGCGGGTCAGATCGTAGGCGCGATAGTTCATGTCGTTGTTGAAAAACGCCGTCTGGCCGGCCGCGCCGGGCACCGGCCGCAGCGTCCAGGGTCCGCCCACCTCGAAATTGTCCGAACCCATCCGGCGGTTCTGCCACGTCGGAGAGAAAATCACGCCGATGCGACCGTCGCTGAACGTGTCCGCAAACGTGCCGTTGAATTTTCCACTCAGGCGGTCGCGCAGATCGTTGTATTGGCCCTGGGCCGAGAGCTCCAGCTGGCGCCCCTTCAGATCGAACGCACTGCGCGTCTTCAAATCCACGCGGCCGCCCAGCCCGTCCATCTCCTTGTCGGGCGTCGCCACCTTCGCCACCTCGATCGCGCCCAGCGCGTCGGAGGGAATCACATCGAGTGGCAGCGTGCGGTTGCCCCGGTCGGGCGTGGCCACACTGACGCCGTTCAGCTGCACCGTGTTCAGGTCGGGCTTGATGCCGCGCACCACGATAAACCGGCCTTCTCCCTGGTCGCGGTAAAGCGCCACACCCGGAATGCGCTGGATGGACTCCGCCGCATTCTGATCGGGAAAGCGGCCGATGTCGTCCGCCGCCACGAGATTGGTCAGCGTCTCCGCCGCACGCTGCCGGTTGATCGCGCGGGCTGCGCCGACCGAAGAACCTTCGATCACAAATTTTTCCAGCCGCACCGCGGATTCGCCCACCGCGACATCCGCGGTCGCCACGCCACCCGCCGCGACCTTCACGACCTGCGTCGCGTCCGGATAGCCGACATAGGTCACGACCACGCTGCGCGCACCCGCCGGCACATTCACCAGCACATAGTCTCCGCTTTGGCCCGCATACGTTTCGAGCGCCGTTCCCGCCACCGCCACCCGCGCGCCGGCAAGGGCGATGCGCGATTTGGCGTCGGTCACCCGACCGGCAATTGAGCCCGAGGCGGACGACTGCGCGAGCAGCGCCGGCCCGAGTAACAGCATGAGGCAGGACAGGAAATAACGGAGAGCGTTCATCGAGGCCGACCGTGGCGGGACGCGCAAATCGACGTCAAGGTCCCGTCGCTTTAGCCGCGTAAACGTCACTCGTCCGACACACCCCCGTCACATTTCCCCCAACGGCGCCGCGTTCGCCCCGCGCCAGTGCGACACCCGGCCTGCCCGGCGCGAGCCCACCGATTTCTCCTTTGCGCTCCCCGCCTGCTCTGCCTGAGCCTCCGCGCCATGTTTGCCGACCCCGCCGCGCTCGACGCCGCCGATCCGCTCGCCCGCTTCCGCGCCGAATTTTTCCTCCCGCCCGGAAAAATCTACCTGGACGGCAACTCCCTCGGCCTCCTCTCGCGCCGCGCCGAAGCCCACCTCACCCGCGTGATCGCCGAGTGGCGCACGCTCGGGATCGACGGTTGGACCGAAGCCTCGCCGCCGTGGCTCACCCTCGCTGAAACCATCGCCGAAAAACTGGCCCCGCTCCTGGGCGCCGCCCCCGACGAGCTCTGCCTCACCGGCCAAACCACGAACAATCTCCACCAACTCCTCGCCACGCTCTTCGATCCCAGCGGCACGGACCTCCCGACCCGTGAGCCGCACGACCACGGGTCAGGAGACCCGTGCCACTGTCCGCCCCGCACCGTCATCCTCGGCGACGCCCTCAATTTCGCCTCCGACGCTTACGCCCTCCAATCCCACCTGCGCCTCCGCGGCCTCGATCCCGCCACCCACCTCCGCCTCATCCCCTCCCGCGACGGCCGTGTCCTCCGCCTCGACGATATTTTGACGGCCTTCTCCGCCCCCGACGTCCAACTCGCCGTGCTCCCCGCCGTGATCTTCACCAGCGGACAACTCCTCGACGTCGCCACCCTCACCCGCAAAGCCCGCCAGCGCGGCATTTTCATCGGCTGGGATCTCTCGCACAGCATCGGCGCCGTACCGCACACGCTCGGCGGCGACGAGGGCCCGGACTTCGCCTTCTGGTGCAATTACAAATGGCTCAACGCCGGGCCCGGCGCCGTCGGCGGCCTGTTTCTTCACCGCCGCCACCACGCCCGCGCCCCCGGTCTCGCCGGCTGGTGGGGCGTGCGCGCCGACCGCCGCTTCGCCATGGCGCCGCACCACGAACCCGCCGCCGGCGCCGCCGCGCTGCACATCGGCACCCCGCATATCCTCTCGCTCGCCCCGCTCCTCGGCTGCCTCGAACTCATCGAGGAAGCCGGCGGTCTCTGCGCCCTGCGCGCCAAATCCCTCGCCCTCACCGATTTTCTCCTCGCCCTGATCGACCGCGACCTCGCCCCGCTCGGCTTCACCGTCGCCACGCCGCGCGGCGAACCCGCCCGCGGCGGCCACCTCGCGCTCGCGCACCCCGATGCCTGGCGCTTTTGCCAAGCCCTCAAAGCCGCCCACGTCGTCCCCGATTTTCGCGCTCCCGACCTCATCCGCCTCGCTCCATCGCCGCTCTATACGAGTTTCACCGACTGCGCCGAAGCCATCGCCCGGCTGAAGCATATCGCCGTCACCCGCACCCACGAAAACTTCCCCTCCGCCCCCGCCCTCGTCCCCTGAACCATTTGTCACGTATTACGTGACAAACTTTCGGCCCTAATTTCCACCGACACCATGCCCCTCCTCGACATCACCCACCCGCTCTCCAACGCCACCGCCCCCTGGCCCGGTGACACCCCGTTCCACTTCGAGTTCGTCTGCCGCATGCGCACCGGCGCCTCGTGCAACGTCGGCCGTTTCACCAGCGGCATCCATAGCGGCACGCACATGGACGCCCCCCTCCACTACAACGACGCCGGTCTCGCCATCGACCAGCTCGACCTCGACCTTCTCCTCGGGCCCGCCCGCGTGTTTCTCGCGCAAAACACGATGACGCTCACCCGCGAACACTTCGCCGGCCTCGACGCCCGCGCCACCCCGCGCGTGCTCGTGCGTACCAATCACTGCGACGACAAAACCCAATTCCCCGCGCGTATCCCCACCCTCGCCCCCGACGTCCCCGCCTGGCTCGGCGCACAGGGCGTTCGTCTCATCGGCCTCGATCTCCCGTCCGTCGACCAGACCGACGACCCGACGATGCAAATCCACCACCGGCTCGACGCCGCCAATATTATCATCCTCGAAAACCTCGACCTCCGCGCCGCCGCCCCGGGCGTCTACGAACTCATCTGCCTCCCGCTCAAACTCGCCGGCGCTGAGGGCTCGCCCATCCGCGCCGTGCTGCGCACCTGAGCGCTTTCGTTGTCGCACGATTTCTTCGCGCCGCCCACAGTCCGCCCCCTCTTTCTTTCACCCCCGCTCCCGTTACCCTCACCATGAAAGCGTTTCTCCTCGGCTTCGCCATGCTCTCCACCCTCGCCCTTGCCCGCGCCGCCGAAACCGGCGTCCGCATCCGCTTTGGCCTTACGGACCAGGGCAACACCAAGTGGGACGGCACCGTCACCGTCGCTCCCGGCCGCGTCGACGGCATCAGCGGCTGGCGTTTTCAGATGACTGACAAGGTCGACGGCACCGCCGGCTGGAAGGCCGACACCCGCCCGCTCACCGTCCGCCGCTCCAACGCCCAGAAGCAAAAGCAGGCCGCCACCACCGCGACCGGCGGTGGAAAAAAGAAGGGCAAGGCCGCGGCCGCCGCGGCCGGCCCCATCGCCGACAACGGCGTCGTCCTCCGCCTCGTCGACGTCACCGAGGACTCCGTCGTCAGCGTCACCACCGCGCAGGGCAAATTCAGTTTCACCCTCGCCGACCTCCCCTACGGCAAAGTCGTCGAACAACTCGACGGCGCCGTCGACCTCGAGCGCACCGCCGCCACCCAGTCGCTCACCAAAACCCGCGCCGACGATGATTTCCCCGCCGTCGCCGTCGCCCCGGATGGCACGACCTACGTCGCCCACGTCAGCTACACGCCCGGCCTCGACCGCGACGAACGCGCCCGCACGTGGACGAAGGCCCCCGCCGACTTCGCGTTTCTCGCCACCCCGCCCGGCGGCGACCAGATTTTTCTCCGCACGGTGAAAAACGGTCAGCCCGGCGAACCCGTCGCCATCACCGCCGGCAAGGGCGACATCTACAAAGTCGCGCTCACGGTCGACGGTCGCGGCACCGCGTGGGTCGTCTGGAGCGAAAACGCCGCGTGGCAAAACCCCGCCGCATCCGCGAACTTCGAAATTTGGGCGCGCTCCTTCTCCGCGGGCACCCTCTCCACGCCGATCAATCTTTCGAATCACGTCGGCTCCGACGTGAATCCTGTCGCCACCACCGATTCGCAAGGCCGCGTTTGGGTCGCATGGCAAGGCGCCCGCGAAGGTGCGTTCCGCATTGTCTCCCGCCACCAGACCGCCGCCGGTTGGTCCGACGTCGAACGCGTCTCCCCGCAGACCGGCACCTGCTGGACCCCCGCCATCGCCGCCGCGTCCGACGGTCGCGTCGCCATCGCGTGGGACACCTATGACAAGGGCGATTACGACGTATGGCTCCGCGAATACGACGCCACGGGCAAGCCAACCGCCCCCCAGCCCGCCGCCACCACGCCGCAATACGAAGCCCGTCCCTCGATCACCTACGATCTCTCGGGCCGCCTCTGGGTCTCCTGGGAACAGAGTGGTGCCACGTGGGGCAAAGACTGGGGCGCCCTCGTGCGCGACGAAGGCATCGGTCTCTACCGCGATCGTCAGATCGGAATGCGTATTCTCGAGCGCGGCCAGTGGCTCGCCCCCGAGACCGCGGTCGCCCAAGGCCTCCCTGGCGCAAAAATGCGCCGCGGCCCACGCGCCCTCCCCGTGCGCGTGCCCGAATCCGAGGCCGTCGCCCGCGCCGCCGGCGAAGAAGCCGAGGCCGAAGGCGCCGGCACCTACAATAACCTCGGCCGCATCACCTGCGATCGCGACGGCCGCATCTGGCTGATCGCCCGCTCCCGCGAGGGAAATTTCTTCACTCCGCTCGGCTCGGTCTGGATGAACTACGCGACCTACTTCGACGGCCAAAAATGGATCGGCCCCATTCTCCTCCCGCACTCGGACAACCTCCTCTACAATCTTCCCGCCGTCGCCGCGCATCCCGCGGGCGGCCTCGTGCTCGCGCACTCCAGCGACCACCGCCAGAGCCGGCATATCCAAAACGCCCGCGCGGGCAGCAACGCCTCACTCGACTCCGACCGCGATCCTTTCGATAACGACATTTTCTTCAGCCGCCTCGAATTCGCCGCGGCCAAAGTCACCGCCACCCTCAAGCCCGCCCGCGCCACACCTTCCGCCAACGTCAAGGCCACCCCGCGCACCGAGGCCGAACGTCGCGACGTCGCCGCCGCCCGCGCGTATCGGTTTCCCCATGATGGCCGGCAACTGCGCATCGTCCGCGGCGAATTCCACCGCCACACCGAAATCTCCGGCGACGGCGGCAACGACGGCCCCCTCGAGGACATGTGGCGCTACGCCATCGATGTCGCCGCCATGGATTGGCTCGGCAACGGGGACCACGACAACGGCGGCGGTCGCGAATACACCTGGTGGCTCACTCAGAAAACCACCGACGCCTACCGCATTCCCGGCGTCTTCGAGCCGCCCTTCACCTACGAGCGCAGCGTCGCCTACCCCGAGGGCCACCGCAACGTCGTCTTCGAACAACGCGGCGTCCGCACCCTTCCACGTCTCCCGAAATCGGACCGCAACGTCAGCGCACCCGCGCCCGACACGCAGATGCTCTACGCCTACCTAAAAACCTTTGACGGCGTCTGCGCTTCGCACACTTCGGCCACCAGCATGGGCACCGATTGGCGCGACTGGGATCCCAAGGTCGAGCCCATGGTCGAGATCTACCAGGGTGCCCGCCAAAATTACGAGCGTCCCGGCGCCCCGCGCAGCCCCAGCGCCGGCGATGCGATCGGCGGCTGGGAACCCCTCGGCTTCATCAACCTCGCCTTCAAAAAGGGCTATCGTTTCTCCTTCCAATCGAGCAGCGACCACGGCTCCACCCACATCAGCTACGCGCTCGTGCTGGCCGAGGACAATTCCCGCGCCGCCCTGCTCAAGGCCATGCGCCAGCGCCACACCTACGCCGCCACGGACAACATCATCGCCGAATATACCTGCACCACCGGCGGCCGCACCTACCTGATGGGCGACGAATTCACGTCCACCACCGCGCCCACCGTGCGCGTGAAGTTCATCGGCACCGCGCCCTTCAAGAAAGTCACCCTCGTGAAAGACGACGTCGAATTCGTCCTCGGCGAACCCAACAAAACCGACGTCGAGTTCACGTGGACCGACCCGAAGCCGACGCCCGGCAAGACGAGTTACTACTACGTGCGCGGCGAGCAGTCGCCCGGGG
>CANHJG010000178.1 GCA_947461205.1 Opitutia bacterium
AACTCGGTGAGCCGCGCTCGTTCTGTCTTCGTCAGAGTGACTTTATATCGGTTGGCCATGCCGAAGCTTTGGCCTGCTTACCGGTTTTCATCAATACGAAATTAAATGTGTTACGTGATACTAGCCCGAAAAATTCACACGTAAATGAAGCCAAGGTATGATTCACAGAGCACGGAGCACCGATCCTGAGGACACAGAGCAAGACGGCGCGTTTGGCTCCGTGTCCTGTGCTCATCTCTGTGCGCTCTGTGACAAAAAAAATTCGCAGAGAGTGTGAAATATCCGCGCTAGCTGTTTCTCGAACTTAGCGCGACCAGTCGCTTCACCGTGACCCCTAATCGCTCGGCCGAAACTGGCTTCAATAAATAATCACAGGCTCCGACATCAAACGCTTCGCCCATATAATCGAGGTGTGCCGTAACAAAAACAATATCAGGTCTCTCCTTGAGCAGCGCCAACAACTCAAGACCCGATTGCTTTGGCATATTCACGTCGAGAAATATAACCGCCGGACGCAGCTGTACACACAACGAAACCGCCTTCTCCACCGACCGCGCTTCGCCTACCACGGAGATCTCAGCATGAGCACTTAAGAGCCTGGCCAAGAGGCGACGGGATGAAGACTCGTCGTCAACGATTATAGATCTCAACGCCTTCATGGGACCAGGAAGAAAACGCGGCAGGCCCTAGTGAGCGCAGAGCGTGACCACGGAGCACGAAAAAGGACTCCGGCAGACCTGATGGGTGGTGAAGACGCTAACATGAATGTAATCGGGGACAAAAAGAGGAGGGACGACGCGGTTCGGTCCGAATCCCCACAACTCTTTCCGATTTGCGATCAGAGGAATAAATCGCAAGACGAATAGTCCCACTACTCCTGAAAGGGCGCATCCCTTTTACGAACGTGCGCTTATTCTGCGACGAACGCGCACGCCTTTAGCGCAGCGCGCAAACGAACCGAGGCTCGCCGCGACACGCTGAGAGGCTCCGCCAGGCCTTTCACCACCACCAAAGAATTGTCTGCGCTCAGCCGCTCAAATTGGATGATCGCTTTCATATTCAGAAGATGAAATCGACTGATCCGCACAAATTCCTTCAGCGGCAAAATCTCGCCCCAACGCGAGATACCCTGCGAACTAAAAAAATTTTGCCCAGAGACCAACGTGATCTTGGTATAAGCCTCATCGGCTTCAATCAGCGCGACCTCTCCCACCGTAACCTGGATAATTTTGGAGCCCACGGGCAATACTAAGGTCGCGCCGTAATCGTGCCGTGATCGAGGAGACGGTTCCGGCTCTTGAGCAATGTTCCGGCGGCTCATCGCGACGAGTCGCCGCACCGATTGCGCCAACCGCTCGGCCGAGACCGGCTTCAACAAGTAATCACACGAACCCACGTCAAAAGCCTTAATCGTGTGCTCGACGTGCGCTGTGACAAAAACCACATCAGCCCGGTGCTCTAAATGCGCGATGAGTTCGAAACCGGACCTTTTCGGCATGTTCACATCCAAAAAAATCACATCAGGTGTTAACCGACCACAAACCTCAAGGGCTTCCGGCACTGACCGCGCCGATCCCACAACCAAAATCTCTGGATGGAGCCCAAGAAGTTTGATCAACAATCGGCGCGATGATAACTCATCGTCGACAATGACTGCTCGGAGAGGTTTCACTGGAGGAAATTGGGATTTGGACAGAGACGCGCACCGCGTCGGGCAGTGCCTTGCAATCAACGTAATCACCCGGACCAAAATGCAAATCTAACCGCCGCCTCAAATTGGACAATCCGATTTGCCGACCGATCTCGCTCGGCTCAGGAGGCACCCACTTGCCCGAGTTTTCCACCCAAACCGACAACATCCCGGCGGACAACTCGGCGCCCACCTTCAAACTCAAAAAATCACCTGAAGTCGCCAGACCGTATTTAATCCCATTCTCAATCAGCGGTAATAAAAGAGGCTGAGGCACAAGACATAATTCCGCGGCCAACGGGATATTTATCTCAAGTTCCAGCATCTCTCCGAGCCGCGCTTGCTCCATCCGCAGGTAACTTTGAACGGCGTGCGTTTCTTTAGAAAACAGAGCCGATGCTTCCGTCCCACTAAGATTATAACGCAACACATCAGCCAAACTACCGACGAGGAGCTCCACCACCCTGGGCCGGTCAGAATCAGCCGCAATCGCCCCCAATGAGTTAAACAAAAAATGGGGATTTAGCTGAGCCCTCAATCGGCTTAACTCGGAATCTTTATACAACAACGCGAGCCGCAATACCTCATCCTGTTTTTGCCGGAAACGCCGCCAACGCAAAACCACCTCGTACACTAGGACGGCCACCAAAACCGCTGCTCCACGCACACAAAAAGTGATCGCTGCGTAGACACCGCCACCCCGCGGGAATAATTCCGGCCTATTTTTTATATAATTATAAATAATCAGCTGAAGGACAAGGTGGAGTATCGCCATTGATCCAATTGCCATGATCCATCCCCGCAGGCCTACCCCATCATTCATCCGGTTGTGGCGATAGATAACATAGATCCCTAACAGGATAACACTAATCCCCGAAAAAGCATTAATCGTGGAATAGACCAGGGTAGCCTGAACCGAAAACCCCCCGAGGCGGTGGACGGCGAAAGACACAAGCATTGCAACACCGGCATAGACCGCGATGATCAACCCCAAGAGTCGGTTCTCAGAATTTTTACCGAATCCCAAAAGGGGGCCGGCCGAGCCGGCCTCCGTGGCGGCAGAACGAAAACCCGGAAGGCCGGGATTCGAGTCCTCGATTCGCCTTGGGGGAATCGAATCCGATGGAAGGAAGGGCATCGGGCATTCCTTTCCCCCGCCCGTTGAATTGGCAAGAGCTTATGCCCGCAACGATCGGCCAAATAAACCGAGTGGCTGCTCGGACGGTTTTTTTCGAGATCGACTTAGGCGGCCGTGGAGTCGGCCGCGGCGAAGGGGGATGTCGGGTCTTCCTTTCCGGTTGCGGCCATGCCCGCGAGCGGTGGCGCATCGTTCACGGCCGCCCGAGTCATCGTCACCGTCGCGGCGGCCGAGGAGACCGCGCCGGCCGAAGCCGTCACCGAAAAGGTCTTCGCCCTGCTATCGTTCGCCGCCGACACGTCGGTCAGGTTCAGTAAATTCACCCCCGTAATCACGTGGTTCGCGGTCACGTTGGTAACAGAGAGTTTCGGCCAACCCGTCGCCGGCAAGGTCGCCACCATGAGGCTCGCGAGGGCCGTGTTCTCCCGTCTGCAGCGGCCCCGGTAAAATCAGCCGCGGGGCAGGTCAGCGTGGTGTCTTCCGTGCCGCTCACTGCGTTCGCCGCGAGCGTGGGCGCGTCGTTCACCGCGGCGACGGTGAGCGAGGCCGTGACCGTGACTGGCGTGCCGCCGTCCGACACCACGGCGGTGGGGTGTCCCCGCCGGTGGTGTTCGCGGTGGCCTGGTCGGTCAGGGTCAACCGGGCAGGATTGAGTCGAGTCGGCGTGCCACGGAGGGTCCCACTCTCGCTCGCGAGCGCCCCGACCGTTACCGTGGCCCCGTCGGTCAGGATCGCGGTGAGCGTGCGCTTGCCGACGCTCAGCGCCACCGTCAGGTCCCGCCATCCGCGTCGCTCACCGTCACCCCGCGCGGCCGGGCGATCGTCCGGATGCGATTATTTAGGGAATCACCCGCGTAAAGGCACCTCGCTGCGTCCACCCCCACGCCAAACGCTCCATTGAACGGCGCCGCCGAGCCGGTTCCGTCCACGCAACGAGCGCCGCCGCCCGCCAGCGTCGACCCCACCCGAGTGGAATCAGCCAGCAAGAACCGGGCATCCTCCGCCCCCGAGATGGTGGGGTCGAGGGAGACGACCGGGGCCGCGGCCGATGCTACCGGCGCGGAGCCGGTGGCCAGCAAGAGGGCGAGCAAGGGCAGGAGCGGGCACCGCGCGGTGCGGGCGGACGTCAGGTAACGCCGCCGGGGAACGGGCACTACCGCGCAAAAAATTGACAGCGAGCAGGCCAATGACCCGGAGGAAGCGTCTCGCGAGGGCATGGTTCAGCGGCAAAATACTGCAGCCATCGACCGCGCGTGGGCCCCCGCAGACAAACATCCCCCAACGGAGCGGGCGTTATCTTTGCTGAAACGGGCAGACGCCGCTGAACCAGCAGAGGGAGAGCGAGGGACCACGGTGAGTCTCCCCACCCCTTTCGCGGCGCGCGCGAATCACCTTCCCCTGCTGCTCCACCGCGCTACCTACGTTCGCCCGATCCCCGCGCCCCAAGCCCTACCCGAGAGTCCCCGCGGCCCCGCGCCGGCTTCCGTTGGCGTCAGCCCCCATACCCTGCCCCGCCAGCCACCCCGTCGTCCACGCGGACTGAAAATTAAACCCGCCCGTCACGCCGTCGATATCGAGCACCTCGCCCGCAAAATGCAGCCCCGGACACACCCGGCTCTCCATCGTTTTGAAATCCACCTCGGCCAGCTTCACTCCGCCGCACGTCACAAACTCGTCCTTGAACAAACTCTTCCCGACCACCTTCAACTCCGCCGCCGTGAGCTGCGTCGCGAGCGTGCCGAGCGCGGCGTTGCCCACCTGCGCCCACCCCGTCGTCGCCGCGATCCCCGCCGAAACCACCAACCGTTCCCACAGCCGCTGGGGCATCGCGAGCGGACTCCACGTTGCAATCTGCTTTTTGGGATGCTTCTCGCGCACCGCCTGCAACTCCCGCACGAGCGATTCACGCGTGTGCGGGCCGGTCCAATTCACGCGCACCGTGAAATCGTAGTTCACCGCCGCCAACTCGCGCGCACCCCACGCCGACAGCTTCAGGATCGCCGGCCCGCTCAGCCCCCAATGCGTGATCAGCAGCGGCCCGTCCGTCCGCAGCTTCGTGCCCGGCACGCTCACTGCCGCGTTCTCCAGCGACACTCCCGACAGCCCGATCAGCCGCGCGTCGTCGATGTGGAACGTGAACAACGACGGCACGGGCGGCTCAATCGTGTGCCCGAACGACTCCGCGATCGTGAGCCCCGCCGACGACTTGTTCCCGCCCGTCGCCAGCAGCAACCGTTCGCAGCGCACCCCGGAATTGTCCGTTAACGTCAGCCAAAAATCCGCCCCCGCGCGCTCCACCTTCCGCACGCCCATGCTCGTGACGACCTTCACCCCCGCCGCTTCCGCCGCCCGCATGAGACAATCCACAATCGTCGCCGAGTCATCCGTCACGGGAAACATGCGACCGTCCTCTTCGGTTTTCGTTACCACGCCGCGCTCGGCGAGCCACGCGACCATGTCGCGCGGCTGAAATGCGTGGAAGGCCCCGAGCAGTTCGCGCCCGCCACGCGGATATTTTTTCACGAGCTCGCGCGGCTCGAAGCACGCGTGCGTCACGTTGCAGCGCCCGCCGCCCGACACGCGCACCTTCGCGAGCGGATGCGCCGTGGCCTCGTAAATCGTCACTTCGCCGGCCGCGCCGAGCTTCTCCGCGCAGGCGATGGCCGCGAAAAATCCCGCCGCCCCACCCCCGACCACCACCACACGCCGTTTGTCTGTCATGGCCCTACCCTGCGCAGGGCTCGCCGCCAGCGCCAAACCTTTTTGCCCCGGATCGCCCGGCGGCGCACCGATTCCATTCCGCGATCCCCCTGACCGGGTCCGGGGTCAGCCGTGAAATCCGTGGTCAAAAATCTTGGGCTTGATTTCTCCGCACGCTCCGCGCCCGTCTCGCCCTCGCCCTCCGGGCGACGACGGATCCGTCCGCAAAAAGGCCGTCGCGGGCTGCAATCCGCGACGGCCAAACCAACCCCTAACAATTCAGGGAAGAACCTCCGGCTCAGTTCTTCTTCTTGCCGCCACCGCCGCCGCCCTTGCCGCCCTGGGGCGCCATGGCGTCAAACTTGGCCTGCTGGTCGGCCGTGAGGACCGCGCGCACGTCCTTGTTCGCGGCCATCAGGACGTCCCGGCCCTTTTCCCGACGCTCGTCCTGCGGGATGGCCTGCAGGTCCTTGGCCGACTTCTCGAGGATCGCGGTGATCTTGGTCTTTTGCTCGGCCGAGAGGGAACCGACCGCCTCTTCGATGGCGGCGATCCGGGCGGCGGGAGCCATCTGGCCCCGGCCCTTGCCCTTTTCCTGAGCTGAAGCGGTGGATACGAAGGCGACCGAGCCCAGCGCGAGGACAGTAATCAGAATTTTGACAGATTTCATGGGAGATTCGGAAACAGATTCCGGGTTGGATGATTGGCTTTGCGTTCGAACGGTCAGCTGCGGAAGCAGCGACCTCTGGGCGTATGACGGCGCGCCGCATCCGGAGTTTCGCGATTTTTGCACAGGCTTGCCGCCGCCTTCCGGTCCCGCCAGCTTCCGGTCACATGATTGCGGTCTCCGGTCTCGCCAAACGCTACGGCTCCTTCACCGCCGTCCACGACCTGTCGTTCACCGTCCAACCGGGTGAAGTCCTCGGCCTGGTCGGCCCCAACGGCGCGGGCAAAACCAGCACCCTCCGCTGCCTCGCCGGCATCATCCCCGCCACCGCCGGCACCATCCGCCTCGCCGGCCACGACCTCGCCACCGCTCCCGTCGCCGCCAAACGCACCCTCGCCTTCTTCCCCGACGAACCCCGCCTCTTCGACTACCTCACCGTCCGCCAACACCTCAATTTTGTCGCGCGGATCTACGGCGTCCCCGACCACGAGGCCCTCGCCGAACCGCTTCTCGCGGAACTCGAAATCGCCGACAAAGCCGACCAGCTCCCCGGCGAACTCTCCCGCGGCATGAAGCAGAAACTCGCCATCGCCTGCGGCCTCCTGCACCGCCCGAGCGTCATGTTCTTCGACGAGCCGCTCACCGGCCTCGACCCGCTCGGGATCCGCCGCATGAAGGACTCCATTCTGCAACGCGCCCGCGACGGCGCGGCCATCGTCCTCAGCTCCCATCTGCTCCATCTGCTCCAAGAGGTCTGCTCGCACGTGCTGATCCTAAAAAAGGGCGAAAAAATCGCCCACGGCACCCTCGCCGAAGTCGCCGCGCAATTCGCCCACGGCGAACCCGGCGTCAGCCTCGAGGAAATTTTCCTCCGCGCCACCGGCGGCTCCGCGCACTGAACCGCCGCGGCTCCGTCGCTCCGTCCCGCCCTCCCGCCCTCCGATGCTCGGCGCCCTTCTCTATCTCCGGCTCACGTCGCTCAAGAACCAGCTCGTTTCTCGGCTGAAACGGCTGCGTCAGCCCAAATACCTCATCGGCGCCCTCGTCGGCGCCGCCTATTTCTATTTCATCTTTTTCCGCCGCATCGGCGAGTCCTCCGGGAGCCGCGGCACCCAGCGCGCGGCCGCCGCCCACGCCGCCGACGCCCTGCCGCTGCCCGCGGTCTTCGCGGAAACCCTGCCGTTGGTCGCCGCCCTCGGCGCCCTCCTGCTCCTCGGCGTCGTCCTCTTCGCGTGGATTTTGCCCTCCGAAAAACCCGGTCTGCGTTTCACCGAGGCCGAAACCGCCTTCCTGTTTCCCGCCCCCGTCACGCGCCGCACCCTCCTCCACTTCAAGCTCCTCAGCGCCCAGTTCTCGATTCTCTTCACCTCCCTCGTTTTCACGCTGATCTCCAACCGCTGGAGCTTCCTCGGCGGCAACGCCCTGACCCACGCCGTCGGCTGGTGGGTCGTGCTCTCCACCCTCAACCTCCATTTCACCGGCGCCGCCCTCACCATCTCCCGCCTCGTCGAGGGCGGCGTGAGTCCGCTCCGCCGCCGCCTCTACGTCCTCGGCGGCGTGGCCCTGACCGGCGCCGCCACCCTCGCCTGGATCGGCCGCGACCTCCGCACGCCCGACGCAGCCGATCTCGCCGACTTCGGACCGTTCGCGCACTCCCTGCTCGGCCTGCTCGACCACGGCGTGCTCGGTACGCTCCTCCTCCCGTTCAAGTTCGTCCTCGGCCCCTTCCTCGCACCCGACGCCCGCGCCTTTCTCCTTTCCCTCCTCCCCGCTCTGCTCGTCATCGCCGCCCACTACCTTTGGGTGCTGCGTCTCGAGTCCGTGTCGTTCGAAGAGGCCTCGCTCGCCCTCGCCGAAAAACGCTCCGCCACCGTCGCCGCCGTGCGCGACGGCAAGAACCCCCTCGCCTTGGCCCGCACAAAGGCCCGGCCCGCGCCGTTCTACCTCGCCGACACCGGTCGCCCCGAACTCGCCTTTCTCTGGAAAAACCTCCTCTCCCCCGCCTCCTATTTCAACCTCCGCGTCCTCGCCATCGCCGCGGCCGCCATTCTCGTCGGCAGCCGG
>CANHJG010000179.1 GCA_947461205.1 Opitutia bacterium
CCGCAACGAGCCGCGCGCCCGCAAACGACGACCGAAAAACTACCACTTCCTCACCCAGCCCCGCCGACGGATGCGCGTATCCGTTTCCAGGCGCCTGCGATGATCGCCCCTTTCCTTTTCACTCGGGGCTTATCTAAGCGCCATTCGTGTTTGGCTCTGTGACCTCGGTTCGAAACTCGGTGCGCTCTGTGAAAAAGAATTTATTCAGGAAAGTGTGATTGATGCGGGCTAGGCAAACCCTGGCCTGGCGTGCTCACCGACCCGTGCTACGCCCACCACGCCGGCCTCCGCGCCGACTTCCCTTCGCTCCGGCCGCACCCCGTTTTGGGCAAAGGGCTCTCCCTTCCGGAAACCGCCGCGACGTTCGAAGCCGGCGCCCGCCGCCTCGTGCGACGCATCCAGGCCTGCGACCCCCGCCTCGGCCTTCCCCCCTTGCCTCAGAAGAGACGCGCCGTGAAACGCGGCCGCTTCGCCGCCAAATTATCATTCGCGCCACCACCCAACGGAGCGGCGGTTTCCCAACCGCCGATTTTGGCGCGCCAGTGCACTCGCAGCCGTGCCCATCCCGTTGCAGACCGATCCCCCAGATTGAGGGCAGGAAAATTACGGGCAGGAAAATTTTCCGGCGCATACCCGCTCGCACCCTCTCCGGCTCTCTTCCAAAGAATAGTCCTACCCCACCCCGTCCTTCCTCAAATCCGCCCCCCCC
Organism: Opitutia bacterium; assembly: GCA_947461205.1. Lineage (GTDB taxonomy): Bacteria > Verrucomicrobiota > Verrucomicrobiia > Opitutales > Opitutaceae > GAS368. Next base: position 710 of record CANHJG010000179.1, read on the forward strand.
CGGCGCCGCGCCTCTCCCGCAAACCCTCAGAAAGAAGGGGGTGGAGCAATCCGATTTCTCACCGCCTCCACTCCGCCCCGATTCTCCCTCGTGCCTCGCGGCACCGCCGTTGCGTTCGCCGCACGCTTTCGTTTCCACTCTGGGTATCCTGCGTCGGCGATCTCCACCCGCCGGTTTCCCGTTGCCGCCGGCCGCGCACGCCTGCGCGCACCCACGGGCTCCTCGGGCCAGCGCAACCCCCGCCACGATTTTCCGCTTGTCGCGCCCCCCCTTTTCCCGACTCTCCCAGAACCCTCTCCGTTTGCCCCCGCCCCCACCCCGGGCTGTTCCTCTCCCACCTGACCTCACGCTCAGCGTTGACAAACGCCCGAGCCATCTTGCCCCGCCCCACCTCTCTATGACCACGCCTCACCTGTCCGGCTGTCCCGTCGGGCGCTCCGCGCGCCTCTTTGCCCTCGTCGTCACCTTCCTCGGCCTGCTCTTCGGCCCCTCGGCCCGCGCCGCCGATGCCGGCACATTGACCGGCGCGGTCAGCAATACCGCCACCGGCAATCTCCTCGAAGGCGCCCGCATCGCGTTGCCCGCGCTCGGCTTGGCCGCCCTCACCGACAACTCAGGCCGCTTCGCCCTCGCCGAAGTGCCCACCGGCACGCACGAGGTGATCGTCTCTTACATCGGCCTCGATTCCGTGCGCGCCCAAGTCCGCGTCGCCTCCGGCCAACGCACCGTCCGCGATTTCGATCTCACCACGGGTATCTACAAACTCGATTCCTTCAAAGTCACCGGCGAACGCGAAGGTGGCGCCGCCGCCATCACCGCCCAGCGCAACGCCCCCAATCACACCAACGTCGTCTCGATGGATTCGTTCGGCAATCTCCCCAACATGAGCGCGGGCGAAGTGCTGATGCGCCTGCCCGGCGTCGCCGGCAGTCCCACCGACGAAGGCCTCGCGTACAATTTCAATATCCGCGGCATGGGCGCCGGCCTCAACACCGTCACCATCGACGGCGGCCTCGTCACCTCCCTCGGCAGCAGCCGCGCCTTCGAAATGCAGAGCATCTCCGGCGCCCTCTTCGACCAACTCGAACTCGTCAAAGGCCACCGCCCCGACAAAAACGCCGACTCCCTCGGCGGCACCGTCAACCTCAAATCCCGCTCCTCCTTCGCCATGAAGGAAAAACGCCGGATGACCTACAGCTTCTCCTCCCGCATCGCCCCCTCCTTCACCGACCAGATTCCGTTACGCGAACGCCACCGCTCGCACCCCCTCCTGAATTTCGGGTATCAGGAAGTCTTCGACGCCTTTGGCGGCCAGCGCAATCTCGGCATCGTCCTCAATGTCTTCTACAGCGAAAACGCCGTCGGCTTCCACCAGACCGACCGCGACTACCAAAACACCACCGACCAGCCCGCCTACGTCTGGAGCTACCAGACCTTCGACAACTACAACAACCGCCGGCAGGGCAGCATCAACCTCAAGACCGACTACCGCCTCTCGGCCGCCACCAAGCTCTCCGTCAACGCCACCGTCAACGACAACTACGAGGACTACCGCCAACGCTACATCACCCGCGCCTACAGCACCCAGAACCAGAATACCGTCCCCAGCGCCACCACCAGTGTCGCCCCCGGCTTCACCGACAAGATCACCACCATCCGCCCCGTCGCCACCTCCCTCATCGAGATGCAGAACCGCGGCCCGAACAACTACGCCGTCCGCATGCGCCGCCTCGACCTGGCCGCCGAGCAGGACTTCGGGCCGCTCCAACTCGACTACGCCGCCTACTACGCCCGCACCAACCTCAACAACGGCAACGGCCACGGCGGCGAACTCACCCACCGCCTCACCGGCGCCGGTTGGATCCTCGACCGCACCGATTCCGAGCTGTCGCCCCGCTTTATCCAAAACGGCGGACCCGATTTCACCGACCCGCGCAACTACCGCCCCACCGGCCAGCTCCTGAACAGCAACGGTCATAACGACCAGCGCGTCCGCGAAGCCCGCTTCAACGCCCTTTACAAACTTCCCACCACCATCCCGATCGCGCTCAAGACCGGCGCGCAATGGCGCGAGACCCTCGCCCAGACCGAAAGCTTCAACCGCCGCTGGAACTACCTCGGCACCACCGCGCTCCCCTCCGACCCCAATTTGGTCACCTACAACCAGGTCAAAACCGGCCGGAACATGCCGCAATGGACCACCTCCATGTTCATCGACGAACGCACCCCGAAAGATCCCTCCCTCTGGTCCGAAGATCTCTACTACGCCCTCCAGCAACGCTACACCGGCACCCGCAGCGTCACCGAAACCGTCACCGCCGGCTACCTCATGGCCCAAGGCAAATTCGGCCGCGAAGGCCCGCTCGCCCGCACCAGCTTCCTCGGCGGCGTCCGTGCCGAGAAAACCGCCGACGACAGCTTCGGCTGGGTGCGCGCCCGCGTCGGCAGCACCGCCGCGCAACAGGTGGCCAATCCGCTGGCCGCCGCCACGAGCGACTACGCCAACACCCGCCGCGTCATCGAAGGCAGCTACACCAAAGCCTTCCCCAGCCTCCACCTCACCCACGACGTTACCCCCAACCTCAAAGCCCGCCTCGCCTGGTCGACGAGCTTCGGCCGCCCCGGCTTCGGCGAACTCTTCCCCAACGAGACCGTCAACGAGACCGCCCAATCCCTCACCATCAACAACGCCGCCCTCCTCCCCCAAAACGCCAAAAACTGGGATGTCTCCCTCGACTACTACTTCGAGCCCGTCGGCAACCTCTCCGTCGGCTTCTTCCAAAAAACCATCAAGGACTATATCGTCCGCAACATTAACATCGGCACCGTCGAGTCCGGCGCGGCCAACGGCTACAACGGCGACTACGCCGGCTTCACCGAGTTTACCTCCGCCAACGCCGGCACCGCCTACGTGCAGGGCTGGGAGTTCAGTTACCAACAACAGTTCACCTTTCTGCCCGGCGTCCTCAAGGGCCTCAGCGGCTCCCTCAATTACACCGTGCTCGATACTCACGGCGATTTCGGCGGCACCACCAGCCTCGGCAACGGCCAAGTCGTCGGCTTCATCCCGCAAGCCGCCAACGCCATGCTCTCCTGGCGCTACCAGCGCTTCAGCACCCGCGTCCTCTACAACTGGACCGGCGACTACATCGTCGAATACTCCGCCGCTTCCGTCGGCCGCAACCGCTGGCGCCGGGCCATGGACACCGTCAACCTCGGCCTCGCCTACCAATTGAACCCGAAGGTAAACCTGACCTGCGACGTCTCCAATCTCTTCAACGAACCGCAAGTGATCTACCGCGGCTTCCGGAACCAGCCTTCGACGATCAACTATAATTTCATCACCGTGAACATCGGCGTAAACGGCCGCTTCTGACCGCCCGCCTCCGGGGTGGAGCGCGTTGACCCCAACGCGCTTTCCGCGGTGGAGTGCGTTGACCCCAACGCGCTTTCCGCCCCGCACCCTGCACCCTGCCCCGCGGTCCCGTTCCATCCGTTCGGTTCGCTCCGGATTCGCGCCGCCGGCGACCCGGTGCGGCCTGCCCTTCGCCCCCCTCGCTCACTCGTGCCTTGCGCTCGGGCGGCGGCTCTTGTTCATTCCCGGTGCTTCACCGCTTTCTCCCGCGGTTCCCTTCCCCGCCCCCACCCTTCTCGGTTCGGCCCATGATTTGTCGTTTTCCCGTTCTCCGCGGCACCGCCACGCCTCGCCCCCGCACTGCGATCGCGTTCGTCGCCGCAGCGCTGGCGCTCTTCGGCCTCACTCCCCCCGCGACCGCCGCCGCACCGCCCAAGGCGGACGCGGTCGATCCCTCCGCCCCCATCAGCTACTGGAAACAAATCCGCCCCCTCTTCCAGGCCCACTGCCAGGGCTGCCACCAACCCGCCAAAAACAAGGGCGGCTACGTGATGACCGATTTCGCCCGCCTCCTCGCCGGTGGCGATAGCGGGGACAAAGCCGTCCTCCCCCACCAGCCCACCCTGAGCCCGCTCGTCACGGCCATCACCCTGTTCGACGGCGAAGCCGACATGCCCAAGGGCAAACCGCCCCTCGCCGAGCCCGAGGTCGCCCTCATCGCGAAATGGATCACCGAGGGCGCCCTCGACGACACCCCGAAAAACGCCGTCCAACACATCGACGCCGACCACCCGCCCGTCTACCAACGCTCGCCCGCGATCACGTCGCTCGACTTTTCCCCCGACGGAAAACTGCTCGCCGTCGCCGGCTTTCACGAGGTCTTGCTCCACCACGCCGACGGCTCCGGTCTCGTCGCCCGCCTCATCGGCCTCGCGGAGCGCATCGAATCCGTGCGCTTCTCCCCCGACGGCACGCGCCTCGCCGTCTCCGGCGGCCTCCCCGCCCGCATGGGCGAAGTCCAAATCTGGAACGTCGCCAAACGCACCCTCGTCGTCTCCGTGCCCGTCGGATTCGACACGGTTTACGGCGTGAGTTGGTCCCCCGACGGCAAGCTCGTCGCCTTCGGTTGCCCCGATAACAACCTCCGGGCCATCGACGCCGCCACCGGTGAAGCCGTCCTCCAACAGGGTTCCCACAGCGACTGGGTGCTCGGCACCATTTTCAGCCACGACGGCTCGCACCTCATCTCCGTCGGCCGCGACATGAGCACCAAGCTCACCGAGGTCGAGACCCAGCGTTTCGTCGACAACATCAGCTCCATCACGCCCGGCGCCCTGCGCGGCGGCCTCCACGCCGTCGCCCGCCGCCCCGGCCGCGACGAGGTACTCATCGGCGGCGCCGACGGCGTGCCGCAACTCTACCAGGTCTTCCGCCAGACCAAGCGCCGCATCGGCGACAACGCCAACCTCCTCCGCAAATTCCCCGCGATGGCCGGCCGCATCTTCGCCGTCGACTACAGCCCCGACGGCCAACTCATCGCCGCCGCCTCCAGTTTCAACGGTCAGGGCGCCGTCCATCTCTACCCCGGCGAATTCGACACGAAGATTCCCGACCTGCTCCTCAAAGCCTACGCCGACAAGGTCGCCACCGCCTACTCGAAGGAGGAGAAAGCCGAGATCGAGCGCTTCACCACCGCCGAGGTAAAACTCATCGCCGCAACCCAATTCACCGGAGGCATCTACGCCCTCGCCTTCAGTCCCGACGGCCGCCACCTCGCCGCCGCCGGCGAAGACGGCCACGTCCGCCTCATCGCCACCACCGACGGCACCGTCACCAAAGACTTCATCCCCGTGCCCCTCGCCACCACCAAGCTCACCCAACGCGAATGAACCCTTGCCCAGGCACCGAAACGGTTTCCGTCGTGGCCGCGAGCGCCAGCGAGTGGATTCGTGACAACCCGGCCACTCGCGGCCACTCGCGGTTCACCGCCCTCCTCACATCCCTCCTCTGCGCCGCCGCGCTCAGCGCGCCCTCCTTCGCCGCCGCACCCGCCATGGCCCCGGCGACTCCAGCCTTCACCCCCAAGGAAGCCCTCCCGCCCGGCGCAAAAATCTCATCCCTCGAAATCGCCCCCGCCGCCATCACCCTCCACGGCTGCTTCGACGCCGTCCAACTCCTCGTCACCGCGAAACTCGCCAACGGTGACACCCTCGACGTCACCCGCCTCGTCACCTACACTGGCGCCGCACCCTCTGCGTCGATCACGGCCACCGGCCAGATCGCCCCGCTCGCCAACGGCAAAACCGCCCTCACCGCCACCCTCGCCGGCCAAACCGCCCGGGCCACCCTCGAGGTCGTCGGCTACGATCCCCACGCCAAGGTCGATTTCATCCGCGACGTAAATCCCGTCCTCGCCCAACTCGGCTGCAGCGCCGGCGCCTGTCATGGCGCCAAGGACGGCAAGGCCGGCTTCAAGCTCTCCCTCCGCGGCTACGACCCGATCTTTGACGTCCGCTCCCTCGTCGACGACCACGCCGGCCGCCGCATGAATTTCGCCTCCCCCGACGACTCCCTGATGTTGCTCAAATCCACCGGCGCCGTCCCGCACGAGGGCGGCCAGCGCACGAAGTTCGACGACAAATATTATCGCATCATGCGCGCGTGGATCGCCGACGGCGCCAAGCTCGACCTCGCCACCCCGCGCGTCACCCGCATCGAGCTCACCCCGCAAAACCCCGTGCTCCAGACCATCGGCTCGAAGCAGCAGATGCGCATCCTCGCCACCTACGCCGACGGCCGCCAACGCGACGTCACCGCCGAGGGCTTCATCGAATCCGGCAACCAGGACGTCGCCCTCACCGAGCGCGGCGGCCTCGTCACCACGCTCCGCCGCGGCGAAGCGCCCGTCCTCGCCCGCTACGAGGGCGCCTACGCCGCCACCACCATCACCGTCATGGGCGACCGCTCCGGCTTCGCGTGGAGCGAGCCGGAGAAGTGGAACAAGATCGACGACTTCACCGCCGCCAAATGGCAGCGCCTCAAAATCCTTCCGTCCGGCCTGTGCACCGACGAGGAGTTTCTCCGCCGCATCTTTCTCGATCTCACCGGCCTCCCGCCCACCGCCACCGAGGTCCGTGAATTCCTCGCCGACCCCCGCGCGACCCGCGTGAAACGCGACGCCGTGATCGAACGCCTCATCGGCTCGCCCGACTACGTCGACCACTGGTCCAACAAATGGGCCGACCTCCTCCAGGTGAACCGCAAGTTCCTGGGCGAAGAGGGCGCAAAAGGTTTCCGCGACTGGATCCGCCAGGAAATCGCCGCCAACACGCCCTACGACCAGTTCGCCAAAAAAATCCTCACCGCCACCGGCTCCAATCGCGAAAACCCCGCCGCGAGTTACTACAAAGTTCTCCGCACCCCCGCCGAGACGATGGAGAACACGACCCACCTCTTTCTGGCCACCCGCTTCAACTGCAACGCCTGCCACGACCACCCCTTTGAACGCTGGACCCAGGACCAGTATTTCCAGCTCTCCGCCTTTTTCGCCCGCGTGGATCTCAAAAAAGACCCCGCCGCCGGCAACAAGACCATCGCCGGCTCTGCCGTCGAAGGCGCCAAGCCCCTGTACGAAATCGCCTACGACAAAGACGAGGGCGAAGTCACCCACGGCCGCACCGGCCAGGTCACGCCGCCCGATTTCCCCTACGCCGCCCAAGTCGCCTCCGCCGTGGTGGGAGGGGCTTTTTTGGGAGGGGCTTCACGCCCCGACTCATCTCCCTCGTCCGCTCCCCCCGCGCCCACCCGCCGCGAAGCCCTCGCCGCGTGGATGACCTCCCCCGACAACCGCTACTTCGCCCTGAGCTACGTCAACCGCATGTGGGGCTACCTCCTCGGCGTCGGCCTCATCGACCCGCTCGACGATATCCGCGCCGGCAATCCTCCCTCCAACCCCGAACTCCTCGCGTGGCTCACCCAAGAGTTCGTCCAGAGCGGCTTCAACGTCCGCCACCTCCAGCGCACCATCGTCCAGTCGCGCACCTATCAACTCTCCCTCGCCACCCACAAATGGAACGCCGATGACCGCACCAACTATTCG
>CANHJG010000180.1 GCA_947461205.1 Opitutia bacterium
GTCCAGGGCTTCGAGGGTCTTGCCGGACGGCAGACCCGATTCCTTCAGCTGACGTTCGATCCGCCGGCGCAGGCGCTCATTGACTTCGTTTTCCACGAGGTAGCCCAGGAAGCGGCGATAACCCCAGTTCTCCGCCTCCGCCCGGGCCATGACGTCTTCGTACTCACCCGCCATGGTCGTCAATAACAGTGAGCGCAGCGGCCCGGCCAAAGCTCCGTGGGCACTCATGCGCTCACCTCCGCGATCAACGCGTCGTAGCTGTGCAGCTCGGGCGTAAACGCCGCCAACACCGGCACCCCAGGCTCGCGCGCACCCAGCGCCGCCTCGATCTCCTGCGGCCACGGCACGCCGGCGGCGCGCAACACCGCCCCGAGGGCGGCGGCCACCTCGTCCTCGCCCCGTTCGGCCGCCAGCGCGAGCAGCTTAAGGTAATGCCGATCCGCTTTTGGTTCATCGGCGCGCACCAGTTCATCGTAGGCCTGCCGGAAAGCGGGCCGCGGGAACAGTTCCTCCCGGTAAATGTAGCCGGCGAAGGCCCCCGGCTTGCGGGCCAGCGAGGTGATGATGTGACGGTAATCGATCCGGGCTTGATGGCCGATGGTGCGCGGATAACGCACGATCTCGGTGCCTTCGTAACGGACGACCACTTCGGCCTCGGTGATCCGTACCTGCACCAGCGCCCCGATGAGTTTGGCCGGGACGGAGTAGGCACAACTCTTGACCCGCACGGTGCTGAAGCTCGAGACGCGGACACACGACTCATCCGCTTCGGGATAACGCGTCGCGGGCAGCGGCTGCAACCGGATCCGCTCCTCGTTGACTTTCACGGTGCGCAGCGCGTTTACCGCCTTGCAGACCGCCGCCACGAAGGCGGCGAACGCCGCCTCGTCGGCAAACTCGCGTGAACCGCGCAACGTCAGATGCGTCGCCAAGCGTCGCTTCAAGTGTCCGTTGGCCGACTCAACGTCGCCGTTTTCGTGCGGGCAGGCCGGATTGATGGTGCAGGCTTCGAGCCCGAGATGACGGCACAGCGCCAGATACTCGACGTTGAAGCCCCGTTCGCCCGTGGTGCGACTCAGCACATGCGTCGCCGTCGAACTATGGTCGGTCTGCAGCTTCGCCGGCACGCCACCCAAGCTCCACAGCGCCCCCTGTAAGCCGGTCCGCATCGATAGCATCGATTCGGACCGGCATGGCACCGCCCATTCCCAGTTGGAATACGGCAGCACCGCGTGACACAAAAGTTGCTCCCACTTCTGCCCGGCGATGGTCACGCCGAGTTCCGCCGCATGGGTCCAATCAAATTGCAGGCTCTTGCCGGGCTCACGGGCCTGCGGGAAGAACACTTCTTTCGGCGGCCCATGGCGTCGTCGCCAACTGAGCACCCGGCGCTGGAAGGTGCGCAGCGCGCTCTGCGCCTCGGGCGCGGCGCCACCGGCGAGCAGGTGTTCGAACAACGCCTTCGCCTCCAATTCCGGCGCGTCGTTCAGCAACCGCTCGGCGGCTGCCCAGATTGTCGTCAACGGATCCGGTCGCCGCCGGCCGCGTCGCTTTTCGGGCTGTGGCCCCTGACCTGCCGCCAGGTATTTGGCCGCCGTTTCTCGATGCATTCCTGCTTTCATCGCCGCCGTGCCCAGCACGCCGGACTTTGCATGTTCTTTCATCAGTCGTTGGTATTGTTGCTCGGTAATCATGGGCCTGCGTAGGCCCCGAGCCTCGCCAACGTCAGACCGACGGCGCTTCAAAAACCACCAGCTTCAGTGCTGGCACCCCGAAGATCGTCGGGCTGGATTCAGATTGTCGTTTCACACAACGAGGGCTGGGGCCGCGTCGGGGTCGATCAAGACCCTGTGCAGTTCGCCGCCGCGAGCGTCTTGCATTGCTGGCGAGAGATGGGCCGGCAGCGTTTTCCCCACGCCGGAAAATTGATACTCATGGCCGACGACGGTGGCAGCCACCGCAGTCGTAATCGCCCCTGGAAAGTGGCGCTCCAGTCCCTCGCGGACGAACTGGGGTTTACCCGGGAGCCAGGCCACTTTCCGCCCGGCACGAGCAAATGGAACAAGATCGAGCATCGTCTCTTTTGCTCCCATCACCCACAACTGGCACAGCCGTCCGGTGGTCAGCTACCGGACGATCGTCCATCCTATCGACAGTACCACGACGCGCACCGGCTTGAGAGGGCGCGCCGCCTTGGACACGAGTCGCTACGAGACGGGCTTTGCCGTCAACGACGAGGAACTGGCCCGCATCAATATTACGCCAAACTCCTTCCACGGAGAATGGTACGACACCCTTTATGCGCCACCGCAGCTTGCTTAGTTTATTATTTCGCTGAGCCTCGGTGCTCCTCAGAGGCTGAATCACCGGGTTGGAATAAATTCGTAGGCCGGGGTGACACATCATAGCCGGCACCGTTTGATCCCGGCACCGGGTCAAGTGCCTGTTTCCATCCAAAAAAAAGCCCCGGCTTGTCAGCCGGGGCTCGAAAAGGAGTTGATTAAATTACGGTCCCGAACGGCTTACATTGATGCTGGGGTCGATCGTGGTCACCGGGGTCGTTGCGGCCGGGGCAACCGGGGCCGCCACGATCGGAGCGACAACCTCCGGCGCCTGAACGGCACCTTGGCTCGCACCAGCATTGGCGTTGCCCGCAATGGCACCCGCATTCGCCGTCGGAGCGGCGGTCGTGGCACCGGTCACCGCACCATTGGATGCCGCCGATTGCGCCGCGCCCGAAGAAACACCGCTAGCCACCGCCGCCGACGTCGCACCGTTTGACGCACCGCTGGCGGCCGCTCCAGCCGCGGCATTTACGTTAGCACCCGCCGACACCGCCGCCGATGTCGCACCACTCGAAGCGCCGCTCGATGCGGCATTGATCGCTGCCGAGACTTGGGCCGCACTTCCACCGGCTCCTACCGCCGCGACGGCCGCCGTGGTCGCGCCACTCGACGCACCCGTCGACGCCGCCGAAGCCGCTTGCAGGGCGTTGGCGCCCGCCGACACCGCCGCCGATGTCGCGCCGCTTGATGCACCGGCCGAAGCCGCTTGAACGGCTGCCGCGAGCTGGGTCGCAGTACCGCCGGTTCCGACCGCGGCGACCGCCGCCGATGTCGCGCCGCTTGATGCACCGGCCGAAGCCGCTTGAACGGCTGCCGCGATCTGCACCACCGAAGCACCCGATCCCGCAGATGCAACGGCAGCCGCCGTGCCGCCCGATGCCGCGCCCGTCGACGCAGCACTCGCAGCCTGCGCCGCAGTCGCACCGGCCGCAACCGCCGCCGTTGTTGCGCCGCTCGACGCACCCGACGTGGCCGACTGGACCGCCGAAGCCAACTGAACAGCGGTGGCATTCGGCCCGGCCGCAGCAACCGCCGCCGCCGTCGCACCGTTGGAAGCACCGCTCGCTGACGCGGTCGCCGCCGTCGTCGCGCTCACGCCTGCCTTGACCGCGGCTGCGGTGGCACCCTGGGCTGCGCCTGAAGCTGCACCGACAACCGCACCGGTGGTCGCTGCTGCCGTGGTGGATGCCGCGGTAACAGTCGCAGCCGCCGAAGTTGTCGAAGCAGCCTGAACCGCAGCCGCAGCAATCTGCGCGGTCAGCGTGGCCGTTGTGGTTACCGCTGTGCTGGCGGCAGCTTGGGCAGCCGTCGCTGTCGCGGCAGACTTATCTGCTGCGGTGCTGGCTGCTTGCACTGTCGCCGTGTTTGCAGCGGACGAGGCATTCGTCGCTGCGACGGCCTGAGTCACACCTTGCGAAGCGGCCTGAGTGACCGTCTGCGCGATCGCCGTAATGGAGGCAGCCGACGCGCCAGTCGCGGTCGAAGCAGCATTAACCGCAGCGGTCACGACCGCGGCCGCTTGAGCCGGCGCCGCTGCGGCCGCCTGCGCCGCCACTTGCGCAATTGCCGTCGGAGCTGCGGCGACGACTGTGTCCATGGTCGCAGCCATCAGGGCTTTGGCGTTGTCCATTGCTGTCGTCTGGGCGGCCGTCGCTGTCGTCCCGGCAGCCGGCGTGGAAGCCTGAGCTACGACGGCAATAGCGGAGACCGCAGCGGCTGCAACCGAACCGACGTCTACACCTTGAGTCGCCGCCTGAGCCAACGTTACGGGAGCAGCGCCTGAAACCGAAGCCGTGCCCGCAACCACTTGGATCGGCGTCTGGGGAACGCCATTGATCGGAGGCGGCGTGACCGAAACGCTTCCGGACAAGGTAGTGGTCACCACAAAAACTTGCCCATTGATCGTCACATTGGAACTCGAAAAGACCGTTCCCCGCGCAGCCGCAACGCCCTTGGGGGTGCGCACGCCGTACTTTGCCTTCTGCTTCGGGTCGATCTGGGAGATAATATTGCCTTGTTGGAGGTCGAGCACCGCATCCAAATTCAGGCTGGAAACCGGTGCCTCGACTCTCACTTTAGAGTTCGGCTTCACCGTCGCAATCACCCCTGGGGTTGCCTCGACATAGACTTCAACACCCGCCTTGGTTTCAATCGTCGCATTTTCTGGGACCGACATTCCCTCGGTCACCGGGACCTGCGAACCGTTGGCCAAGGTCACCGTAACGGCACCATCGCCGACCATCTTGATAATCTTCGCGTCGCGGGCCGCGACGCTCGCGGCGAACAAAGAAACCGCGAGCAAACCCGCGGAAGTAAACGACAGCAGTTGTTGGATGGGCCTCATAGTACGTGGAATTTGACGATAGGGTGAAAATGGAAGAACCGGAACAGTAACAGCCGATAGGTTGCATTATCGATGGCCGGGCAATGATTGCAATCTCCAAAATCGCAGAAATCACGCCCGCGGATGCTGCATCTAAGATGTTTAGCGACGGTTCAGATAGTTCTAAAATTTCGCGGTAGCTCTTCCGGTGCCGACCCCGGGGTGACCCGCCAACGCTGTCGCCGGCGGGCCCGTCGCCCCGGGCGGGTTCTGGCGAAAGCACGATGCGCCCGCCCGTGTTTATTTCTCCTTCGCCACGTGCACGCCGTCCCAGCCCGCCGGCGGCGGATCGTCCTGATAGTGCCGGACCTTGTCCCGAAACACCAGCGACGGATTGCTGGTCACGCCGGGCGTTTTGCCCGGTACGTTCGGTTCGAGGAGCTCGCTGCGTGCAAAACAAGCCCGCGCGCCTTCCCAGTCCTGCGCGTAATACTTCGTCATCCCCTCCGCAAAAATCGCGAGACACTCCAAGGTCTGCGGCGTCACATCTTCCTTGAGACCGACGATTTCGTAGAAGGGCACCGGCTTTGACCGACCCATCACGACCACCTTGCCGAGCGAACGGAAAATCACGCGGTCACCGCCGTGCTGCTCGCACGCCGCCTTGGTCGCCTCGGAACACATCGAGTAAACGCCCCAGGCCTTGGCGCCGCTCTCCATGCGCGCCGCCAAATTCACGTTGTCGCCCATCATCGTGTAATTGAACCGCGTGCGGCTGCCCATGTTGCCGATAATACAGTTGCCGCTATTGAGTCCGATCCGCGACTGCATGCGCCAGACGATCTTCGGCCATTTGTCGCCCTCGGCCTCCCATTTGGCGCGCAGTTCCAGCAGTTTTTTCTGCACGCGCTGGCTCGCCACGCACGCGCGGAACGCATGGTCCGGCAGAGCGATCGGCGCCCCGAACATCGCGACAACCGCGTCGCCGATATACTTGTCCAGCGTGCCGCCCTCGCCCTGCACGATATCGGTGCAGGCCGTCAGGTATTCGTTCATCAGCTCCACCAGTTTGGCCGGCTCCAGTTTTTCCGAAAAGCCCGAGAACCCTTGGATGTCGCTAAAATACGCGGTGATTTCGTCCTCGTGTCCGCCGAGTTGCGGCGACTCGCCCGACGCCACCATCCGGTTCACGAGCGCCGGCGAGACGTAGGTGCCGAACATACCCTTGATCTGTTCCTTCGCGCGTTGCTCGGCGATCAACCGTCGGGCGATCATGAAGACTTGCAGCGAGAAAAACCCGGCCAACGGCCACACAAGCGGCAGCCACAGGCTGCCCTTCACCCACAGCGTCACCCCGAGAGCGAGATAGAGGAGCGGCACCCCGAGGCCGAATGACGCCTGGGCGACCAGCTTGCGCTGCGAAAACACCCGAAGCCCGCCCGTGCCAAGCACCAAGGCTCCCAGCCAAATCGGCCACCATTTTACCGCGCGCGCGTAATCCTCGCGCAGGATGTTGTCGATCACGCTGGCGTGCACGAGGACCAGCGGAGTGACCGGCGCAAACGGCGTCGGCCCCATATCCGACAACCCTTCCGCCGTCTGCCCGATGAGCAGGATCTTGCCCGTCGTCGCCGGCACATCGACCGCTTGCTTCTTGACGATCCGTTTGTTCAGCGAGCTCGTCAGAAAACTGTAGCCCACCGTGTTAAATCCGTCGGTGGAGTAACGGTAGTTCACGAGGAGCGCGCCCGTTTCGTCGATCGGAATCCGCCGCTTGACGAACGCATTCGAAATTGTGACCGCCTCGCCCAAGACCACCGCAATCTCGTCTGGCGCGACCTTCCAGAGTTCCATGATGCTTTGCAGCGAAAGCGTCGGATAAAGACCCCCGCCGACGTTGACCATGAGCGGGACGCGCCGGCGGACTCCGTCAGATTCCGGTGGTGTATCCACGAATGCCGGCTTCGCCAACGCCGCCAACTCCCCCGCCGCGAGCAGCATGAGCGGAGACGCCGGCACGCGGTTAATATCACCGGTGATGTGCTTCAGGGCGACCAGACTCGACGCCTTCGCACTCGGATCATCCGCGGGAACACCTTCGTCTTTTTCCGCTCGCATCGCTCCAAACACCACGTTGGCCTCGCCGTCTTTCAGCCCCTTGATCAGTTGCGGGTCTTCTTCAGACGGTTCGGTAAAAAGGATATCCCACGTCACGACCGCCGGCTTGGTCTTCCCGACCAGCGCCAGAAAAAGCCCGTGCACCCGCCGCGGCCACGGCCACCGCCCGTAGTCGCGCAAACTTTCCTCGTCTACGGCCACCACAACTTGGCTGTCGTCCGCCATGGGAGGTTGCCAGTTCGCGCGCAGCTTCGTGCGCAGGTCGAGCGTGATGTTTTCAAAATCCCGCACCCAGCCGATTGAGCCTAGGAGCAAAGCCAAGGTCATGGCGACCAGCGTGGGGAACAGGTGCTGTTTGATAAGAACAAGGACAGTTTTCATGCCGGTGAACGCACCTTGCGCACTCCCCGCGGTACACCCAAGGCAAATTTTCATCGGCGCGCCGCCACCCCTGAAATGGATGCCGCCGTTAATTCCGCTCCCGCCCCGCCCGCTCGAACTCCCCCGCCAGATTCTCCGCCCGCCGCGCATAGTCATGCGCCACCGCCGGTGCCCACCCCTTCACCGCCGCGGTCAGCCCGCCGTTCCACGCCAGGGCGATCCGGTAGGGCGTCGCCGCGAGTCCCGCCCGCGTCAACCCCCGGCACAACCACGCGTAATGCAACGCCGCCACCGCATCCGACTCCCGCCGGTCCAGCGCCCGCGCAAACGGCACCGCCGTGTGCATCCGCCACGTCGGTTCACGAAACTGATACGCGCCCAACTCCCCTTTCGGCCCCGGGCGCGTCAGATTGCGCGGATTTTCCAGACAGTGAATCGCCTCCAGTGTCGCCCATTGGCCGGCCGCGGACAACGCCGTCACCGACCCGACCAGCGCCAGGGCTCCCACGAGCCACGCGCGAATCCAACCCAATTCCGAGTATATCTTGTTCACGGGCCCCAACGACTGCCCGCACGCCAAACGGTGCGCCTGCAGCGCAAACTTTTGCGCACCTTTTCCCGGAACTCCGCGCGCCGTGCAAAACGCATGGCTTGCCGTGGACCCGCGCCGGCGCGCCCGGATCGGCTTTCGCCGCTCTCGCCTCCGACGCCGCCGTCAGAGCAACTGGCTAACCGCGTTCAGCTTCGCATCGCTCACGAGCACGTAACGGTTCGTCGCATCCCCCACCTCGCGGCCATGGGGCCATCCTTTTACCCGGCGAGAAAGCGCGGAGCGCGATCCGCTCCCGCCGCATCGACGCCCTCGCGCCGCGCCCCGAAGACCTGAAA
>CANHJG010000181.1 GCA_947461205.1 Opitutia bacterium
GTTATTTTATTCATAATTTTGTTTAGGTTGTATCCTAACCGCCGTTGGGGGTTAAGACGTGGCATCCGGCCAAACACCGGACACAAAAAAACCGGACGCCGTGGCTTCGTCCGGTTTTCTTTATCTAGCTTAAAGTAATCGTATGCTGCCACGCACCAACCTTTTCATCACATAACTATACGCTTAATTTCATTTTCGTCGAGTTATAATAAGTTAAAATCGCATATAAAAATTAAATTCCTATAATTTACTCACGTTTTACTTATTATATTTCGTTATTGATTTGACTATTTGAGATGCACCTTTCATTATGCATCTATGTTTCTGGCATTTAAACACACAGGCTTTTTTATTTATACGCGCAGTATGCCGGAATACCGTGAGCCTTACACGTTTTTGCGCCGAACCCGTAGGCGCAGATGCGGAATGTAAGTTATAAAAACATTCCAAATGCGGATTTATCACCGCCATTCCCGCCGCCACAAGGTCGCATTTCGGCGTTTGATAATCTTCTTACTCCAAGTGAAGCGATGTCGTTTTTAGGCTATACCGATCGCGGAGCATTTATGCGTATGGTCAGACGGCAAGGGTTGCCGAGATGCAGAATAAACAAACGGGTTGTGCGTTTTGACCGAGTGGCTTTGCAAATCTGGGTGAAGAAGCGTTCAACTTATTGATTTCAATTTTCATCTTTTCTGCGACTGGGTCGGAGTGCAAACCACGCTATACCCACGTGGGTTGGTTGGGGCACTCTGTAGCGTCGGTCAATTTCTTGAACACTATTCCCCGCTTCTGTCGCGGTGTGTGGCTTGTCCTGCGTCACTGCTATTCGGTAGGTAATCCACGAGTGGCGAAAGCAGTTTTTGGGAAGACGGAATTTGTGCTTCCGCGCTATGAGTCGGATTTTTTCTATGGCTCCTTCCTCGCAAATTGATCCTTCGTGTGGTTCGGGGCACACTTTGAGCCAAGCCAGTGCAGCATCTTGCAGATGAACTATTCTGTCTGCTGGAGTGTTTTCTTTGGCGATAGTGACTTTTAGAAAAGCATAGTCGTTCTTTTTCGGTTTTGTGTGAATGTCCGACCATAGTTGTCGGATTTCCCGTTTATCGCGTTTGCCTTGAATTTCGTCGGCGCGCACACCACAGAAGCCAGCCACAACCAGTGCGGCCAAATGTTTGGGGTAATGTTTGCGGATAAATTCCAGAAGCTTTCCAAATTCTTTGGGACTTAATATGCCGATAGGACTTCGTTCTTCTTTGTAGCGGTCTGTCCTTTCTATTTCTGGTTTTACATCTTCGGATAGATAGTTATTTTTCTGCGACCAACGGCAGAGCGTTACAATTTTTTTACGAATGTCATTGTGCGTAACTCCATTTTCGTAGCGCGCCAAAAACTTAGTCCAATCTTTGGTGCTGATGCTGTCCAAGTAGTATTCTCCAAAGTGTTCGCTCACGGGTTTGAGTTTCGCCCCGTAGGTTCGGGTGCCTTCTTGATTTGCCGCATTTTTTGCGGTGATGAATTGCGTGACAGCATCGGCTAGTTTTACGCGTTGAACACTTGCCGTTCGTTTTCTCGACCATTCTTCGCACAGGCTGATGAGGGAGGCACCCGCCAGTGATTTTGCTTTGCTCCATTCCGCTACGGCGCTGACCAAGGGTATTCCGTGATTCGCGACGATCTCTCGGACTTGAGCGAGTTCAGCGATGTCGGAATTGCTGACCGTATTTGCATTGGCTATTCCGGCTGCGAGTTGAGCGGCCTTTGTTCTGGCCTCGGCCTCGGCCTCGGCATAGTCCGTTCTGTTTAGTTTCTCTCGGCCATTCGGGCCAACCCACGAAACAACGTAACAGAAGCCGGAAACGGTGGATTTCGCTTTGATGCGGATAATTCGGACCGTAACGGACTGCTCTTTGATTAACACGGGAAATAGGGTGGGGGTGCCCATAAAAAATCGGACAATATCGGACGCTCAACTGTTCGCAAGTGGCGTTTTTTGTCCGCTTCCAGAGGTGCTTTTACCTCTAGAAGCCCTGAAAGATGGTGCCCCCACGGGGAATCGAACCCCGCTTTGAAGATTGAGAATCTCCTGTCCTAACCGATAGACGATGAGGGCGAAAATCGGAGGGGCAGAAGGTCATGGTTTCGCCGGGTTCGTCAAGCGCGATTCCTCGCGCCCGCAGACGGACCTCAGGGCAACGGGTGATCGATTTCCAAAGGAGCATGATTCACGGGCTCCGCTCGGTGCTAAACATTCGGGGCGAAGGACGGCGCGGTAGCACCGCGCAAAGCAGCCAAAACCGAGCGCCCCGCGCGGGAAAACGAAACGACGGAGAGCGGCGCAACCGCGACGGTGCGGGTGGCCACTGTGGCAGAGCACGAGGGGTTCGAGCGGCGGTGGACGGAGTGCCACGACCTCGGGACCGGGCGGTTCGTGGAGGCTTAGACCAACGTCCTGTGGTTTTTAGACGTTAGGCCCGGCCGGTGGCCGGGTTGCCCGCCCATCGGGCGGGTCGACCAAGGCAAAGTCTGAAATATACGGGACGTTGGTCTGACGCGTTGAGCCGCGCGCGGAGCGCACGGCCCACCCCGGGGGAACCGAACGCAGCGATCCAGCTCAAAGGTCAGAGGGATGGCCACGTCGCTGCGCTCCTCGTCATGACAAACCAAACGGTCGCCCCAAAATTCGAGGTGGGCCGGCCGCTCCGCGGGCGGCGGATCGGCGGTCTTAGCGTGACGCGTTAAGCCGCGCGCGGAGCGCACGGCCCACCCCCTGATCGCGATGGCGCTGCGCACTGACCGCCGCGACATCGCCGAGATCGCAAGCTTCGCCTCGACGCTCACCCCGACCCAACGCCATCGACTCGGCCTGCCTCGCAAGCGGGGCACGCGGCATTCTATCAGTTCCCCGGAACTCCAGCCGCGATGGCCCGGGCGATCGCGATCAGAGACGGCAGGGCGCACCGGCTCATCCCTTCCCGATTAATTCTGCCAGCCCAGTGTCGACCGAGACTTCGGCGCGGAAGCCGAGGTCGGCCGCGGCGTGTTCGGGCGCGCCCAGCGAGTGGCTGATGTCGCCGGTGCGCGGGGCGCCGTGGACGACCGCGGGCGCCGCGGGATAGTGACGGGCAAACACCCCAACGACCTCCAGCAGCGAGGTCGCGCGGCCGGTGCAAATGTTGGCGACCCCGGAGGACACCGCGGGCGCGGTGGCGGCCAGGAGGTTGGCTCGGGCAACATCATGGACCGAGATAAAGTCGCGCGTCTGTTGGCCGTCGCCGTAGATCGTGACGCCTTGGTTGTCGCGGTAACGGCGGTCGAAAATCGAGATAACGCCGGAGTAGGGCGAGGCGGGATCCTGGCGCGGGCCGAAGACATTGAAGTAACGTTGGCAACGCACCGTGAGCCCGAAGGCGGCGCCATGGCCGAGCAAGAGGGCCTCGGAGGCGAGTTTGGCCGCGCCATAGGGGCTGATGGGGCTCGTCTTGGTCGTCTCGCGGATGGGAAAATCGGCGGTATCGCCGTAGATCGCGGCCGAGGAGGCGAAGACGATGCGGCGCACCCCGTGCAGGCGCGCGGCTTCCGCCACCAGCTGGGTGGCGTGGACGTTCAAGGCGTAGTTCAGGTCCGGATTCGTCATGCTTTCCTGCACGCTGACGAGCGCGGCGAGGTGGATGAGGGCATCCGGTTTGACCGTGCCGACCAGTGCGGCGAGGGCACCGGGTGCGGCGACATCCACCTCGTGGAAGGCGAAGCCCGGCGCGGCGAGGGCGGACGTGAGATTCGCGCGCCGGCCGGTGCGGAAATTATCCAGCCCCGTGACGGCGTGGCCGGCGGCCAGCAGACGGTCCACCGTGTGGCTACCGATAAAGCCGGCCGCACCTGTGACGAGAACATGAGCCATAGGACGGATACATTCTCAAAAAGTGCTGGCGTCAACCCTGCGGCAGGCAAAGGTAACGCCGCTCTGCCTCAACCGATTGATTTTATTTTATGACAACCCAAAAACGAGTACTCGCGGTCATCATGGGCGGCGGCCGTGGAACCCGGCTTTCGCCTCTCACTTTGGAGCGCTGCAAACCCGCCGTGCCGCTCGCCGGCAAGTATCGCCTCGTCGATATTCCGATCAGCAACTGCATCAACTCCGACATCAACCGCATCTTCATCCTATCGCAGTTCCAGACGGCGTCGCTGCACCGCCACGTGCAGAACACGTATCACTTTGACCCGTTTGGCGGCGGTTTTGTGGATATTCTGTCGGCGGAGCAGACCGAGAAGAGCGCCGACTGGTATCAAGGAACCGCGGACGCCGTGCGCCGCAATCTCGTCCACTTCCGTGCTTTCCCGCACGATCTCGTACTGATCCTCTCGGGTGACCAGCTCTACCGGATGGACTACCGGAAGATCGTCGAGCAGCACATCGCGACCAAGGCGGACGTGACGGTCGCCGCGATTCCGTTCCCCGTCTCGAAGGTGGCCGGGCTCGGCCTAATGCAGGTCAAAGACGACCACTCGATCGAGCGTTTCGTCGAGAAGCCCAAGGACCCCGCCGTGATCCAGAGCCTGACACTGAGCGCGGCGCTCGAGGCCGAGTTGGCGACGCCGTCCACCGAAAAGCGCTGTCTCGCGTCGATGGGCATCTACGTGTTCAACCGCGCGGTGCTCGCCGAGGCGCTCGCCGGCACGCAGACCGATTTCGGCAAGGAGATCATCCCCGGGCTGCTCGGCCAGAAAAAGCTTTTCGCTCATATTTTTGAGGGCTACTGGGAGGACATCGGCACGGTGCGCGCGTTTTTCGATGCGAACCTCGCGCTCGCGCAACCGCTGCCGCCGTTCGATTTTTTCGACGCGAGCGAGCCCATCTACACGCAGGACCGGTATCTGCCCGCCGCGAAGCTCAACACGTGCGCCATCGACCACGTGGTCATCGGCGACGGCTCGATCATCACAGACTCGTCGTTGCACCATTGCGTGCTCGGCGTGCGGACTTTTATCGGGGAGGGGTCCTCGCTCGAGGATGCTGTGGTGATGGGCGCGGACTACTACGAGACGCCGGCGCAGTTGAAAGAAAACGCCGCGCTCGGGCGCCCGCGCATCGGCATCGGCGCCAAGTGTGTGATCAAGGGCGCGATCGTGGACAAGAACGCGCGCATTGGCGCCGGCTGTGTCCTGATCGCCGCAGGGAAGGCCGACGGCACCTACGTCAACGGCGCGGTCGTCATCCGCGACGGCGTGTTGGTCGTGCCGAAAGGGGCGACGTTGCCCCCCGGGACCGTGGTTTAAGGAGCCGGTTTCCGCACCGCGGGGCGCAGGATCAGCACCAGCCCCGCGCCGATCAGAAAAACCGAGTAGAACGTGCCGCGGCTGACGCCGAGGATCAGCCCAGCGTCGGGTTCCCGGAAGTGTTCCCCCAGCATCCGCACCACGGCGTAGGCGACGAGAAATTCGCCGCCGAGCCGGCCGGGTTGACGGCGGGTGACGTCGCTGCGCCAGAAACGCCATTGCATGAGGGCGAAGAGCACGACGCCCTCGAGGGCTGCCTCGTAGAGCTGCGACGGGTGGCGCGGTACAATGAGGTGGAGGGGGGTGTTGGGCCCGCTGCTCTGAGGGAAAATCACGGCCCAGGGGACGCCCGTCGTGGTGCCGTAGAGTTCGCCGTTGATGAAGTTCGCGATGCGGCCGAAAAACAACCCGACGGGGGCGGTCGTGACGATGAGATCGCTGACGGTAAAAAACGGCACACGGTGTTTCCGGGTGAACACCAGCAGGGCGACCACGACCCCGACGAAGCCGCCATGGCTGGACATGCCGCCCTCCCAGACCCGCAGCAGGGCCAGCGGGTCCCGGAAGAGTAGGTCTGACTGGTAGAGGAGAAAATAACCGAAACGGCCGCCCAGCATGACGCCGAAGACGATGGAGGTAATCAAATCGCCGATCGTGTTTCCGCCAAACGGCGAGCGTCCCGCGCGATGGTAGCGGTGGAGCAGCCAAACGGCGCCGGCGAAGCCCAGCACATAGGCGAGACCGTAGTAACGGATGCCGAAGTTCTCTGAAAACCGGATGAGAAACGGGTCAAGGTGATGAACCCAGTAGGCCAAAAACATGCCCGCAGTTTACGCGCTGCCGGCGGGTGGCGAATCTATTCTGCGCGGCTCCCGCGCGGCGGAAAAGAACCTTGCCGCCGCCGCGCGGGTGGCGCGTAGTCATTGCTCATGAGCGATCTCCAGCGCACGCCACTGCGTGATTTTCATGCCGCCCACGGGGCCCGCCTCGTCGATTTCGCGGGCTGGGAGATGCCCGTCCAATACCGCAGCATCCTCGAGGAGCACAAGGCCGTGCGCCGCGCCGCCGGCCTCTTCGATGTGAGCCACATGGGCGAGGTCGATGTGCGCGGCCCCGAAGCCGGCCAGTTCCTGAATCACCTCGTCACGAATGACGTCGCGAAACTCTACCCAGGCCGCGTGCTCTACTCGCCGATGTGTTATCCGACGGGCGGTGTCGTGGACGACCTCCTCGTGTACATGCGCGGGACGGACGACTATTTTCTCTGCATCAACGCCGGCAACATCGCGAAGGACCTCGCCTGGATCCGCGGGCAGGCCACGAGGTTCGCGGTCACGATCACCGACCGGTGCGCCGACTATGCGCTGCTCGCCGTGCAGGGGCCGCGCGCCGCGGAAATCGTGCAGTCGCTCACGGGCGCCAAACTCGGGCTCGTGAAATATTATCACTTCACCGAAGGCACGGTCGCGGGCATCCACTGCCTGATCAGCCGCACGGGCTACACGGGAGAAGACGGGTTTGAACTTTATCATGCGGCGGGCGACGCCGTCGCGTTGGCCGAGGCCATCCTCGCCGCTGGAGCGCCGCGCGGCCTGGAGCTGGCCGGGCTCGGCGCCCGCGACAGCCTGCGGCTGGAAGCGGGTTATCCCCTCTACGGCCACGAAATCACGCAGGATATTTCGCCGCTGACCGCCGGCCTCGGCTGGACGGTGAAACTGGACAAGGGCGCCGATTTCATCGGGCGCGACGCGCTCGTGGCCGAAAAACAAAACGGCGCACCCCACACGGTCGTGTTCTTCAAGACCGGCGACCGCCGCATCGTGCGGGCGGAGACTCCGGTGCTGGGCGCGGACGGGGCGGTGGTCGGCCGGGTGTTGTCCGGCACGCTCACGCCCATCCTCAACGAAGCCATCGGCTCGGCGCTGGTAACGACGGCGGCGGCGGCGCAACCGCTCGCGGTCGAAATCCGGGGCACGAAATTGAATTTGCATCTGGTCAAACCACCCTTCGTCGCATTGAAAAAGGCCTCCCCATGAGCAACGTCCCCGCCGATCTCCGCTACGCAAAGTCCCACGAATGGGTGAAGCTTGAGAGCGATGGCACCGCGATCGTCGGCATCACCGATTACGCGCAGAGCGCGCTGGGCGACATCACCTACGTGCAGTTACCGAAGGTGGGAGCGACGCTCAAGGCGGGCGAGACCTTCGGGGTCGTCGAATCGGTGAAGGCAGCGAGCGACCTTTATGCGCCGGTCGCCGGCACGGTGGTGGCGACGAACTCCGGCTTGGCCAGTGCGCCCGAGTCGCTCAACACCGCGCCTTACGACGGTGCGTGGATGCTGAAGCTGAAGCTGGCGAACCCCGCCGACGTCGCGACGCTGCTTGACGCTGACGCGTATCAGAAGCTGCTGGGATGAGGGAAAGGGGCGGTTTCCTTGTGCCGGTCGATCCCGGGCGCCACGGAAGCGCGGTTGACGTGAAATCCGCCTTGCTCTTTCAGGAACGGATGTTTCCTTCTGCACTCTCAAAACGGAGAGGTGGCTGAGTGGTCGATAGCGGCGCTTTGCTAAAGCGTTATACGTTTAACCGCGTATCGGGGGTTCGAATCCCCCCCTCTCCGCCATCTTTCCCGTATCAAGAACCTCTTGATACGGGATTA
>CANHJG010000182.1 GCA_947461205.1 Opitutia bacterium
CGGAGCGCGCGGCCCACCTTGGAGGGCGTCTGACGAAATGGCACTCGCGGCGGGCGTGGGGCCCGGCATCGTGGGCGCATGTTACCCCGGCAATTTTTCCTCCGGACGGCGTGGTCGTTGGGTGCAATCGTAACCGGCGGGTTGCAGGCGGCCGACAGCGCGGCGGTGGTCGTGTGGAAAGTGGACGACGTGCGGAGCATCGGCGGGCGGGCGACCGAGGCCATCGGAGCGCCGCGCGTCGTCGCGGACGCGGTGGTGTTCAACGGGGAGAGCGACGGGTTGCTGGTGTCGGCCAATCCGTTGGCGGGGCTGCGGGAATTTACGGTGGAGGTGTGGTTCCGGCCGGCGGAGGGCGGGCCGCCGGAGCAGCGTTTTTGGCACGCGCAGGATACGGCGACGTCGCGGGCGCTGTTGGAAACGCGGCTCGACGGGATGGGTTCGTGGTGGCTCGACACCTACCTGATGAGCGTGGGTAAGGAAGGGCGGCCGTTGATCGATCCCAAGCGGAAGCACGCGACGGAGAAATGGTATTGGGTGGCGCTGCGCTACGACGGGAAGACGATGGCGCACTTCGTCAACGGCGAGAAGGAGCGCGAAGGTGCCGTGGAGTTTGCGCCGATGGCTGCGGGCAAGCTGTCACTCGGTGTGCGGCAGAACCGGGTGCACTGGTTCAAGGGGGCGATCCGCGAAGTGCGGGTGACGCCGGCGGCCCTGGCGGAAGGGGCGTTGCAGCGGGTGAAGGAGTGAGCGGCGGAGGGGGAGAGCGTGAAAAGCACGGCCTGACGCTCCGGGCGGGCGGTCAGCGGGCGAGGCGGAGAATCACGTAGGGGGCTTCCTGCGCGAGGTCGGGCCACTGGGTGCCGCAGCCGGCGCGGTTGGTGACTTCGACGAAGTACATGAAGTCCCACTCGGGCACGAGGAAGGCGGCGGGGACGGTGGCGGCGTATTCGGTAGGTTCGCCGGTGGGCTCCAGGGTGAGCGTGGCGTAATCTTCGAATTGGGTGACGTGGCGGTAGCGGAGGGTGACGGATGCGACGCCGGCGGGATCAAGGGCGCGGACGACGAGGCGGAGCGGGGTGCCGGGGCGGACGTCGGTGGGCGGAGTGTGTTCGACCCGGGGCAAATCGGCCGTGGGGGCGTGGGAGGGCTGCCAGACTTTTTCCTTCAGCCAGGCGGCGTCGGGTGGGCAGCACATGGCTTCGAGATCCTTGTAGTCGTTTTCGAGGCGGACGAGTTCGTCGCGCCAGTGGCCGGAGAGCGCATGGTTGCGGGCGCCCATCGCGAGGTCGAAATGGTAGCGGTCGCCGGCGGCGGTCACGATCCCGCGCCAGGCTTCGACGGAGGCTTTGGCCTCGAGGGTGGCGGCATAGAGTTCGGCGAGGCGTTGACCGCGGAGGAAGAGATTGTAGTGGACGGCGGCGAGCGAGCGGCGGGCGTGGAAGCGGGCGAGGTGCGCGAGGATTTTCAGATCGGTGACGGTGGCGTCGAATTCCTTGCCGCGCTGCGGGCCGGCGGCGGATTCGGCGGCACGGACGGAGGCGAGGATGGCGTCGGCGGTGGCGTCGAACCAGCGGCTGGTGGCGTCGGGCGTGCGGCGGGTGGTGACGCCGCCGGCGAGGAGGCGGCGGGCGGCTGCCTCGAAGCTTTCGAACTGCTGGACGTCGGTGCCGGTGTTTTTCGCGTAGGCGGCGAGGGAGGGGCCGAGGCTTTGGCGTTCGGCCCAGCCGCGGGTGGTCGGAAACGCGGAGTAGGGATAGACGGCGGCGACGATCATGGGGAGGACGTGGGAGGCGCGGTGGAGGCCGGCGGAAAGGTGTGGGCCGGCGGCGCCGAAGCGTTGGGCAAAGGGGCGGTCCCAGATTTCGGCTGGGGTGGCGGGGTTGTAGCCGACGCGGCCCCAGACCTGGAAAAAGTGCCAGTAGCGTTCGAATTCGTAGTCGTAGTGCCGGTAGGCGGACGGCATGAGATCGAAGGTCGGCATGTCCGGTCGCTGCGCTTCCATTTTGGTGGCGAGCGGTTCCTGGACATCCCAGTTGGGGCTGGCGTAGAGGGCGGTGGCGGCGGAGTAGCGGCGGACGTAGTCGGGGTCGGCCCAGAGGAGGACGCGGGTGGTGCCGCCGTTCCAGAGGCGCCAGGAAATTTGGTAACGTTGCGGATAGCGGAGGAGGTCGGCGTAGCCGTGGCGGCGGTCGCGCTGGTTGGGCGGGCTGACGTGCGTCGGGTGGAATGGAAGGCCCATCTGCTCCATCCAGTGTTTGGTCTCGATGCGGAGGTTCACGCCGAGGGAGACGGCGGTGTCGATCACGCTGTTGGGCGTGCCCTCGGCGCGGGCTTCGAGGAGCAGCCCGGGGCGGAGGCGTTGGAGGGTCGTGAAGACTTCGCGCCAAAAACGGTCCAGCTCGGAGCGTTGGAGGCCAGACTCTTCTTGGACGCGGAATTGCAGGCCGTCGACCGCGGGCACGCGGGCGAGGAGTTCTTGGAGGGAGGCGAGGGTGTAGGCGCTGAGATTTTCCGGGGTGACGCCGGTGACGGTATGGGGGAGGGGCCGGCCCTCGTAGTCCTGGGCCCACTCGATGCCGCCGGCCTGCACGCCGGCGCGGTAGATGTGGTCCGAGAGGCCGAGGCTGACTTGGATGCCGCGGTCGTGCGCGAGTTCGATGAGGCGGTTGAGGGCGGCGAGATTTTTGCGCTGCTGGGCGGGGGTGAGGTCGAGCATCGTGACGCCGTCGAAGCCGGGTGTGTTGAAGAAATACGGATACGGCGGGGCGAGGAAGCCGCCGTTTTCGTAGCCGAAGACGATGAGGAAACGGTTGAAGCGGCTGGCGGCGAGCAGGTCAAAGTAACGCGTCCAATAGGCTTCGTCGTAGAAGCGGCTTTCCCAATGCGCGCGGTTCATCGTGTAGACGGAGAGCGAGCGGTCGCGCACGGTGGGCTGTTCGGTGACGTCGCGGATTTCGGAAAAGGGCGTGGCGGGATTTTCGGCCCAGGCGACGCGGTCGGCGGCGTCGAGGAGGGCATACATTAGGCCGCGGTCGTCGGGGGCGGAGAGGGCGAGGAGAGCCGGTGCGCCGGTTCGTGGGATTCGGGAAATGGAGAGAGACTCGGGGGCTGAAAGGCCGGCCATGGGTTTTGTGGATACGCGAATCTGAACGGGTCGGGTGGCCGGGTTCCCTTGGTCGACTTCCCAGCCGCGGGCCCGCAGGGCGGCGGAGAGTTTGGCGAGGCCGTGTTGGGTGGCGCGGCCAGGCGTCGGATCCGTGACGAGGGAGAGGCGACCGACGGGCTCGGCGGTGCGGGCGGTGAGAGCGCCGAGAGCGAGAAGAAGGCAGAGCGCGGCGACAGACGAGGGGAGGCGCATGGGGTGCACGGGCGAGAGGGCGGGTCGGAGACCCTGCCCGACTCAGAAGGGTTTGGCGCGCTGGCAGAGCTGGAGGGCGACGCCCCAAGGGTCGCGAAGCATGATGAGCATCGAGCCGTCGGGTTGGGCCGCCTCGAGGAAGAAGGTGGCGCCGGCGGCTTCGAGGCGGGTGCGGTCGGCGCGGGCGTCGGTGGAGACGACGGCGAAGTGGAAAACGAGGGGATGTTGCGAGGGGAAATCGGTCATCGCGGCGTTGGGATTCGAGTAAAGCTCGACGACGGTGCGGCCCGTGCTGTCGGCGAGGAAGGTCGTGTAGGGCGCCTCGGTTTGTTGGCGGGCGACGGCGAAGCCGAGGTGAGCGACATACCAGGCGGCGTGGGCGCGGGTGTCGGGGACGTTGAGCGCGAAGTGTTCGAATTTCATGGGGGGCTGAGGGGCGGAGCGTGGCGGGCGGGGCGTGGGGGTCAACGCAGGGGTCAGGGACGATTGGGCATTGCGCCCGGGGCCGGTGAACGGTGGAGTGGCGGCCTACCCCTATGAAAATTTCCCGTGGAGTGAGTGTCCTGTTGTCCGGTGTGTTCGGGTGGGCGGGCGGCTTGGTGGCGGCGGAGACCGGACCCGCGCGGCCGAAACAGGACGCCAAGGGCAATCCGATCCGCTATGCGGCGACGGGGCATGCGTCCAACTACAACGAGACGCACGTGGGGAACTATGTTTTGCCGGATCCGTTGGTGTTGGCGAACGGCCGGCCGGTGCGCGATGCGGCGACGTGGAGCAACGTGCGGCGGCCGGAGCTGATTGCGGTGTATGAGCGGGAAATTTTTGGCGCGGTGCCGGCGGGTGCGCCGAGCGTGCGGGCGGAAGTCGTGGCGACGGAGGCCGACGCGCTGGGCGGCAAGGCGGTGCGCAAGCATATCGTGTTACACTTTGGCGCAGGGGAGCGGGCGGTGGCGTTGAACGTGTCGCTGTATGTGCCGGCGAAGGCGGCGCAGCCGGCGCCGGTGGTGCTGCAGCTGTTGTTCAGCAATCCGCCGGGGATTCCGCAGTTGGCCAAAATGCCGTTCAACGATGCGGTGCCGGCGGAGCAGATCGTTGGCCGCGGTTATGCGTACGCGGCGTTTCGGTATACGGAGGCGCAGGCGGACAATGCGAAGACGTTCGAAGGTGGGGTGCAGGCGCTCGCCTACGGGCCGGGGCAGACGCGGCCGGCGGCGGGTGAGTGGGGCACGATTGCGGCGTGGGCGTGGATTTCGAGCCGCGTGCTCGACTACCTCGAAACCGAGCCGACGGTGGACGCGAAGCGTGTGGCGCTCGTGGGGCACTCGCGGCTGGGCAAGACGGTGTTGTGGGCGGGCGCGCGGGATCCGCGGTTCGCGGCGGTGTTTGCGAGTTGCTCGGGTGAGATGGGGGCGTCGCTGGCGCGGCGCGACTACGGGGAGAGCGTGGACGACGTGGCGGCGAATTTTCCGTGGTGGCTCGTCGCGACATTTCCGAAGTACGCGGGGCGCTGGAACGAGCTGCCGGTGGACAGCCATACGGTGATCGCGCTGAATGCGCCGCGGCCGGTGTTCGTGACGGGTGGCACGGAGGACCAATGGGCCGATCCGCACGGGGAGTTCCTGGCGGTGGTGGCGGCGGGGCCGGTTTATCGGCTACTGGGGACGAAAGACGTCGGGTCCACGGTGCTGCCGGCGCTCGATGTGCCGCTGATCTCGGGGTCGCTGGGGTTTCTCTACCACACGGGTAAGCACGTGATCACCGACGGGGATTGGCGGGCATTTTTCGAGTTTACCGGGCGGCATTTTGGGGTAACCGGACGGTGAGCAAGACGCGGGTTGACCTTGGGCCGGGCCTGTGGGTTAAGTTTTGGCGTTTCCTTTTCCCCGCACTCGCGTCTGGCGGTATCACTGTCGGCTCTTAGCTCCCATCCCTAAAACCACATCTGCTCCATGAAAACCTGGTCACGCAAAGATTTCCTCAAAGCCTCGCTTATCGGCGGGGGCGCCGCGCTCGTCGCGGGTCAAACCCGCCTTTACGGCCAAGTAGCCGGTCGCGCCGGCAGTGCGAATGGCGACATCCGGGTCGGCATCGTTGGCTTCAACGCCCAAGGCTGGGGGCATCTGCAGAACTACCTGCCCGGCAGCAAGAGCAAGCTCGATGGGGCGGTCCTTGCGGCGATCTGTGATGTCGACGACAAGGTGTTGGCGAAGGGACGCGACGCGGCGAACAAGGCCGGGCTGAAAGTCGCTGAATACAAGGATTACCGAAAGATGTTTGAGAGCAAAGAGATCGACGCGGTCGTGCTCGCGCCGCCGAATCACCAGCACTCGATCATGACGATCGCAGCCTTGCAGGCGGGCAAGGATGTGTACGTTGAAAAACCCCTCTCGCACAATATCTGGGAAGGCCGTCAGGCGGTCGCGGCGGCGAAGAAATATGCGAAGAACATCGCGCTGATCGGCACGCAGAACCGTTCGTCGGAGCAGATCATGAATGCGATCGCCGCGCTGCGGTCGGGCAAGCTTGGGAAGATCAAGTGGGTCACGGCCACGTGCTACAAGCCGCGCGACTCGATCGGCCTCCACGAAGGTCCGCAGCCTGTGCCCGAGGGGCTCGACTACGATCTTTGGACGGGCCCGGCGACGCTCACCCCGCCGACGCGCAACGGCCCGAAGGGCACGGTGCATTACGATTGGCACTGGTTCTGGAACTACGGTGGCGGCGATATCACCAACCAAGGCATCCACCAGATGGACGTCGCGCGTTGGATGCTCGGTGCGCCGGGTCTGCCTAAGAGCGTCATGAGCTTTGGCGGTCGTTTCGGTTACCGCGACGATGCGGAGACGCCGAACACGCTGGTTTCCGTGATGCACTACGACACGGCGCCGCTGATTTTTGAGGTCCGCGGCCTCGGCCGGAAGAAGGGTATGCGTGCCATGGATGTCTATCGGAAGTCCTCCGTCGGCGTGGTGGCGCAGTGCGAAAACGGCTATATCAACATCGCCGAAAACGGCGGAGCGATTGCCTACGACAATGACGGCAAGAAGATCGAGTCCTTCGAGGGCTCCGACAACGGGGCGCACCGCAAGAATTGGATCAAGGCAATCCAAACGCGCAAGGTGACGCACGGGCTCATCGAAGAAGGTCACCTGTCGACGTCCATGTGTCACTTGGCCAACATCTCGTATTTGGCGGGTGCGGAGAAGGCGAACGCCCAACTCGCCGACGCAGTCGCCTCCGATCTCACGACGAAGGACGCCTACTGGCGCATGCTCGATCACCTCAAGTCGAACGAAGTCGATCTCGACGCGACGAAGCCGATCGTGGGGCCGTTGCTGAAGGTCGACGGGAAGACCGAGACGCTGTCGCATGGCGACCAGGTGATCACCGATGCGGCGAACAACTGCCCGATCCGCAAGCGCACCGGCCGCAAGGGCTTTGAGATTCCGCAGATCGCGTAACCGCGAAACGAGGCGAAGCCCGGCGTTTGACTTCGAACCGCGGTGCGAGGCGCAGGCCCGCACCGCGGTTTTTTTGGGTGCGGACAAGCGGGAAGGCGGGTGCGAACAAACCCTCGCACGAGGGCAGGTGGTGTGCCACGGTCGTCGCCCCGATGTCGATGTTTCCTTCCGTTGTTCCTCCCTGTGCCGGTTGCGGCGTGTGCTGCCACCTGTTGGTGGAGCTGTTGCCCGGCGACGACCACGTGCCGGAGGAGTATGTGGTCGAGCACAGCGGCGTGCGCTGCATGGACCAGCACGGGGATGGGGCCTGTGTGGCGCTCGATCCGGAGACGCGGCTGTGCACGATCTACGACCAGCGGCCGCAGACGTGTCGGACGTTTTCGCGCGGCAGCGAGTTGTGCCGGCGGGTGTTGAAACTGCCCGCGGAGGTCGTGGAGTCGTCGTAGGCGGCGGACGTTTTTTGCGATCATGGCCCGAAGCGTTGTTTTTCGAAAAACCCCTCGGTGCGACCTGTGCCGGCTGCCGCCGCGGTGGTGCGTGTGCGAGGCGCACCGCGTGATCGAGAGTCCGCTCAAGGTCGACGTGTTGATGCACCACATGGAGGCGTGGCGGCCGAGCAGCACGGGGCATTTGATCCACCGCGTGGTGGCGAACACGGGACTGCGCGTGTATCGCAAGGAGCATACGCTGGTGCGCGAGGACATCGTGCAGCCGGGGCGGGCGCTGTGGATTTTGCATCCGACGGGTGAGGCGCTGCCGGTGAGCGAGCCGCCGGCGGGCCTGCAGGTGCTGCTGCTCGACGGGACGTGGATCCAATCGACGGGCATGTTGCGGGGGGTGGAGTCGTGGGGGCGGCGGGTGAGTTTGCCGATGGCGGGGGAGAGCCGTTACTGGTTGCGGTCGCAGGCGGCGGACGACCGGTTTTCGACGATCGAGGCGCTGATGTTTTTGATGGCGGCGCTCGGGATGGCGGAGCAGCGCGCGGCGTTGCAGCTGCAGTTTGA
>CANHJG010000183.1 GCA_947461205.1 Opitutia bacterium
CGGCCGATCCGCCGCGAGAAGCGCACCATCCATTGATCCCGCTTCTGCTGATCGGTCTGCGGACGCGCCGCCGCCGCTAGCGAAAGATACTCGGCGAAGACCGCCTTGTAGGCGTCCCAGCCGAACGCCTGCTGGAGCTGGACATACATTGTAAGGGCCAGAAACGGATCCGATTTCCAAAGTTCGAAATCCGGCCGGGAGAAGTTGTATTTCCGCATTTGATCCTGGCGGAAGGCGATCGAGCCGCGAGAATTCGCGGCAACCGGCTCGTTGCACACGACTTCAAACGCATGGAGGGTGAAGAGATTGACGGTCACCTCGACGGTACCGTCGAACGTCCAGTCGTAATTCTGGTGATTGTGGCCCACTTCGTGGAAGAACCCCCAGTTTTGGCCCAGCGACTCGTTCATTCGGCTGGTAATAAACGCGGCGTCGACCAGCCGACTTCGCACATCAAGCCAGCCCATCATCGGGTATCCAGAATGCATATACCCGTCCGAAATCTGCTCGTCGCATACAAACCTTTCTGGCGAGGTGCGCTCGCGTGGTATGGTGGCCAGGTCCGCCGCGGAGTCGAGCACGCGGTCCCACGAGTCGGCGACGGCGGACGGATCATCCAGGGTGCGCAGCGCCGCGGCCTGGGTGGTGACGATCATCTTGGATGTCTCCACTTCGCCCCACGGGGCGGGGTGGTTCCGGACGGTGTCGCGCCACTCTTGAACGGTCGTTTCCCCCTTAACGAACCGCGGAGCCAGGACCCCCCCGGAGATTTCCGCCGAAAAATCCGCCACGGTAGTTGTTGCCGGCACCTCGATGTAAATCAATCCGCCGAATGCGCTCGCGACCTGCGTCTCGACCGCGGTGAGGAGCGTGCGAACGGAGATTTCTGGGAATCGGCGCCACGCGTCCACCGACCAGAGGCGGTCGCTGTGCGCACCAATCCGCACGGCAAAACTTCGCCCCACGGCCGCCATGGGGACTCGTACAGTGATCACTTCCCCCGGTGGCGCGTAGAGCCCGGTGCTATGCCAGCGGGGTCGGGCCGTTCGAATCGGCACCGCGCGACTTACGCGCAAGGCGGTCGCCGGAACCACCCCGGGAAACGTGGCGGCGGAGGGATGGACGGTAACCTGCGCCGGAGCGGCCTTGGACATCAGTCGGAAGTCATTGGATACAGCCAGCCGCCCGAGGACATTGCTGACTGTCACCGGGGTTTGGGGCGTCGGCGTCTTCTGCACGCCCGGAGACTGGAGGGCGGCGTTGACGGCCGGAATGAACGAAGTATCCGAGGAGGGAATCGCGGACAATGCGACAGTCAGAGTTTCGCTGATTTGCGTGCGTTCGCTGTCGGTCAGGACGCGGCCGGTCGCCGTGAGCGCGTCGAGCGCGCGTTGGGCGTGGGTGATATCCGGCGGCACACGGGGGACGGAATAGCCCAAGGTCGAAGTCTGGCTCAGGAACGGGTTAGCCCAGACGATTCCAGCTGCCGACATCAGCCAATTTCCGGAAAAATCCTCCGCCAGGCTGAGGGAGGAGTTTATTTGCGCCCAGCCCCATCCGGTCATTCCGGCAACGACGCCGCCCCCGTCGCGGACATACGTGACCAACAAATCGCTCTCCGCCCGGGTGCGGGAGATACCCAGATTTGGAATCACGAGATCGTATCCAGCGAACGCGCCGAACGCGATGTTGGTGGCGACAAACCCCATCGCTTGGAGACGGGTTGCGAGCCCGTTAATGCTCACCACACCCACCCGGGCGTTTGGCTTCCCTCCGGCTGCCCAACGGACCACATTACCCAGGAATCGCTGAGTGTCCGCGGCCGAGGACAGATCGTTCGTCAAGTAGCCGTCGTGCCCGAAGGCGACCACGCGTCCCTTCACGAGCCGCCCCGCAGCGACGACAGGTTCGCGGGTGCCGGAAGTAGAGGCGCCGACGATGACCGGAAAAGCCTGATTCCCGTAGACCGACAGCGAGCCGGGGACACCCGGTACGCCGATTTCGGACACACCCTCCAGCAGAGCCTCGAGATCAGCAACTTGGGCTTGGGCGACGGCCCGAAGGACGAGGCAAACAGCCAAAAGCGTGACCGATAACAGGCGGGTGAGTTGGCGGATGGTCATACGATTAATTGGAGTGACGACTCAGACGGCTATTTTCCCTAAGCGGAGCGGAGAGAGTTTTCTCGTGAGACACTAACCCGGATTTTTCATAGTGAAGGAAATATTCGTTTTCAACATACGAGAGAACGGCCGAACGGGATCAGCGTTGGGGTTTGGGATGCAACGGCACTTCGCCCTCGCGCTCTTGGCTGCGATTACGTCGTGTGGCCCGCAAATCTCGCGCTTCAAAACAGCTTAGGTCGCCGCTCACCTTGCACCCCGCCGGCCGACGGTGGACAGTCGATGTGGGGCTCAAGAACGGCTTGCGCGCCGCGGGATTCGACCGCCTCTTCAGGTCGAAGTGAGATTTCCGAATGGAAGCGGCTTCGTTACTCCGTCCCCTCCGGCTTCGGCTCGGGCAGAAATTGCGTGAGGATCGCTCCGACCAGCGCATAGCCGCCGGCCACGCACGCGCCGACGAGTGCCACGCGCGCCGGATCGGGATTCGCGGACGCCGAGAGCGTCAGCGTGATCCACGCGGCCGCCGTGCCGAGCACCCGCCCACCGATATTGGCCGCAAAACTCTCGCCCGTGCCGCGTAAATGCACCGGGAACACGAGCGGAATGTAGTTACCCCAAAAACTGAATTGCGCGACCGTCAGCACACCCGCGACGAAGATTCCCGCCTTGATCATCCCCAGACTGTCCGCGTTGCCAAGCTGGCTGGAGATCCACCAAAAGAGCAGCGGGACAAAAATAAGCGACGGAATCTGAAACACCCGGAACAGCGTCCGCCGGCTCACGATCACGACCGCCAGCACCGCGAGAATGAACCGGCCCACCAGACCGCCAATCTCCTGCCACAGCGTGACGCCCGCGACCGTCTGGTCGCTCGCGTTGCCGGCGGCCTGCCGCATTTCGCGCTGGGCGACCGGCTCGGGTTTCTTCGCGGCCTTGGCGGCAGCCATCGCCGTCGCACCGCTTTCCTTCGCGATGGCCCGCACCGCCACGTGCCCGGCCTCGGCCGGGGTGCCGATACGCTGCGCACCGATGATCTGCGGAAGTTGTTGGATGGCGCCAAATGCGATGCCGTAGCTCGCCGCGAAAATCAGCGTCGTGATCACCGTCGTCTTGCGCAGCTCCGGCGCAAAAAGTGCGGCGATGCTCGGCCGCTTGAGCGTGCCCGCCTCGCGCTTTTTCTGCCAAGCAGGAGACTCCGGCAAAAACGGCCGGATGATCAACAACGGGAGCGCCGGAATCACACCCGAGATCAGAGTGTAGCGCCACGCTTCATGCCCGCCCGCAATCGCCGGCAAATCCATCGCCCATTTCGCCGCGAGAATGTTGGCGCCCGCCACCAGCAGTCCGCCGAACGACGAGCACGCCTGCGTGTAACCGAGCACCTTTTCCCGCTGCTGCGGATTCGTGAAAATCTCCGCGAGCCACGCCACCGCCGCCACAAACTCCACGCACACGCCGATGAAAACCAGACACCGGAAAAACAACAGCTGCGGCAACGTCGTCGCAAAACCCGCCGCGCACGCCGCGAACGCATACAGCAAAATGCTGAACGTGAGCACGCGCCGCCGCCCGAGCAGATCCGTCAGATAACCGCCCAGCAGGCCGAACACGCCGCCCGCCAGCGCCGGCACAAAAAACAACGTGCGCGCCCAGCTGACATACATCTCGCCGCCCGGCGACCACAGCGCCGCCGCCTTGGCGCGCTCCATCCCGCCCGTCACCAGCGCCTCAACCAGCGGCGCACTCAGCGCGGCCATCGCCGGCTTGATGATGAGCGGCAGCATCAGCAGTTCGTAAATGTCGAACGCAAAGCCGATGGCGGCGATGATACAGATCAGCCACGCGGTGCGCGAAAGGGCCGGGGCACTTGCCGCAGCGGGGGTATTGCCGGAGCTCATAGGAAAGAAAGGGTGCCGGGAATAGACGCACCACTTCAAGCGGCGATTCAAATTTTCTCGCGCCCCTTTGACGATCCGCCCGACTTGCGCAACGTCCTCCCGGCCCCCCGTCTGTCCTCACCGGTCCCTCCCCGCCCCCCCCCTCCCCGCCCCCTCCCGTCTCGTCCCATGCATCCTTCCCGTCACCTGCCTCTGTTCGAAGTTGCGTTCTTCTGCCTGCTCTCGTCCGTCGTCTCCGCGGCCGATCTGTCCTCGTGGCCGACTTGGCGCGGCCCGTCTGGCGCGGGGATCGCCCCGGGCGCGCAGCCCCCCATCCAGTGGAGCGAAGAAAAAAACCTTAAATGGAAGACCAAGGTCCCCGGCTACGGTTTCTCCACCCCCATCGTGTGGAAAGACCGGATCTTCCTGCTCACCGCCATTGAAACCACCGAGACCGTCGCCGGCACGCCGGACGCGGCGCCGACGCCCCCTCCCCCGCCCCCGCCCGGTGGCGGGGAGCAAAAGGGCAAGGGCGGCAAGCGCGGCGGCGGCGGCTTCGGCGGCGGGATGAAGCCGACCAAGTTCCACGAGTTCGCCGTCGTCGCCCTCGACCGCGCTTCGGGCAAAATCGTCTGGCAGAAGACCGCCCGCCGCGAGGTGCCCCACGAAGGACGCCATCCCACCAACAGCTTCGCCTCCGCGTCACCCGTCACCGACGGCGAACGGCTCTACGCCTCGTTCGGCTCCCGCGGCCTCTACTGCTACGACCTCGACGGAAAACTTCTCTGGGAAAAAGACCTCGGCGACATGCAGACCCGCAACGGCTTTGGCGAGGGCTCCTCGCCCGCCCTCGTCGGCGGCCACCTGATCGTCCCGTGGGATCACGAAGCCGGTTCCTTCATCGTCGGCCTCGACAAAAAGACCGGCGCCGAAGTCTGGCGCAAAACCCGCGACGAACGCTCGTCCTGGTCAACCCCCCTCGTCGTCGAAGTCGGCGGTAAGCTCCAGGCGATCGTCGCAGCGACCAACCGCACCCGCTGCTACGACGCCGCCACC
This sequence comes from Opitutia bacterium, assembly GCA_947461205.1. Classification (GTDB taxonomy): domain Bacteria; phylum Verrucomicrobiota; class Verrucomicrobiia; order Opitutales; family Opitutaceae; genus GAS368. The sequence goes on from CANHJG010000183.1 coordinate 5,057, forward strand.
GGCGAAATCATCTGGGAGGCCGCCGGCCTCACCCCCAACACCATCCCGACGCCGGTGACCGGCCACGGCCTGGTTTTTGTCATGAGCGGTTTTCAGGGAAACTCGATCCAAGCCATCAAGCTCACCGCCCGCGGCGACGTCTCCGACACCGCCAGCGTCGTCTGGAACGTCCGCAAGAGCGCCCCCTACGTCCCCTCGCCCGTCCTCTCCGGCGAGCGGCTCTACATGAGCAAGACCAACGACGCCTACCTCTCCTGTCTCAACGCCCTCACCGGCGAAGTGCATTATCAGGACCAGAAGCTCGAGGCCCTGCGCGGCGGCATCTACGCCTCGCCCGTCGCCGCCAACGGTCTCCTCTACGTCGTCGGCCGCGAGGGCGCGGTCATGGTCCTGAAAGACTCGGCGAAGTTCGAAGTCGTCGCGACCAACCAGCTGAACGACAAAATCGACGCCTCACCCGTGCTGGTGGACCGGGAACTCTTTCTCCGCGGCCACGACTACCTCTACTGCATCGCCGAGGGCTGATTCCCGTTCGCTTTCGAGCTGAGATTCACGCGATTGATCGGAGCCTGCTGCCAGGCGATGGCTCCGAGCTGAATCGCCTGCCAGCCGGCTCCTCCCTTCCGGCCGATTAGCCTCAACGTGATCGCGAATGGGAATAAGCCACCGGCGGACCCGATCAGAAGGTCAGCCGCGCACCCAGCCGATAGGTCCGCGGTTCGCCGTATTGAAACGTGCTGTTCAGGTAGCGCCGGTCGGCGGCGTTGCGCACATTGAGGTGAAAATCCACCGGCACGCCGCCGAGCTTCGTCGCGTAGCCGGCGAGGAAATCCACGAGGGCCACAGCGTCGCTTTTCACCGGCACCGTCCAACTCGGGTGCACATAGGTCTCGCCCAGCGCAGTCACCCCGCCGCCCACATAGGCCCCGCGCAGCGCACCCGTCGTGAACGTATATTTATTCCATAGGCTAGCGGTGTAGCGCGGCACGGATTCCAAGTGGGAGCCGATCTCCCGCGGCTCGGCGGGATTGGTAATTTCGTTCTTCTGGAAAAAATAACTGCCGCTCACCAGCACTTGGTAATTCAACCGGGGTGTCCACACCCACTCCGACTCGACCCCCCGCGTGCGCGTCTCGCCAGCCGCGATCCGCACGGTCCCGCCCGGCAGCTGGTACAGGACCTGGTTGACGGTATCGATATCCAGCCGCGAAGACTCCCCGTTCGAAAAATAGCTGACCGTGCCAAGCAGACGCCCCTCGCCGAGGTCGAGCTTGGTGCCGACTTCCCAGCCCTGGCCGAGCAGATCGGCCGCGAGAAACCGCGTCGGAATCACCGCCGGCGGACGATAGCCCGCCGCGGTCGGATCGCCTTGGCTCGCGCGGATCGCCGCCAGGTCGGCCGACTGCTGCCGCTGCGGCACAAACGTCTGGCTGATGCTCGCGTAGAGGCTGAGCGGCGACGCGAGCCGCACGAGCGCGCCGAATTGCGGCAACACCTTCGTCGTCGCGAAATCCTCGTCCCGGCCATCGCGGTTGTCGTCCGTCGGCCGGTGATTCACCATGCGCCGCCCGCCGACGAGCGTGCGCAGCCGGTCGCCGAAGAACGAGGACTGGAGCACCCCGTAGGCGGAATTCGAATGACCGCCCCCCTTGCGGATCACGCCCGGCTCGTTGTAGCCGGGGCCGTATTGGTCCCGGAGGAGCTGGAGCAGGCTGGGAATGGGGCCCGTCGACGGGTTGTACGTAAAAATCCGCGACGTCGCGACCGTGTTGGCGCTGATCACATCCTTGGCCCCGTCATGCTGCACGCCGAGGAGTAGGTCGTGTGTCCCGGCCACGCGCAGATCGATTTTGGCGGCGGCCTCCAATCGCGCGGAGAAGATCACCCCACCGGGCTTGAAGTCTGAAATGGAACTGCGCAACCGCTGGCCGGCCACCGGGCGCAGGCCGTTGAACTCGCGCCGCATGCGGTTGCTGTCCACCTGTTGGAAAATCCCCCTCACCGCCAGCGCCCGCGACGCCACCCACTCGCCTTCCAGCGTTGTCGTCTGGTTCAGATAGTTGTCGCGGCCGTCGGGACCGTTGTAGTTGAACGAATCGCTCGGGAAGAAATCGCGCGAGAACACGCCGGGATACGGCGCGACATTGGCCCCCAGCGTGCGGGCCATAAAAGCGTCGACCGTCTCGGGCGCCGTGCGGGTGTTGACGATCGGCTGGCCGGCGGGATTCAGCACCGCGCCGCTCTCCACCTGCGGATAACTGGCGGGACGGGCGAGACCGAGTTTGTCGTACAGCTGGATCGCCTCGCGGTCGCGTTGCTGGAAAAGCGGGTGGCTGATCACCGTATGGGGCCGCCGCCCCGCTTCGCGGTCGAGGTTGCTGTAGCGCGCAGTCAACGTCAGCCGGTCGGTCGGTTTCCACGTCAGGCCCGGGCTGAAGAAGCGCTCGCGCGTATACATGAAGTCGATCTCGCTCTGCTCATCGGTGACGCCGTAGACCAAACTGTAGGCCAGGAATGGCGCTTAGATAAGCCCCGAGTGAAAAGGAAAGGGGCGATCATCGCAGGCGCCTGGAAACGGATACGCGCATCCGTCGGCGGGGCTGGGTGAGGAAGTGGTAGTTTTTCGGTCGTCGTTTGCGGGCGCGCGGCTCGTTGCGGCCA
>CANHJG010000184.1 GCA_947461205.1 Opitutia bacterium
GCACCGACGGCGTCCCACTCAAGCAGGGCTTCGACCGCTTCTACGGCTACAACTGCCAGGCCGTCGCCCACAATTTCTACCCAACGCATCTCTGGGACGACGAGCGCCACATCGAAATCGGCAACCCCAAATTCTCCGCGCACCAAAAACTCGCACCCGGCGCCGACCTCGCCTCGCCCGCCACCTACGCCGCCTTCAACGGCAAGGTCTACGCCCCCGATCTCATCAGCGAACAAGCCCGCGCCTTCGTCCGCGCCAACCAGAACCGCCCGTTTTTTTGCTACGTCCCCACCACCGTCCCGCACCTCGCGCTCCAAATCCCCGACGACTCCCTCGCCGAATACCTCGGCCAATTCCCCGACCCACCCTACGACGGCTCGCGCGGCTACCTTCCGCACCCACACCCGCGCGCCGCTTACGCCGCCATGGTCACGCGGATGGACCGCGAGATCGGCCGCCTGATGGATCTCGTGAAGGAACTCGGCCTCGAAGCGAATACCCTCTGGGTTTTCTCCTCCGACAACGGCCCGCTCTACAACCAACTCGGCGGCACCGACTCCGAGTTCTTCAACTCCCACGGCGGCCTGCGCGGCCGCAAAGGTGGATTCTACGAGGGCGGCTTCCGCGTCCCCACCCTCGTGCGCTGGCCCGGCCGTATCGCTCCCGGCACCACGACCGCCCGCGTCAGCGGCTTCGAAGATTGGCTGCCCACCCTCCTCGAAGTCGCCGGCGCCGCCGCCCGCACGCCCCGCAACCTCGACGGCATCAGCCTTGTCCCCACCCTGCTGGGACGCCCCCAGGAACCGCGCCCCTTCCTCTACCGCGAGTCCCCCGGCTACGGCGGCCAACAGACCGTCCGCGTCGGCGACTGGAAAGCGGTCCGCCAAAACCTCCGCCCCCGCCCCGCCGGCAAAGCCGCCAAAAACGCGCCCGCCCCCGCGCCCGGCCCGATCAAAACCGAACTCTACAATCTCGCCGCCGACCCCACCGAGTCCACCGACGTCGCCGCGAAGCACCCCGAGGTCCTCGCCCGTCTCGAAAAAATCCTGCGCGAGCAACACGTCCCCTCCGCCGAATTCCCCCTGCCCGCCCTCGACTCATCCCGCTAACCCGCATCCATGCACTCTCCTGAAGAAATGCCTTTTCACCGAGCGCTCAGAGTTCAGCCGCGAGGTCGCAGAGCCCAAAACTTTGTCCGCTCTGTGAGCTCTGTGGGCTGCCCTCCGTGCCCTCTGTGAAACAGGTTTGCTCAAGTTGAACGTGAAATTACGGCTAAGCCCCCGCCCTTACCGCCAGCTCCCACCGCCAGCCCCTCCCTCCATGCGCCCGCTTTTTCGTTTTTCCGGCTCCCGCCCACTCCGCCTCCCTCTCCGTGGCCTTGGCTTCGCCGCACCCCTGCTCTTTTCCGCCGTCGCTCCCGCCGTCCGCGCGCAACTGGCGCCCGTCGCCCCGCCCACGGCCGCCGCCGCGTCCACCGAGACCGCCGCGACCTCGTCTCCCGTCGAACTCTCCCCGTTCGAAGTCCGCCCCGAGGACGACTCCGGCTACCAGGCCGCCAACACCACCAGCGGCTCGCGCCTCAACTCCAAACTCAAAGATACCCCCGCCGCCGTCTCGCCGTTCACCAAAGAGTTTCTCGCCGACATCGGGGCCACCGATCTCGAGTCCATGCTCGCCTACGCGACAAATGTCGAACGCGAGGTCGAGGACTCGACCAACGGTTTCAACAACCCGTCCGGCCGCGATTCCACCGGCAACGATTTCCGCTTCCGCGTGCGCGGCGTCGCCGGCTCCTCCTCCGTCAACTACGCGCAGTCCGCCGTCCCCGTCGATCTCTACAACATCGAGCGCGCCGAGATGGCCAGCGGCCCCAACTCCATTCTCTTCGGCCTCGGCGCCCCCGGCGGCACCGTCGCCCTCTCCAGCAAGTTCGCCCAGCTCCGCCGCACCACCACCGCCGCCAAATCCGTCGTCGGCTCCTGGGACTACTTCCGCCACGAGCTCGACCACAACCACGTCCTCATCCGCGGCAAACTCGGCCTCCGCCTCCTCGGCCTCTACCAGGACGCCAAGGGCTGGCGCCAATGGGACCTCAACGAACAGCGCCGCCTCACCGGCGCCTTCAGTTACCAACCGTGGGCCCACACTGCGATCCGCGGCAGCTATCAGGGCGGCCACTCCGCCAACAATATTTCACTCCCGTGGAACGCCACCGACTCCGTCACCTCGTGGCTCGCCGCCGGCCGCCCCGTCGCCGATGGCGCCGCCGTCGCCACCACCACGGCCTTCGGCACCGGCAACCGCTACACCTTCGTCGGTCAGGACAACGCCGTCTACAATTTCCGCTCCGAGCTCTTCAGCCAACGCGCCCCGAGCACCACGCTCGTCTCCCCCGCCCTCATGGGCTACGCCTACAACCTCACCGGCCCCGGCGGCCTGCGCTCCCAAAACTTCAACGAGTGGCAGTTCAAGATCGAGCAGCGCTTCTCCCGCACCGTCGTCGCCGAGTTCGGCTATTTCCAAAACGTCAACCGCATCCTCACCCGCGGCAACGTGAACCCCAACCTCTTCCTCACCGGCGATCCCAACCCCACCATCCCGACCCACACGCTCGCCGTCGTGCCCAACCCCCACACCCGCCAGCTCTACCTCGAGGACAACTGGAGCCGCGACCCCTTCAAAGATCGGAACGAAATCTACCGCCTCAGCGCCGCCTGGGAACCCAACTTCGGCAAGTGGCTCGGCCGCCACCGCCTCGCCGGCCTCGCCGAACTCACCCGCCAGGACCGCGTCCGCCGCTGGCAAAACGAAATCCTCGTCAACCAGAACAACCTCGCCATCTCCAACTCCGCCAATCCCGAGGCCGCCGCCAACCAACCGTGGCGCCGCCACTATGTGTCCGAAGGCCAGTTCGCGACCTACTACGCCGGCGACCCTTCCCAGACGATCCCCGAGTTCACCCTCGGCACCAACACCTACCGCTCGCACTTCGCCGCCCGCACCCGCTCCAATTCCCACACGGTCCAGGACGCGCGCTCCCTCATGTTTGCCGCGCAGAGCTTCTGGCTGAAGGACCGCCTCGTCACCACCCTCGGCTACCGCGTCGACCCGATCACTTTCGAGACCTACGGGCAGAGCCGCATCACCGATCCCACCGACCCCCGCTACACCTCCCGCCGCTTCGCCCTCAACGAATGGGATTTCGACGGCACCGTCGCCGTGAACGAGTACCGGCCTACGACCTTCACCGCCGGCGCCGTGCTCCACGTCCTCCCGCGCCTCTCGCTATTCTACAACGAATCCAAAAACAGCGGCACGCCCCGCCTCGACCGCACCGTCCTCCCCACCGGCAAGACCCCGCCGCCCACCGAGGGCCTCGGCCATGACGTCGGCCTCATGATCGACATCCTCGGCGACGACCGCCTCTTCTTCCGCTTCGGCGCCTACGAAACCCGCCAGACCAAAGATGCCGCCATCATCCCCGACGGCCTCTCCGTCAACACCTCCACCTCCCTCGGCGGCACCGCCATGGTCAACATCTACAACGCCCTCCTCGCCGGCGGTCGCATCACCCAGGCGCAATTCGACTCCGAGCTGAAATTCTACAACGCCGCCACCATCGACGCCGTCACCAAGGGCTGGGAAGCCGAGTTCATCGCCAATCCCACCAAGACCCTCACCCTCCGCCTCGGCGTCTCCTACTCCCAGCGCAAACGCGAAAATTTCTTCGCCGAGGTCTACGACTATTTCGCCGAGTGGGAGCCCAAGTGGCGCGCCGCCGCTGCCGGCGATGCCGCCCTCCTCGCGACGGTCAACCAGCAGCTCACCACCGCCCACGAAAATATCGACGCCATGGCCGCGCTCCAAAACAGCGGCTTCGGCACCCGCCCCTACAAGGCCAACGTCACCGCCCGCTACCGCGTCGCCCAAGGCAAACTCAAAGGCGCCTTCGTCGGCGGCGCCGGCCGCTTCCAAAGCCGCAACCTCACCCGCATCTCCCAAATCGACGGCCGCGAAATCTGGGGCACCCCCACCGTCTTCGTCGATTCTTTCGCCGGCTACCGCTTTACGCTCCCCGGCCGGAAAATCCCGATGAACGTGCAACTGAACATCCGCAATATGTTCAACAGCTACCTCGTCGGCGTCGGCCGCCTCAACGCCCAGGAAAACGGCTATCTCCGCATTTACCTCAACGAACCGCGCAATTACCGCCTCACCATCGGCGCGGATTTTTGATCCGTCCGCTCCGCGCGCCCCGCCCCCTCACCCGTCACCCGCGCCCGGCTTGCCTCGCGCGCCAACTTCCCACCCCATCCCCCACCCTCATGCGCCCTCCCGTCCGTCTCCCCCTCTCTCCGGCTCGCCTTCTCGCCCTCTTCCGCGTTCGCGCCCTCCTCCGCGTTCTCGCCTGCTTCAGCCTCGTCGCGACCACCGGCCGCGCCGCCGATCCCGCCCCGCCCCGCCCGCCCAACATCCTGTTCGCCATCGCCGACGACTGGGGCGTCCACGCCGGCGCCTACGGCACCAAGTGGGTGCGCACGCCGCATTTCGATCGCGTCGCCCGCGACGGCATTCTCTTCAAAAACGCCTACACCCCCAACGCGAAGTGCGCCCCGTCGCGCGCCGCCATTTTGACCGGCCGCAACTCCTGGCAACTGAAGGAAGCGGCCAACCACCTTTGTTATTTCCCGCCCGAGTTCAAAGGCTGGGGCGAAGCCCTCGCCGAAAACGGCTGGACCGTCGGCCACACCACCAAGGGCTGGGGTCCCGGTGTCGCCAAGGACGCCGCCGGAAAACCGCGCGCCATGACCGGCCAAGCCTTTAATGATCGCAAAGCCAAGCCGCCCACCTCCGGTATCGGAAATTCGGATTACGCCGGCAATTTCGACGATTTCCTCGCCGCCGCCTCGCCCGAAAAACCCTGGGCGTTTTGGTTTGGCGCCGTCGAACCCCACCGCGGCTACGAATTCGGCTCCGGCGTGAAGAAAGGCGGCAAGCGACTCGCCGATATCGACCGCGTCCCCGCCTTCTGGCCCGACAACGAGACCGTCCGCCACGACCTCCTCGACTACGCCTATGAGATCGAGCACTTCGACACCCACCTCGGCCGCATGCTCGCCGCCCTCGAAAAACGCGGCCTGCTCGCCAACACCCTCGTGATTGTCACCTCGGATCACGGCATGCCCTTCCCCCGCGGCAAAGGCAACGCGTATGAGTATTCCAATCACATCCCCTTCGCCGCCATGTGGCCCGTCGGCATCGCCGGCCAGAACCGCATCGCCGACGACTACATCAGCTTCATCGACTTGGCGCCAACCTTCGCCGAAGTCGCCGGCCTCGCTTGGGGCAAGACCGGCATGGCGGAATCGCCCGGCCGCAGCCTGACCGACATCTTCCGAGTCAACCGTTCCGGCCAGATCAACCCCTCCCGCGACCACGTCCTCATCGGCATGGAGCGCCACGATATCGGCCGCCCCGGCGACGTCGGTTATCCCATCCGCGGCATCGTCAAAGGCGGCCAACTCTACCTCGAAAACTACGAGCCCTCCCGCTGGCCCGCCTGTAATCCGGAGACCGGTTACCTCAACGTCGACGCCGGCGCCACCAAGTCCTTCATCCTCGAAGCCCACCGCGCCAACGCCGCCGATCCCCTCTGGGCGCTCTGCTTCGGCCGTCGCCCCGCCGTGGAATTCTACGATCTGAAAACCGACCGCGACTGCGTGAAAAATCTCGCTACCGTCCCCGCCACCGCCGCCCAGCGCGCCGCCCTCAAGGCCACCATGGAAACCGCCCTCAAAGCCCAAGGCGACCCGCGCATGTTCGGCCAAGGCGCGATCTTCGACCGCTACCCGCATTCCAACACCGGGCACGTCAATTTCTACGAGCGCTACATGCGGGGCGAAAAAATCACCGCCGGCTGGGTCAGCCCCACCGACTTCGAAAAAGCCCCGCTCGACTGAGCCCAGCCCGCGATCCACGCCACCCCGCCGATCGACCCGGCAAACCTTCCTAGCTCGCCGTCGCGGCCGCGCCCCGCAACCAGACCCACTTCCCCGCCCCATGAAAACTCCCCGCATCCTCGCCCCCCTCACGCTCCTCGCCGCGTCCGTCCTCCCCGCCCTCGCCCAAAACGGCCGACCCGACCCCGAGGGCTTCATCCGCGACTGGCTCGTCCTCGCTCCTCTCCCCATCGCCGAAACCTCGGGCGCCGACGCCCTCGACAAAAAACAGTTCGCCGAAGAAGCCACGCCGGCCGCCAAGGAAGGCGCCGTGCAGAAACTCGCCGGCAAAGAACTCGCCTGGGCCAAAGTCGCCTCGGCCACCTTCTATGTCGACTTCAAGGAACTCCACCCCTCGCAAAGTGAGCAGGTCGTCGCTTGGGCCGTCGCCTACGTCGTCTGCCCCGCCGAAAAATTCGAGCTCTCGCTGAAGATGAACAGCAACGACCAGGGCAAAGTGTATCTCAACGGCAAGGAACTCGTGAAATTCACCGACGCCCGCACGCTCGAAAAAGAGGCCGAAAACACCGCCACCGGTGTCACCCTGAAAAAAGGCGTCAACGTCGTCGTCCTAAAAGTCGTCAACGAGGAAAACAACTGGCAGGGCAGCGTCCGTTTCCTCGACGCCACCGGCCAGCCCGTCACCGACCTCAAGATCGAGACCAAGCCCTAAGGCCCGCCACCGCGGGTCGCCACACGGGTCGACGTGCGGTTGCTCCTCGCCCCCCGCGCCTCAGACGTCGCAGATCCGCACCGCCTCACTCAGGGAGGCCGCCTTGTCCCGCAGCGGAATAAACTCCTGCCCGACATAGCCACGATACCCCGTCGCCACGATCGCCTGCATGATCGGCCCGTAATTCACTTCCTGCGTGTCATCGATTTCGTTGCGGCCCGGTACGCCCGCCGTGTGGTAGTGGCCGATCCAGTCCTGGTGCTGCTGGAGGCGCCGGATCACATCTCCGTGCATGATCTGCACGTGATAAATATCGAAGAGCACCTTCACGCGCTCCGACCCGACGAGGCGGCAAATTTCCACCGAGCGATCGAGGTCGTCGCAGAAATAGTCCGGATGCCCCTTCATCTCCACCTTGTCCTTCGAATTCAACATCTCGAGACACAGCGTCACCTTCTTCTCTTCCGCATAACCGGCAATTTTCTTCAGCCCGTCGACCATGTTCTTCATCCCCGCCTCGTCGGAGATCCCGCGACGAAAACCCGAAAACGTGATCACCGACGGAAAACCCGCCGCCGCCGTCTCATCGATCCGCTCGCGCAGCACCTTGAGACACTCCGCATGTTCCTCGACATGCGCGAAACCCTTGGCGAACCCGTGGCTGCCCGTGAGCGCACACACCAGCCCATGTTTCTTGAGCAACGGAAAGTTGTTCGGCGTCGTAAGCTCGACCGACGGCAGCCCCAGCCGCACCGCCAACACGCAAAGTTCATCCAGTGTCATCGGCTTGAAACACCACGGCACCACCGACTGCCGCACCCGGTGGTTCTTTGCCCGATAGAGCTCCGTCTCCGCCGCCCGCCCCGTCGCCCCCGCGGCCGCCATCCCCGCCGTGCCCAGCGCCGCGACCCCGCCGATCAGGCGGCGACGCGACCACGCATGGCTGTTCTTCTCCGGCTCAGGTGCGATTTTCATCAACCCACTCGACGCCCAAAACCCCGCCCGGTTCAAGCCTTCCTCGACACCACCCTCGTCCCAACCACC
>CANHJG010000185.1 GCA_947461205.1 Opitutia bacterium
CCGATGACCGCCCTCGATACCAACCTCCTCCTCTATGCCTACAGTGCCGCGGCACCCGAGCATCCCGCGGCCCACGCCTTTTTGGCCAGCCTCGCGCCCCGCGATGACGTGGCTCTCAGCGAATTCATTTTGGCCGAATTCTATCTCCAACTGCGCAACCCCGCCATTTTCCCCGAGCCTCTGGCCGCTGCCCCCGCCGCGCACGTCATACAAGCCTACCGCCACCACCCCCGCTGGCGCATCCTCGGCTGCCCGGCCGATTCTCTCGCCGCCCACGAAGCCCTGTGGCAACACGCCGCGGCCCCTCAGTTCGCCCGCCGCCGCCTCTTCGATGCGCGCACCGCCCTCGGTCTCCGCCAACACGGGGTCACCGAGTTCGCGACCGCCAACGTCCAAGACTTCGAGGGCTTCGGCTTCACCCGCGTCTGGAACCCCCTGACGTCCGCCTGAAGCCGCGCCCGCCTAGGCTACCCTGCCGCCGCCCGCCTCCCGCGCCCGCCTCCGGCGCCTCCTCGTCTCCGTCGCTGGCTCCCCCGGGCCGGTTCTCCCCCCTCCCGGCGCGGTCCGCGCCCCGCCGGCATCGGCGATTCCGGCTCCGCCGGGACGCGGCGTGTGGCCGGTACGATCCCCGCACCCCGCGCGGCCGAGTACCCGCATGGCCGACATCGCGACGGGCGGGAGGACCACGGCGGCGATTACAACGCCGCGCGGGACGCTTCAACGGTCACGCCGGCCTGCTCGATTAGTCCGCGGAGCGTGCCGGGCTTGATCGGCTGGTGCATCGGCACCACCACGGTCCGGCTTTCCTTTCGAAGAATGGCGTGAGACCCGGTCTGCCGACGATCAACAACGCCAAGCCGGCGGAGGGCCTTCCCGGCTTCCGCACCGTTGACGTCGCGCGGAATCTTCACGCGACCGCGAAAACCGGATCGTGGACAAAGTGGAGGCGGACGCGAGCGGGAGCCTTGCCTTCGTCGAAATACGCGCCCACCGCGTCAGAAACCATGCTCTGCAGCTCGGCGAGCGTGTCGCCCTGCGTCGTGATGCCACCGCCGGCCGGATCGTCCCAGCGGGCCACAAAACCGCCTGTCTCGGCGCACAATTCGACTGGAAAGGTGATTTCCACAGCGGCAAGGCAGCACTCCGCCGTCGTCCGTCAACGCTCAGGGCGCCCGCGCAAGCGGTGCCGTGGCAGGGGGACCGCGTTGGCCTTTTGGCCCCGCCACCCTGACAGCCCTCCGATCCATCACGCCCCGTGAGGGAATCCGTCGTTGTCGGTTCTTTCATTGTTAGCCGGCGCGGAAAGCGGGTTGGTGGGAACTCCGGGTGAAAGGCCGTTCCGGCGCTCGGTTCCCGCCCCCCGCCCCCACCGACCGCGCCCGCCTCGAAATCCACCAGCTCCCGTCACGGAGCGCCGGTTTTCCCACCGCCGCTGTGCCGGCTCGCCCCCATCCATCACGCTTTTTATTAAAACATTTTTGGCCACAGAGCGCACGATGGAGGAACACCGAGTTCACGGAGCCCATGACCCTGGCGTGCTCCGTGACCTGCTCTGTGGCTGGGCTCCGGGCCCGCGGTGAAATCGGTTTGCTCACGTTGAGGGTGCACTATCCCGCCCAAAACCAGCCCCTGCCGCCCGCCGCTCCCCGGCCTCAGTTTGGGGTGTCACACCCCCGCCGAAACGAAGCCGGCCAGACCCCGGAGCGGCGAGCGCCCGCCAGCCGAGCCGTGCGTCGGCTCGCCGGCGCTTGCCGCCACCGCGTATCGTCCGGTTCGCGACACGGGGCAACCGTGCGCGTCATACCAGCAGGGAGCCACTCCGCGGCAAAATCGGCGAACGCGCGATTCGCCGGTTGGGGAACCGCCCTTCACGCCGCGAGCGCCGCCTCCGCCGCCGCCCCAACGCCCCGGCCATTTACCCCCTTGAGCCGCCCGACTCCACGCGCGGCTGAAACACCACGACCCTCGCCCCCGCCGGGGCCGCCGCTGGGTTGGCCGGCCAATCACCCACCTATTGACTCTGCCGGACAATCGTCGGACAATTTGTCTTATGAGCATCGCCTTCATCACCACCCGGGAACTCTCCAAGCAACCCGCCCGCGTTCTCGCTCGCGTCAAAAAATCCGGCCCCCAGATCATCACCGTCAACGGCCAGCCCACCGCCTACCTCGTCGCCGCCTCCCCCCTCGGCATCGAAGCCGATATCGACACCCTGCGCGGCCTCCGCCTCCGCCAAGCCCTCGCCGCCGCCCAAGCCGAAGCCCTCCGCGCCGGCACGGCCGCTCTCGACTTGGCCGCCATTGATGCCGAGATCGCCGCCACTCGCGCCGCCCGACCGTCCCCGACCGCCAAGCCCGCTCGATCGACCCGCAAGCCCGCCGCATGAAACCGCGCTGGGTGCTCGATACCAACGTCCTCATCTCCGCCGCCCTCACCCGCGGCGGCACCTGCGATCTCGTGTTCCAAGCCCTCGCCGACGGCCAGTTTGCCGCCGCGTGGGATTACCCGTTGCTCATCGAGTATCGCGAAGTCCTCGCCCGACCGCGGTTCCGCTTTTCCCGCCCCGTGCAAGCCGAGCTCCTCGCACGGTTCGACCTCGCCTGGCACACCCAGGCCGCGACCACGGTGCCCACCCTGCCCGATCCTCACGATGAGGTCTTCCTCGCCGTCGCCCTGGCCACGCCCGACCGTGTGCTCGTCACCGGTAACCTAAAGCACTACCCGCCGGCCCGCCGCGCTGGCGTCGCCGTGCTCACCCCGCGCGAAGCCCTCGCCTGCCTCGCCTAACGTCGCCCCGGCGCTCCCCTGCTCCTCGCTCAACCCGTCGGACAACACCCACTCCCCACCTTCTCGCGGCCCTCGCCGTCGCGCTCGCCAGGCGCCGACCCTCGCGCTCGCCCCTCGCCCGGCTCCGCGCCATCGCCGGGGGGTCGCCGGCGTGGTCTGACCGCGCTTCCGCCGCCAAAACGTCCTCGTATGGTCCTCGAACCGTCCCCGAACCGTCCCGGAAGGTTCCGGCCAGCTTCCCGCAAGGATCCCGCCAGGATCCGCCCACCGTCCCCACCGACCGCGCCCGCCGCGAAATCGACGCGCTCCCATAACGGAGCGGCGGTTTTCCAACCGCCGCTGGGCCGGCTCGCCCGCATCGACCACCGTTTCCATGAAAAACGCCTGTCACCGAGCGCACGAGGGAGGATTGAACATAAAAGTTCACCGAGCCCATCACCCTGGCTTGCTCCGGGCCCGCGGTGGCTTGCTCCGAGACGTCGGTCGCGGGGCTCCGGGCCCGCGGTGAAATCGCTTGGCTCACGTTGAAGGTGAACGATCCCGCCCAAAACCCGCCACCGCCGCCCCGCCGCTCCGCCGGCCTGATGGTGGTGTCACGCCCCCGCCGAAACGAAGCCGGCCAGACCCCGGAGCGGCGAGCGCCCGCCCGCCGAGTCGCGCGTCGGCTCGCTGGCGCTTGCCGCTACACCGTCCCGGAACATCCAGCGTCGGCTCGCTGGCGCTCCCCGCCACCGCGGATCGTCCGGGTCGCGCCACCGGGGCAACCGGGCGCGTCATGCCAGCAGGGAGCCACTCCGCGGCAACATCGGCGAACGCGCGATTCGCCGGTGGGGGAACCGCCCTTCACGCCGCAAGCGCCGCCTCCGCCGCCGCCCCAACGGCCCCGGCCATTTACCTCCTTGAGCCGCCCGACTCGACGCGCCACTGAAACACCACGACCCTCGCTCCCGCCGCCCCCGCCGGGGACGCCGCTGGGTTGGCCGGCCAATCACCCACCCATTGACGCTGCCGCACAATCGTCGGACCATCCGCCCCGTGAGCATCGCCTTCATCACCACCCGGGAACTTTCCCAGGAACCCGCCCGCCCCGCGCCCGCCCCGCGCCCGCCCCGCGCCCGCCGGCTCGCGGCCGCGTTTTCGTCGCCCGCCCGCTGGCAACCGCGTTTTCGTAGGCCGCCAGCTTGCTGGCGCTCTGTCGTCGCCCGCGTCCTCGCCCGCGTCAAAAAGTCCGGCCCCCAGATTATCACCGTCAACGGCCAGCCCACCGCCGACCTCGTCGCCGCCACTCGCGCCGCCCGACCGTCCCCGGCCGCCAAGCCGGCTCGATCGACCCGCCAGCCCGCCGCATGAAACCACGCCGGGTGCCCGAAACCAACGTCCGCCTCTCCGCCGCCCTCACCCGCGGCGGCACCGGCGAGTCGCGACCATGACCGCGCCCGCTTCATCTCCCTCGGGGCCTCGCAGCGCCTTGACCCTCGGTGCCCTCCAACTTAGACAATGTAGCCGCTATGCCCTCCACCCGGTCGAAAACACCCTCCGCACCTTTGGCGCCCTCCTCGGGTCTCCCAGTGAGGAAAGCCACCGTGGCCTCGATTTCCGGTCAGCCGAAGGTGTCTACCGCGCAGGCGCTCAGGGGCTACCACTACCTCAAATCCCGCAGCTCCCGCAGTCAGTCGTCGAACTGACGCGGCTGCGCTCCCACGATCAGGAGGCGCGGCGCCATCTTCGCCTCTGGGCCGAGGCGCACGCCACGACCTTCGATGACGCCGCCTTCCAAGCCCGCTGGGAGGCCGAGGGTCGCCTCGGCGGCGCGGAGCATCACGTTTACCACGACGAAGAGTCCGGCCGGTGGTTCAAACGCCTCTACAAGGGCATCAACGAAAGCACGCTCGGCGACTACTTCGTCCGTCTGCGGCTCCATGCGAGCCTCTTTCCCGAAACGGCCTACCGCCTCGAAGGGTTCGCCATTCAGCCCAAGAGCAAAGCCCTCACCCCGATCGTCTCGCAGCCCCATGTCGAGGTGGACACCGAGCAACCGCTCGTCGCCAAGGCCGAGGTCGCGACCCTGATGGCCGCGATGGGGTTCGTGTCCGTTCAACTGATTTTCGATGGCGTGGTGGATGATGGCTACTACGCCTCTATCACGCGGACACCGGCGTGCTGGCGCACGACCTCCCTGACGAAAATGTCGTACGCATGAAGGCCACCGGCGAGTTGGCTCGCTCGCGTCACCGCGCACCGCGCCGCCGCCATCACCGGGCGTGTCGATTCCGTGGCCGAGCCCGTCATCGGCCACGCGACCCGCCGCACCGCCTTGGCCGAGCACGCTCGCCTGTCCGGCGAATTATCCGTCCTCCGCGCCACCGCCGCCAAGGCCCGACAAGTCAGCCGCCGCGTGGAGCTAAACCTCGCAATCCGTGGCCTCGAAACCCAGCTTCAAACCATTTCCAACCACCTACGAGTTCCATTGCCTTTAACATGGATCGCATCGCTCCCCATAGTAAGCGCAGCCTTTAATACAGCGGCTCCTCCCCATGCACACGCCCAAGGCCGAACCTGCTGATCACCGCTTCCTCGACGAGGCCGGGGATACTACGTTCTACGGGAGCGGTCGCCAGCTCATCCTTGGTCAAAATGGCGTCTCGCTCGCCTTCATCATCGGCATGCTAAAGGTTTCAGAGCCTCTCCCGGCCTTGCGGGCCGCCGTGCTTGCCGAGCAAGCCGCCATCACCGCCGATGCCTACGTTAACTGCATCCCCAGCGTCGCAAAAAAGATTCAACGCGGCGGCTTCTTTTTCCACGCTAAGGACGATCCGCTCGAAGTGCGGGCCGCTTTCTTTAAGTTCATCGCCACCCGCCAGGTCTCCTTCGAGGCCGTGGTGGCTCGCAAGCTACCCGATCTCTTTCGACTCAAGCACCACGACCGCGAGTCCGAATTCTACGCCGATCTGCTCTCCCACCTGATCAAAAACAAACTCCAGCAACCGGGTCGCCTCGTCCTCAACATCGCCCACCGGGCCAACTCCACCAGCAACGCCAACCTCCAGCTCGCTCTGGAAAAAGCCGAGGGCCGTTCGCTCCGCACCCACTCACCCGATACCCACCAACGCCGCGTGGTGTTTAACGTTCAAAACCACCAGCAAGAGCCCCTGCTCAATATCGCCGACTACTTTTGCTGGGCCGTTCAGCGCGTATTCGAGCGGGGCGAAACACGCCATTACGATTTCCTTGGGGAGCGTATCAGCCTCGTCGTCGATCTCTACGACCAGCCGGCCTACCCTGGCAGTCGCAATTATTACCGTGGCACAAACCGCCTGACCGCCGCCAATAAATTAAGCCCGCCCACCGTCTAAGAGGGATACCCCTCGCCGACATGGAGTCGGAATTCAACGGCAGCAGGCTCGACCCTACCAAACACTCTTACCCGCCCTTTTCAAGTCATCTCTTTCTCCCGCTCTCCGTCCCGGCTTCCTCATTGCGCGAAATCCCGCCAAATAAATCACTCCTCATTAAGCGCCCAATCCACGGCGGACTCTCTTCAGTCTGCTCATCAGTCAGTTGCGATTAAGCGCCTTCTCCTCTTCTCCTCTTCTCCCGTTCCCCTCTTCCCTCCGCCCTCATGCCCATCGAAAAAATCTTCGCCGACTCCCCCGAATCCAAGTCCGCCGACCTCCGGGCCGATAACCTCGCCAAACTTAGGGCCCTCTTCCCCGATCTTCTCACTGAGGGCAAGGACGGCATCGCGGTCGATTTAAACGTGCTCAAACAACTCGTCGGCGACCGCTCCATCGCCGAGACCGAGGAGAAATTCGGGCTCAACTGGCACGGCAAGCGGAAGGCCCGCCAGCTCGCCCTCACTCCCTCCACCGGCACTCTGCGCCCCCGGCCCAAAGGAGTCGGTGGACTGGGATACCACCCAGAATCTCATGATCGAGGGCGATAACCTCGAAGTCTTAAAACTCCTCCAGAAAAGCTACACCGGTAAGGTGAAGATGATCTATATCGACCCGCCGTATAACACCGGCAAGGACTTCGTTTATCCCGACGACTTTCAGGACAACATCAAAAACTACCTCGAACTCACAGGGCAGGTGAAGAGTGGCAAAAAGATGGTGGCGAATACCGAAGCATCGGGCCGGTTCCATACCGATTGGCTGAATATGATGCTACCGCGATTGAGACTAGCGCGGAATCTCCTTCGGGAGGATGGGGTTATTTTCATCAGCATCGACGATGCAGAGATAGGCGGGAAGCGTCCCGGTAGTCGTTAAACGTTAGCTGGGTGGATGGTGGTTCCACTGCCAGTAAAGGCAGAGGGAAGTCGAAAGCCCAAAGAAACCACCATCCATGAAGATCAACAACCAGACATCGTCGGCGGCGCAAGCCGTGTCGGCGGAGAACCGAGAGTCATTGATGAGCCTGCTGCGCGACAGCCTGCGGGTGAAAGCGGAGCAAATGCTCGAAGAGGAGGTTAACGCGCGGTGTGGCGAAAGCCATCGGCCGGAGGCTGGAGCGCAATATCGGCGAGCCGGCAGCGAGCGCGGCTCAACAAAAACGGGTCAAACCCTAATGTCTGTAATCTGCCGCAGGAGCTCCGCCGCTTCGGGACGTTGGCCCTTCCGTAGTTCGCTGACATACCGACTCACCCCATCCGGATCGCCCATGTGCAACTTACCGGCGAGCCAGGGATTCTTCACCGTCGCGATCGCTCGCAGGTGCGCGGCGATCGCCACCTTCCACGCGGCGGCCTTCGGCTGGTTCACCGCTTCCTCCCCGGAGCGGCCCAGCCGCTTCAAGCATGCGTCGACGGCGTTCTCGACCCGTCGCGCGGCGACCTCGGCGAGGTCGGCCTCCCCCGCCGCCATTTCCGCCAAAGCGTGCTGATGCTCCGCCATGAGCGCGCCCTTGAACTCCG
>CANHJG010000186.1 GCA_947461205.1 Opitutia bacterium
ATTTCCGCGGGCAACTTCCAGCGCGGCGCCATCGCGGTCGGCGCGGATGGCATCGCGATCTTCAATCCCCGCAACAACCGGGGCGCGGTCTCCTACGAAATTGGCGAGCTCGACCTCTACGGCGGGCACTGCGGTCTTGCCGACGACTACCACTATCACATCGCGCCGGTGCATTTGCAGACCGTGCTCGGGATCGACAAGCCGGTGGCGTGGGCCTTGGACGGCTATCCGATTTACGGTTACACGGAGCCCGACGGGACGGCGCGGCAGGCGCTCGATGCCGAGGGCGGGCACAATCACGGCACGTGGAACTATCACTATCACGCGATCGGCAGCGCCGCGACGGGCCCGGCGAATCCGTATTTGCCCACTGCGTTTCACGGCACGGTCGTCAACTTTGGCGGCCAAGTCGACGGCCAGCCGGAGGTGCAAAACATGCGCCCGTCCGGCACCGGCGGGTATACGGCCCAAGCGGTGCAAGGCGCCCGGATCATCGCATATAAGAACCCGGTCGCGCTCGACACCGATGCCTCGGGCAATCTCGTCGAGTCGCCCACCGGGACGCCGTCACCGGACCAGTTTCTCATGCGGGTGCAGGTTGGAACCAATACCTACGACGAGTGCTGGCGCATCAACCGCAACGCGAACCCCAAGACGCTGACGGTGACTTGGCGCCTGCCGACCGTACCCGGCACCACCACGACCTATAATAACGGCGGCAATCGCCTCACGACCTACGGCATGGCGGGACCGAGCATGCTGAAACTTCCCGATACCAGCCAAACCATCGATGCCACCGCGATCTTTGGCGAAGATTCCGATTACACGATCAACGCGCCGAGCTACACCGACAATGGCGACGGCACGATCTCCGACAGGGTCACGGGCCTGATGTGGCAGAAGGTCGATAACGGCGAGTCGACTTGGGAGAACGCGGCGACCCGGGCCGGTGGCGTGACCACGGGCGGGTTTACGGATTGGCGCCTGCCGACGCCGACGGAGCTGTTCAGCATCGTGAACCACAACCTCGGCAATCCTGCCGCGCTGAATCCGACCTTCTTTCCGAGCCATCCCGCGGGAGCCGCCGAGTATTGGTGGTCGAGCGATATCTACGGTGCGGATGCGACGAAGGTGTGGTGCGTCAACGCCGGCGGCGGCATGGGGCCGAAGCCGAAGAGCGAGACGACCAGCGCCGGCGGGACGCTCCGCTATCATGCGCGTTATGTGCGCGGGGCGAAACCCACGAACGGCCACAACTACCGCAACAACCTCGATGGCACGGTCACCGACCTCGACACGGGGCTGATGTGGGCGCAGGTGCCGGGCCCGGCGCTCAATTGGCAGGGCGCGCTTGCTTACGCGGAAAACCTCACCTTGGCCGGCTTCACCGACTGGCGCCTGCCCAACATCAAGGAACTTCAGAGTCTCGTCGATTTGACCCTCACGACGGCGACCACGGCGGCGACGGCTGTTGCCCCGGTAAACCGCGTGCTTTTCCCGTCGGTAACGACCCCGGCGACCGCCTACTGGTCGTCCACCGCTCTGCGGGGAGGCGGCAATAACGCGCCCACGAGTGCCTGGCTCGTGGAGTTCGGCGTGAACACCGCCGTCCCCGCCGCCAGCGGTCCGCCGCGCGGAGCCCAGGGCCTGATCAGTTACGAGGTGATGGCGTCCAATTATCGCGCCTTCGCGGTGCGCGGTCCGATCGCGGCGGCGGTCGAACCCGGCACGACGGGCACGGCCCGTCTCATCAACATTGCGACGCGCGTGCCCGTGGGCGGAGCGGCCGGCACGCCGATTCCCGGCTTCGTGCTCATCGGCACGGCGAGCCGCCCGATGCTCGTGCGCGCGGTCGGACCCACCCTCAGTGGTTTTGGTGTGCCGGGCGTGCTCGCCGATCCGCGCGTCAGCCTCCTGAGCGGAACCGCGACGGTGGCGACCAACGACAACTGGCTTGCGGCGGATGCGACCGCGATGTCGACCGTCGGCGCGTTTGCCCTGACATCCGGGAGCAAGGACGCGGCGGTGGTGGCCAATCTCGCGCCGGGCAATTACACGGCTCCGGTATCCGCGACGGACAACGGCACGGGGATCGCGCTGCTCGAAGTTTACGACGTATCCACGGCGACCACCGCGGCGGTGCTCAATGCCTCGACCCGCGCTTACGTGGGCACGGACGACAGCGTGTTGATTCCCGGATTTGTGGTGGGCGGCACAGGCACGCTCCGGTTGCTGATCCGCGCGGTGGGTCCGGGGCTCACGGCTTTCGGCGTCGCCGGTGCGCTCGCCGACCCGACCATCGCGCTCTACCGCGGCTCGACGGTGCTCGCGACGAACGACAACTGGTCGACGGCGGGCAATGCGGCGGAGATCGCGAGCACGTCTGAGTCGGTGGGGGCGTTTGCACTTCCGAGCGGGAGTCGCGACGCGGTGATTCTCACGACACTGACGCCCGGGCCCTACACCGCGGTTGTCAGCGGAGTGGGGAACACGGCGGGCACGGCGCTGGTGGAACTCTACGTCGTGCCGTAGGGCGGCGGAATTCCCGTGGGGGCCCGGGGGAAGGGCGCCTCAGTCGACGAAGAGCTCGGAGATCGACCACATCGAGTCGACGCGTTCGGCGGTGTTCTTGATCGTCACGTAGCGGCCGTTCGTTCCCGCGGGTAGATCGATAATGGTGCGGTTGGCTTTGCCCGCGCCGGAGACGACGACCTTGCCGGGTTTCGTGGGATCGTCAGTGACGAACACTTCGTAGCGCTCGGGGAATTCGCCGGTGCGGCCGGTTTGGTCGAGGGTGAGGCGATGGAGTGGGCGAGATTGTTTGAAATCGACCTCAACCCATTGGCCGGGGGTGACGGGTCCGCGCCATTGGGTCGTCGTTTTACCGTCGAAGAGATACTTGGTGGAGCCTTCGCTGTCGGAAGCGCGGGCTTTGGGCGGGCCGGCGAGGTTGGCGGCGATGCAGCGGGCGGCGGTCTTGGCGGCGTCGGCGAGCGCGGGCTCGGTCTGGAGTTTTTCCACGAGCGCGAGGGCGGGTTTGTCGGCGGCGCGGTTGAGCAGCACGACGAGTTTCTTCCGGGCGGCGACGTCGGCGGTGGCGCCGAGGAGGTCGGAGACGAGGGAGGTTTCGCCGGGCGTCCAGACTTCCCGGTTACGTTCGAAGTAGCGGAAGGCGGCCTGATGGGCCGTGGCGCGGGCGGAAGTGACGGTGGCTTTGGCGGCGACCCGCACGAGGGACGGCTGCGCGGTGCGATCGGGCCAGCGGGCGAGGGTGGCGGCCGCGGCGTCGGCGATCGTGGGGTCGGGGCTGAGCGCGAGGCGGGCGGCGCACTCGGCGCTTTCCGGGCCGGCGAGGCGCGACAGCACGGGCATGAGCTGTGCGGCGGTGGCGGGCGCGGCTTTTTCCAGCGCGGCGTAGATTGGGAGCGCGCGCTTCGCCGTATCCGGATTGTTGAGCGTGACCGTCACGAGCGAGCGCAAGGCGCGCGTCTGCTCGGCGGAATCTTTGGCGCCGACGGCCCAGGCCAAAATGAAGCCCTGTTCAGAAACCGGGGCGAGATCGCCGAGCGAGCCGACGGCGGCGGCGCGGAGGGTGGCGTCGGGGTCTTCGCGGCATTGGCGCAGGAAAGGCAGACCTTCCGTCAGGTTGCGCAGCGCGATTTGTTCGATGAAGAGGGCGCGTTCCGCGGCGGGACCTTTTTCCGCCCGGGCGAGGATGGTGGCGGAGACACCCGGACCATTGAGGCGGGCCAGACTGGCGCGGGCGAGTTTGGCGGTAGCGAGGTTGTCGCTGGAGCTGAGATCGGCGAGGAGCGTCACCAGTGCCGCGTCGCCCGGCAGGTCGCCGACCGCGTTGATCGCGGCGGCGCGCACGGACGCATCCGTGTGCTGGGTGGCGACGACGATCGCGCTCGTGGCCGCCGCATCGGGGCGGCGCGAGAAAGCGGTGATCACGGCGGCCTGGGTCGGCACGTCCCAGGATGGCAGTTGGGCGGCAAGGGCGGCGGCGAGGCCGGGGGCGCGAGAGCTGGCGATCGCTTCAACGGCGGCTTGTTTGGGTGTCCAATCCGTGGCGGTCAGGACGGCGACGAGGCGGGCGGCGGCGCCGGCGGGCTCGAGATCGAGCAGGCCGCGGAGGGCGCTGGCGCGTTGGTGTGGGGCCGCGTTGGTATCGCCGAGGAGTTCGGTGAGGAGGGCGACGCCCTCGGTCGTGGGCAGCTTGCGCGCGGCCGTGAGTTTGGCTTCGAACAGGCCGCCGACGGTGGCGGGTGCCGTGCGCAGTGCGGCCAGGGCGGCGGCGTTGCCGATCTGACCGAGGGCGGTCGCGGCGGCCTTGGTGGTCGCGGCATCCGGGTCGCCGAGCAGGGCGGCGAGGGCCGGGACCGCGGATGCGGGAGCGCGCGCGGTGAGGGTTTGGATCAGGCCAAGGCGGGTGCGACCCGCGGTTTTGCCCAAAGTGTCGGTCAGCAGCGTATCGACGACGGCGCCCGGGGTGCGTTCGAGGGTGAGTCGGGCGATGTCGGATTCGCGGGCGTCGATCAGCATGGCTTTGAGCAGATCGAGGACACTGGCGCTGGGGGTGCCGGTCGCGGCCAAGACCACGCCGAGCCGTTGACAGGCGGCTTGGCGCGCGGCGATCGAACCGTCGGTCCGACGGAGGAGGGCCACGAGGCGCGCTTCGATCGCGGCGAGTTTCTTGGGGTCGGTGCCGGCGGCATTGAGGTCGCGGTCGAGGGCGACGAGGGCCGATTGGTCGCCGGAGTAATCCAGGTCTTGGAAGGGAATCGCGGTGACGCGTGCCGTGGGCGCGGTGGCGGCCGTGACGGCGGTGGTTTCGGCGGCGGCCGGCGGTGCGACCGGGCCGGTCGTCGGGGTGGTGCAGCCGGCGGTGAAGAGCGCGAGGGAAGCGCCGATCAAGACGGACGGGGAAGGGAAGGAAGGAGTGCGCATGGGCGGAGCGGTTGAGGGGTGGTCAGAGGAGCGCGTAGGGTGCGCGGCGGGGCCGGTCGAGCATGCTCGCGGCCATGGGATCTCCGATGATCTCTTCCTTGACGGGATCCCAACGGATGGCGCGGCCGAGATTCTCGGCGATGCCGGAGAGGTGACACACGCTGGCGGTGCGGTGGCCGATCTCGACATCGGTGATCGGGCGCTGCCGCGAGCGCACGCACGCGAAAAAGTCGCTGTGGTGGCTGTCGCTCACGTGGAGGTGGATCTCTTCGCTCCGCAGGCGGCGGGTGGCGAGGGAGGACGGCGTCGTTTCAAACTCGGCGTTGCGGGAGACGCCGATGGTTCCCTTGGTTCCGGTGAACTCGATCATGAATTTTTGGCCATCCTCGTAGCGTTCCACGCGAACCCCGTTGGCGTAGATGTGAGTCTGGTAGGGCGCGCCTTCAAAGCCCTTGGGGATAAATTGCACGGGGCCGGAATGGTCCATGCCGAGCGCCCATTGGATGATGTCGAAGTGATGGGCGCCCCAGTCGCCGTTTTTGCGGGCGCCATATTCCCAGAAGCAGCGCCAGCCGCCGCCATAATTGCCGAGAATGCGTTTCTCGTTGTACGGCCGCCACGGGGTCGGGCCGAGCCAGCGGTCGTAGTCGAGATCGGGCGGGATGGGTTGGGCGGGGAGCGGGAGGGGCGGGGGAAATTCGCCGAGGCGGGTGCGGATCCGGGTGATGTCGCCGATGAGGCCGTTGCGGACGAGTTCGGCGGCTTTGCGAAAGGAGACCTCGGAACGCTGCTGCATGCCGGACTGGAAAATGCGGCCGTGCTGGCGGGCGGTATCAACGAGCATGCGACCCTCGCGCAGCGTGAGGGTGATGGGTTTTTCGCAGTAGACGTCTTTGCCGGCGAGCATGGCGGCGCGGGCGACCGGAGCGTGCCAGTGATCGGGGGTGGTGACGAAGACGACGTCGATATCGTCGCGGGCGACGAGGTCTTCAAACTTGGCGTAGATCTCCACGCCCTTGTAGGTGCCTTTGTCCTGGTCGGCAGCGTAGGATTTTTCGATGCGGTCGCGGGCCTTGACGGCCTTGCTGCGCCAGACGTCGGAGACCGCGAGGATGCGGCAATCGTCGCGGCCGAGCAGGGTGCCAATGTGGCTGTTGCAAATCAGGCCGTTGCCGACGAGGCCGACGGTGAGGCGGTTGCTCGGGGCGTTTTTGCCAAAGAGGGACGAAGGGAAAACATTCGGGGCGACGGCGTAGGCGAAGATACCGGCGAGTCCGCGTTGGATCGCCGCGCGACGGGTGAGGGGAGTGACGGTTGGGTGCGACATGAGGTGAAGGGGCTGAAAATGAAGAACGGGGGTGGGGGACGACGGGGTGGCGAGGAGGCGGCGCACCGGCGGGCGAATGCGCGCTGCAAATGGTCGCTCAATCAGGGAGAGAAGCACCCGGTTGCCGAGGAAAAACTGAAGAACGGAGGGGCTGCGTGGTCGGTCTGCGGATGGCGCGGTCGGCGCGAGTCTGGGGGCGGGCGCGCTTTTGTCTCTCCTTTTGCGGGGGCGTCGCGCAGGGTGCGGCATGGAAAAACTCCGCTTCACCGAACTGGGCCTCTCGGCCGACATCCTGAAAGCCGTCGACAAGATGGGATTTGAGGAGGCTTCGCCTATTCAGTCGGCGGTCATTCCGACGATCATGGCGGGTCGCGACGTCGTCGGCCAGTCGTCGACGGGGTCGGGCAAGACGGTCGCGTTTGCGATTCCGGCGATCGAGAAAGTGGATCCGAAGATCCGCGCAGTGCAGGTGCTGATTCTGTGCCCGACGCGCGAACTCGCGGTGCAGGTGGCGGAGGAGACGGGCAAGATCGCGCTGTTCAAGCGGGGCGTGATGGGCGTGCCGATCTATGGCGGCCAAAGCTATGAGCGGCAGTTTCGGGCGCTCGACGCGGGCGCGCAAGTGGTGATCGGGACACCCGGTCGCGTGATGGACCACATGGAGCGCGGCTCCATGAAATTGGATAAGCTCAAAATCGTGATTCTCGACGAGACCGACCGCATGCTCGACATGGGCTTCCGTGACGACATCGAGCACATCCTCAAGTCTGTGCCGGCGACGCGCCAGCTGCTGTTTTTCTCGGCGACGATTCCGCGCGCGATCCAGGACCTCATCGGTCGTTACTCGAAGGATCCGGCGTGGATCAAGATCGACTCGGTGGCGCAGAACGCGCCGCAGGTCGAGCAGACGTATTTCGAGGTGGACCGCCGCTCGAAGATTGAAGCGCTGACGCGTTTGATCGACGTGAACGATTTCCGTTACGGCATCATTTTTTGCAGCACGAAAATTATGGTCGACGACCTCGACGAGCACCTGCATGCGCGCGGCTATATGACGGACCGATTGCATGGCGACATCTCGCAGGCGCAGCGCGACCGCGTGATGGACAAGTTCCGCCGGCGCGGTTTCGAGTTCCTCGTGGCGACGGACGTCGCGGCGCGCGGACTCGACGTGGACGATCTGGAGGTCGTGTTCAATTTCGACCTGCCGAACGATGCGGAGGACTATACGCATCGCATCGGCCGCACGGGTCGGGCGGGGCGCAAAGGGCAGGCCTTCACGTTTGTGTCGGGGCAGGAGATCTACAAGCTCCAGAGCATGGTGCGCTGGGCCAAGCTGGACATCCGCCGCGGCAAGATCCCGTCGATGGACGAGGTGGAAGAGGCGCGCACGAGCGTATTCTTTGAGAAGATCCGCGCG
>CANHJG010000187.1 GCA_947461205.1 Opitutia bacterium
AAATAGAGCGGGTCGCGGGCCCAAACCCAACGCAGGCGCCCGAGGTGAGGACCGAACGGAGGCGAATCATCGGGATGACCTTGCGGTGGCATGGGGAGGGCTGGTTGTAGGCCAGGTTGTAGGCCCGCCCGGTGGGCGGGTTCCTGATTTCAGCCCGGCCACCGGCCGGGTCCACAAGATACCTGAAAAATACCTACAAAAGCTTCTTTGCCTCGTTCACCAGCGGCGAGCGCGTTAGCGCGACCTCGCCCGCGAGATCGACGGAGGAATCGAGTTTGGCGAGGCGGGCGCGGGTCGTGAGAAAGGCGAACGACGCCGCTTCGCCGGTGCTGGCGTGCCGGGCCGCATGGGCGAACGCTTCGGCCGACGGGGCCAAGGCCGCGAGGGGCAGCACGGCTTTCTCGGCCAGAAACAGTCCGAGCGAAGCGCCGAGCGTGTCGAGCCACGCCCGCGGTTTCGCCGGCGGCACGTAGGCGAAGGCGGCGCTCGCGGGCGACCATTCCATAAACGCGCGCACGTCGGCGTGGAGCCGCCCGAGCGCCTCGTCGGCGGTGACGGGCGTCCAGCGGGCGGTGAAGGTCTTGCGCTCACGGTAGGTTTTGACGTCCCACACGCGCAAGAGCGCCTCGTAGTCGCCCGCGTGGGCCCGCAGGGCACCGGTGACAATGAAATCGACGCCCCCGTCGCTCGTGTCGACGAGTTGGCGGAGGTTGTCCGTCGTCCACTCGGCGCCGAAAATCATCGGGTGAGCGGGTGCGCCGTCGGCCGGATGCATCACGGCGATGGCGGCGACGGGCGCGTAGGACGGCGAAAAATAAAAAGCCTCCGCGAGCCACAGCGGCAGGGCCCGGGAGAGGCGGCCGAGTTCGTCCTCGGGTTTTTTCATGGCGGCGGCGAGGTCGGGGTAACCGGGCAGCGCCAGCTGGGCGAAGGCGACGCGGCGGAGGCGGCCCTCTTTCGGCGGGAGCAGCTGCGCGGCCATCGGTTCAAGGCCGTAAAACCAAATCGGTTTGCTGATGCTGATGAGGGAAATTTTCGGCGCGTCGGCGCCGGCCACGGGCCCGCCGACGACGCCGGGGGGCGGCGCAGCGTGGGGCGTGGCGATCATTTCCCCGATGGCGTTGGAGAAACCGTAGAGGCGCTCCTCGAGTTCGGGGCGCTGGAGGCCGAAGAGGATGTCGAGGACGTGTTGCGCGGCGTCGACGTTGCGCAGGGCGAGATAAGCCTGGAGGAGATTCAGGCCGGTGGCGGGCCCGTGGCGCTCGGCATCGTAACGCGGGGCGACGAGTTCGACGATTTCCGCGACATGGCCATGCGAACCCAGATCGCCGGAGATGGCGACGAGGACGTCGGGCCGGTCGCCGGCCGAGCTAGCGAGCACCTCTTCGTAGAGGGCGAGGGCGGCGGGGAGGTCTTTGGCGGTGAGTTTCTCGCGGGCGGTGGCGAGGAGGGCCTTGGCGCCGCCCGCGGACGCGGGCGCCGGGGCCGCCGGCGGGGCCGAAGCCGCGGCGGCGGCGTGGGCGGCGTGCGTGGCGTCGGAGCCGTTGGCCGGCGCCGGGGTCGGCGCCGGTTTCTTCGCGGAAAAGCGGTCGAAAAATCCCATTCGGCCAGCAAAACGGCGCGCGACCCGCTGGCGAACAGAAATCCCGCCTGGACCGGGGGCCACCGGGGCCCGCGCCGGTGGCTCAACCGCGGGGCCGAGCGATGCGCTCCGGCGCCACGCCGGCGCGCACGGCGACAAGCGCGCAGACTTTCGGCACATACATGCGCGTCTCTGCCGGCAGGGCACTCGCGATGCCGGCGAAATCGTGCGCGCCCCGGGCGGTCAGCGCGCGGCGCACGCGGCCTTCGCCGGCGTTGTAGGCGGCGAAGGCGAGGGGCCAGCTGCCGAATCGGCCGTGCAGCGCCTTCAAGAAGCGCGCGGCGGCATGCGCCGATTTTTCCGGGTCGGTGCGCTCGTCGGGGAGAAAGGTGCTGAGGCCCATCGCTTTCGCGGTGTCGGGCATGAATTGAAACAGGCCTTTGGCGCCGACGGGACTGCGCGCGGCGGGATTGAGCGAACTTTCCGCCTCGGCGAGCCAGGCGAGTTCGGCTGGCACGCCCTCGGCGACGAACGCGGCGCGCAGGCGCGGCATGAGCGCGGCGGCGGTCGCGGGCACGGGCCGCGCGCGCACGCGCGCCAGCCAGAGGTCGTAGTGCGGCAGGAACGGCGGCGGGAGCGGCGAGCGCGGCGCGGCGGCCTGTTTCGCGCCCTGAATTTCGTCAATGCGCTGCTCAAGCCAGGCGGCGTAATCTTCGTAGCCGGGGAGCAGGCGCAGGCCGGCGAGGGCGGCGCGCGCTTCCGCATCGCAGGCGGCGAGTTCTTCGAGCGAACCGCCTTCCAGCGCGCGTTGCAGGCGCACGGCAAACGCGTCCCACTCCTCTTTGGACGGAAACTCATACCGGGCCTTGATATCGGGCGGGGCGAGCTGGTCGAAGAGCGATTTCCCGAGCTGAAAAAGGCCGTCAGCCGTGGGATCGGCGGGCGCCGCTTTGGGCGCGGGCGGCTGCGCCGCGAGGGGCAACGCGAGGAGGAAGACCAGCGCGCGGCGGGAAAAACCCCGAGCGCTGATTCGGGCGTAGGAGCCCGCTTGCGGGCGATGGGATCCGACGGACGACTGCGGTCGCGCTGAATCACCCGCAAGCGGGCTCCTCCCTTGCGGAATCATCGTGGGGAATTGAGCGCCCGTATGAGCGCCGCTTTCAGCTTCAGGGCCGGCACTTCGGTGAGCGCGGGCGCGTCTTCGCCGAGATAAGTTTTGGCATTCTTCGCGACCCAGTCGGTCGTAACGAACCGGTAGCGCCGACCGGGGACGGGATCGGCGGGCGCGGCAGCGACGAGATTTTCGCCGGCGCGGTCGGCCCAGGGCGTATCCGGGCCCTGGTTGCAACGCGTGAGGAGGGTTTTCAGCCAGGCGCCGTCGACTTCCGCGGCGAACAGCGGACCGTCGAAACGCACGCAGGCCTCGAGGGCGAAGCGCGACACTTCGCCGGCGGGCAGGCCGGCGCCGAAGGTCGTGCCACCCACCAGCGCAAAATCCGCGCCGGCGGCGCGGCGCGCGGCCTCGACGGCGAAATGCGCGGCGTCGGTCGGCCCGAGGGCGCGCGGCGTGCGGCCGACGACGGCGGTGTCCTCGGCGGTGAGATGTTGGGCGAGCGTGGTGCGGATGAGTGCGGCGAGGGCGGCGTCGGCCGGATCGTCGGGGGCGAGGCGCACGGGTTCCACGTCCCAAGCCGGGCCGGCGGCGGTGACGTGCAGGCGGGCGACGGAGATGAATTCCGTCCAGCTGCCCGAGTGAAAATACACGGTGCGGCCCGCGCGTTGCACGAAGCGTAGGTGGTCGTGCGCGCCCGCGAAAAGCGTGCCGTCGGGGACGAGCGGCAGGAGGGCGCGGTCGACCTTGAGGCCGGTGTGCGTCAGCAGAATGGGGAGCGGCGCAGCGCGGAACAGCACGGGGAGATGCTGTTTCGCCCAGACCACGGGATCGGCGAGGTCGAGCGCGGGGCGCACGGCGACGCGGAAGGTGGACAGACGGTCGGTGGTGATCCCGACGACGACGGCTTCGCGCGGGCCCAGTTTCAGGCGCGTGGACGCGGGGGCGTAGGGCTGGCGGGTGGACGGGTTGACGACATTGCCGCCGAGGACGAGCGCGCCGGTGGCTTGGATGCGGGCGATGGTTTCGGCGACGCCGTGAAATTCGGGTTCATGGTTGCCGAGGTTGACGACCGTGGGGACGCGCGTGGCGAGGGCGGTGAACAGCGCGTAGTCCACGGCGCCGGCGCTGCGTTGCGCGACGGCGTTGCCGAGTTCGAACGTGTCGCCGTTGATGAGTACGGCGACGGGCACGCCGGGATGGTCGGCGCGGATCTGGTCGACGCGCGCGAGGAATTGCGCGGTGCGGTCGTAGGCGGAGTGCAGATCGCCGGCGACGAGGACGATGGCGTCGGGGGCGGGCGCGGCGGCGCGGGCGACGACGGCGAAAACAAAAATCAGAGCGATAATGGGCGATCGCATGGAATCCATGGGCAGCGTGGCGTTGCAAGCCGCCGTCGCAAGCACGGCCGCGATAGATTTGTTTCTCTCGATTGGTCCCGTTTCCCGCGTTGACCCCGCTTTGGGCTGCTTTATCCAGAACCCTCCCACGGATGAACCGGGTCCATATCAAAACCTACGGGTGTCAGATGAACGAGCGCGACAGCGACGCGGTCGCGGCGATGCTGCGGGCCCGGGGTTACCGCATCGTGGCGGACGAGCACAACTGCGACGTGCTCCTGCTGAACACCTGCTCCGTGCGCGATGCCGCCGAGCAAAAGGCCATCGCCAAGGCCGAAAATCTCTCGGCGCGGAAAAAGAAACAGCCCGACTTTGTTCTCGGGATTCTCGGCTGCATGGCGCAGAACCGCGGGGCCTCCCTCCTCGACCAGTTGCCCGATGTGGACCTGATCGTCGGCACGCAGAAATTCCACCAGGTGCCGGACTACCTCGACAACCTCCGCGCGGCCCGCGACGCCGGCGCCCCGGTGGGCGAGACGATCGTCGACATCGGCGAGGAAGTGGGGTCGCAAAACACGATCAAAGACCACCTCGCGCCCGAGCCGGATGCGAACGGTGCGGTGGAGCGCCAGATCACGGCCTTCGTCTCGATCCAGCAGGGCTGCAACATGGACTGCGCGTTCTGCATTGTCCCGAAGACCCGCGGCGACGAACGCTCGCGCCCGATGGACGACATCGTGGCCGAATGCCGCGCCCTCGCCGCCCGCGGGGTGCGGGAAGTCACGCTGCTCGGTCAGATCGTGACGAGCTACGGCCGCCGCGACTACACGCATACCGACGGGATTTCACCCTTCGTGCAGTTGCTGGAAAAAGTGTCCGCCATCGAGGGCATTGAGCGCATCCGGTTTACGTCCCCCCACCCGCGCGGTTTCAAAGACGACCTCGTCGCCGCCTACGGCCGTCTCCCCAAACTGTGCGGCTATGTGCACCTGCCAATGCAGAGCGGCAGCAATCGCATCCTCCGCGCGATGAACCGCCCCTACACCCGCGAGCGCTACAAGGAGATTGTCGACGCCCTGCGCGCCGTGCGGAACGACATGGTTTTCTCGACGGATGTGATCGTGGGCTTTCCGGGCGAGACCGAGGAAGAGTTCCAGCAGACGCGCGAGCTCTTCGAGGCCTGCAACTACGACATGGCCTACGTCTTCAAATACTCGATCCGCACCGGCACGCCCGCGGCCGGGCTCGGCGACCAGATCCCCGACGAGGTGAAGGAAGCGCGCAACCAGGCGCTCCTCGAAATCCTCAAGGCGAACTCCCTCCGCCGTAGCGCGGCGCTCGTCGGCACGGTCGAGGAAGTCCTGGTCGAAGGCCCGGACAAGACCGGCGCGCGCTTCACGGGGCGCACGCGCGGCAACCGCGTGTGTATTTTCGCGGCGGACCCGCGCCTGATCGGCATGCTGGTGCCGCTGAAAATCGAACGCGCCAGCGTGAGCACGCTGTATGGGGAGCTGGTGCTGAGCGGAGTCCCGGACCCCGCGTAATCTTTCTCTTTCCTCTTTCTCTTTCTTCTTTCTCCCTGATCTATGCCCGTCCTATTCGACCACGAGCGTTTGAAAGTTTACCAAGAGGCTCTGCGTTTCGTCGTGTGGGTTTCGCCGATGGTCGAGGAGCTCCCGGGCAAACTCGCCGCCAAAGACCAGCTCGACCGCGCATCAACCAGTGTCGTGCTCAACTTGGCCGAGGGAAACGGCAAGCGGTCGCACCCGGACCGTTGCCGGTATTTCGACATCGCCCGCGGCTCGGGCGTGGAATGTGCGGCGTGTCTCGATGTGTTGGTCGCACGAAATAAGATCGCGCGTGCCGCCGCGGACGAAGGTAAAGCCATCCTGCTGCAAGTCGTGTCGATGACGGCCGGCCTGATTGCACGTTTTTCCGGAGAAGTTCACGAGGAGCAAGCGCCCTACGGCGAAGAGCTCGCGAACGGGGAGAAAGAGTAAGATAAAGAGGAAAGAGAAAGATTACGCACCATGTCCCTCACCCTCGCCACGCTCCTGCCCGGTCTGCTTCTGCTCGTGCTCGGTCTGCCGCTCGTGCTCGGTCACTCCGGCTACGCCGCGGTGCTGAAAGCGTTTCCGCGGTCGCCGCTCGCCACCTACGTGCTCTTCAGCACGGGCGCGGCGTGGTTTCTCTACGGCATCTGGCACCTCTCGCCGGCCGACTTCGGCGAATACCGGAAGATTCTCTTCTTTGCCTTCGCCGCGATCGCCGCCCTCTCGTTCAAGTGCGTGCCCGATTTTCTCGCGGTGCGCGGCGGGTGCGTGCTCGTGTTGATGGCCGCGATGCCGGTGCTCGACGCCGCTTACATGGAATACGACAAACCGCAGCGTCTGCTGTTGGTCTCCTTCGTCTATCTCGCGCTCGCGCTGGCCGTCTGGCTCGGAGCGCAGCCGTGGCGGATGCGGGATTTTCTGGGGTGGCTGTTTGCGCGACCGGGCCGGGCGCGCCTCGTCGGCAGTGCGGTCGCGGCCTACGGCGCCGTGCTCTCCGTCGTCGCGTTTTCCTACTGAACCGTACCCCTGCGCCGCGATGTCTGCTCCCTCCACTCCCGTTCTCCTCGTCATCGCCGGCCCGGCGGGCTCCGGAAAAAGTACGCTGTGCGACCGCCTTGTGGCGGAGATTCCGGAGTTTGAGCGGGTGGTCACGACCACCACGCGGGCGCCGCGCCCGGGCGAGATCAACGGCGTGCACTACCATTTTCTCACGCCCGAACAGTTCGACGCCGGGCTCGCCGCCCAGGATTTTCTCGAGTGGGCGTGGGTGCACGGCGAGCGCCGCTACGGCACGCTTAAGTCCAGTGTGCTCGAGCCGCTCGCGCGCGGCCAGAGTCTCGTGCTCAGCGTGGACGTGCAGGGCGTGGAAAGCTTTCGCCGCGCCGCGCGGGAAAACCCGCTCCTCGGCCGGCGCATGACCACCGTGTTTATCATCGTCGATCACGAGCGGCTCGTCGACCGCATGCGGAGCCGGGCCCAGGACCACGAAGACGAGATCGCCGGGCGGATGCGAACCGCCGAACGCGAACTGCGCGAGGCGCACACGTTCGACTTCATCATCGAAAGCCGGACGCGCGACGAGGATTTCGCCGCGCTGCTCGCCATCCTCGAACAGGCGCGCGCCCGCGCCACCGCGGGCCAGCAGGGCGACGCCAGGTCAAGCTGACGACGAGATCTTCAAATTTGCTGCCGCAGCCGCAGCCAAAGCCGGTCGACCTCGCCCGCGACGGCTGGATCGGCCGGAGGGTCCGGCCCCCACGGCACACCGGAATTTTTTGGCGCGGGCGTGGCCGGTAAGAATGAAGAGGTAGGCGAGCGCACTGAGCACGGGATGAGGATGAAGAAAGCCGGTCCAGGAGCGGCCTTCAAAATGATCGAATCCGAGGTCATCTTTGGCGCGCTGAAGATACTGTTCGATCTGCCAGCGGCTACCACTGAGGGTCAGGCAGCGTACTTGGGTGGCTGCGCGCTGCGGGCGAGCGAGATCGCCATGGTAGGGCTCGGCGGCATCGGCCGGCCAGTCGACCACCAGCCAGAGTTTTTCCCGTTCACCTCCCACCGGCGCAACGCGGGTTGCAGCCACACCTCGCACC
>CANHJG010000188.1 GCA_947461205.1 Opitutia bacterium
AACCCCTCTTTCCAGAGGAAGTGTCACGTAATCCGTGACACTCGATTCCGGGCCTTTTCCCGCCAAGAACGCGACGGATCGATCCCGCCTTCCCACCCTCAAAACAAATCCCCCTGCTGCAGCGCGTCCCGCTTCGCCCCGTCGAGCGTGCTGAGCGCGAGCACCTGCATCGCCGTCAGCGCCGCCACCTGCGGATCGCGCGCGAGCGACGCGAGCAGGAGCGCCCCGGCCAGCGCATCGTAGAGCGCCGCGTGATAGTGCCGCCGGTCCGGCGGGCAATACGCCGCCGCATGCTGCTCGAGTTCCCCGTCCAAACCGCACGCCGTCACCAGCAATTCGAGCTTCCCCGATTCGAGCTGCGGGTAGAGCTGCGCATAGAGCCGCGCCGAATCCACCCACGGTCCCCACTCCGCCACCCGTTTCCCCGGGCGCGCGAAATCCGGCGAACTGCGCGGATAAGGCCACACGGATTTCAGCAGCCCGTTTTCCACGCCCGCGTAGTGCGCGGCCAGCGGCCCCCGCTCGCGCAGGCTCGAAAAATAATCCCACTCGTCGGCGAACGGCTCGTGCGTCGCGGCCTCCGCCTCGCTCAACCCGTGCACCGCCGTGTCTTCCGCCCGCACCCGCCCCGTCGCACGACAGATCCGGGTCCGCGCATTCACCACCAACCCGTGCTGCACCTCGACCACCCCAAACTCCAAAATCCCCGAGGCACGGCTCCCCTCAAAATCGACAAAGAAAATCGGCTGGTCGGTCCACGAGGTGCCCACGCCCGCTACGGAACACGGGCCCGGGAAAAATCCGACTCTATTTTTTCCGTGTGTTCCGTAGGGTCCGTGGGCCACCTTTCCGCCGTGGACCTCACGCCCTACCGCACCTTCCTCACCGAACTCGCCCACGCGAGCGGCGCGTTCATCCGCCCGCACTTCGGCCGGCTCGACCTCGCCGTGGAAGTCAAAAGCGACGCCTCGCCCGTCACCGTCGCCGACCGCGGCGCCGAGGAACTGATGCGCGGGCTCATCGCCAAAAAATTCCCCGCCCACGGCATCATCGGCGAAGAACTCGGCCGCGACCGCCCCGACGCCGAGTTCGTCTGGGTCCTCGATCCCATCGACGGCACCAAATCATTCATCACCGGCGTCCCGCTCTGGGGCACGCTCATCGCGCTCCTGCACCATGGCCAGCCCGTCCTCGGTGCCATCCACCAGCCCGTGCTCGGCCAGCTGATGATCGGCGACGGCACCGCCACGACGCTCAACGGCCGCGCCGTCCGCTGCCGCGCCACCACGCGGCCGGAGGACGCCACGTTGCTCACGAGCGATCCGCTCAATCCCGCCAAGTATCAAAACGGCGCCGCTTACGAAGCCCTCACGCGGCGCGCCAAACTCGTCCGCACCTGGGGCGATTGCTACGGCTACCTCCTCGTGGCCGGCGGCTGGGCCGACGTGTGTCTCGATCCGATCATGAACCCGTGGGACATTGCCGCGCTCGTGCCCGTCATCCGCGGATCCGGCGGCGTCATCACCGATTGGCGCGGCGGCGCGGCTTACCCCGCCGAATCCACCATCGCCAGCGCCACCCCCGCGCTCCACGCCGCCGTCCTCGCCTCGCTGCAGGTCTGACGCGGACTCGCGCGGCGGAGTGCAGCCACGCTTCGCGCTATTTTCTGACGGCGATCCGCCCGTCTTCCGTGCGCCCACGCCCCGCCCGCCGGAGGCCGCGTCGTCGCCCGTGAGCGTGACGCCTTGGGACGCGGCCCCGACCTTGAGGCAGGCGCGGGCTTTGCCGGTATCGGACACGAGGACACACCAGTGCGCCTTGCCCATCGTCATGCGGGTCTTGAACACCGGCCAACGGCCGGGGCCCGGAGCGCGGCCGCGGGGAGGCACCCGGCTAGCCGCAGACGCAGGTGCATGGCAGGCGGAGCATCGCCCTCCGCCTCCGCCCGGCGAACCCGCGACTGACCCAGACGGTCGGCCCGCCGGGATGAGCGGCGGGCCGGGCTCAGAAGCTCAGCGTCAGCGACACCCGGGTGTTGAGACCCGGCTGGGCGAAGCGCGGGAGATCCGCGCGGCCGCGGTCGAGTTCGCGCACGTCCTGCCAAG
The DNA here is from genome assembly GCA_947461205.1 of Opitutia bacterium. Classification (GTDB taxonomy): domain Bacteria; phylum Verrucomicrobiota; class Verrucomicrobiia; order Opitutales; family Opitutaceae; genus GAS368. Next base: position 2,106 of record CANHJG010000188.1, read on the forward strand.
ACCAATACTGCCGGTCGCCGAGATTGTAGACGCCGGCGCTCGCGCGGAGATTCTTCGTGAAATTCACATAGCCCGTGAGATCGAACAGCGTGACCCCCGCGGGCACGAACTGCACCGGCGCCGGCGGCCGTCCGTCCCACAGCGCCAAAATCGCCGTCGCATCCACCCGGCGCTGGCGCGCGTGGGTCGTGCCCGTGAGCCGCAGCCCCCAGCTGTCCTTCGCCGTGTAACTGAGCGCGCTGACCCACTTGGGCGGCTCGATGGAGTTGAGCGGCTTGCCGGCCTGCAGATTATCGCCGCGCGACCAGGCGAGGGAGTTCGACCACCCGGCGCCGGCGAGGGCCTTTTCGTAGTGCCCGAGCGGCAGCTCGACCGTCGCCTCCGCCCCGTGGATACGGGCCCGGCTGACGTTTTTCGACTGATACACGACGGGGTCGCCGGGCGAGCTGGGGAGCTGCGGGTCGCGCGTCGGGCTGAAGGTGTCGATGAAGTCCGAGTAGGCGTTGTAGAAGACGCTCACGACGTAATTCGCCCCCGGGCGGCGCGCCCGCATGCCCAGATCGAAGCTGTCGCTGATCTCGGCCTTGAGCGCCGGATTCGGCTTCGTCCGGTAGAAGACCGGCGGCGTCGTCAGATTCACGATCGAGCCGTTGAGGTCCTCGTTCGTGGGATTGCGGAAACCGCGGTGGTAGCGCGCAAAAAACGTCTCCTGCGCGCCCACGCGCCAGAGGAGGCCGACCTTCGGCGCGACGGCCCATTGGTCGAAGCCGACCGGCGCCGTGCCTTTGGCCAGGTTCTGGTAGCGCGCGTCGTCGGTCACTGCGAGGCGGTAGTGATCCAAGCGGACCCCCCAGCTCGCGAGGTAGCGCTGGCCGGCATCCAGCGTCACCTCGTCCTGCGCGAACACCGCATAGCGAGTGACCTCCCCGTCCGGGATGCGCTTGAGCGGGAAATTTTCGCCGACGAAAATCTTGTTCAAAAACGCGCCAGTCGTGCCGTCGAACTGCGAGAAATCCTCGTTGCGCGTCTGCTTGGTCTTCGAACCGTCGATCCCCCAGAGGATGCGGTGGGCGCGGTCCCCGAGGCGCGCGCCGCTCTCGACCTGCAGCGAGCCGGAGAGGCCGCGGTTGCGAAAATCGGAATCGCGCAGGCGCAGGCGCGGCACATAGGTCTGCGGCGCGGGCGGCGGCGGGCCGACCGGAATCGACTGGCGGGTCACGTAGGTCTCGCGGACTTTGGCACCCTGCCAGGAGAGGCGGGCCTGGAGATTGCGAAAATAGCCGGTCGGGCTAGTGACATCGTAGCCCACCGTGGCGCGGTCGCGCGTGATCCGCTGCCGGCCCGTCTGGCCCGCAAACGTCGCGGTGATGAGGCTTGGAAACGAGGCCTCCATGGTCTTCGTAAATGTCTCCCCCGTCAAAAACAGCGTGCGGCCCGCGGCCGGCGTGTAGTCGAGGCGGAACAGCCCGGCATCGACTTTGAACTCGGACGGATCGGACGGGTAATTGCCCTTCGCCTCCGCTTCGTGGCCTTCGCGGCGGGTCGCAGTCGCGACGGCCGCGACGGCCCCGGCCCGCCCCGCGGCGCTGGCCGTGCCCGTCCACTCATCGTTGGCCGAAGCATAGGACGTCGAAATCCCGGCGAGCAGGTCGCGTTTCGCTTCGGTCAGCAGCGCCGTCGGCGCCGGGCTGATGAACGACAGCACACCGCCGACCGCATCGGAACCATAGAGCGCCGAGGCCGAACCTTTGAGGATCTCGGCCGTGCGATAAAGCGACGGCTCGAAATAGTCGCGCCCGATGAGCTGCGCATTGCCGAAGGTGAACTGCTCGGGCTGGCGCACGCCGTCCACCTGGATCAGCACGCGGTTGCCGTCGAGACCGCGGATGTTGAAGGAGCGCGCGGTGGGGAAATTGCGCGGGGCATTGCCCGTCGCCCCGAAGGCCGCCGGGGCGGAGACGCCCGGCTCGCCGCGCGCGAGATCGCGGAGCGAAGTCACGCTGTTCAACAGGTCGTTGAGCCGGATGACGGACACGCTGGCCGGCACTTCGGACACCGGCTGCGCGATGCGCGTCGCGGAGACCGTGATCTCGTCGAGCGCGATGGCGGGATCGGACGCGGACTGCGCGTGCGCCGTCACGGCCAAGGCCGCGGCTGTCAGGCAGGTGAGGGTTCGGTGGGTTACGGTCGGCATGGGTGTCAGGGAAGGTGAGAGAATATTCGATGATGGCTGACCCGGTCACCGGGCAACCATGGAGTGTGTCCGCGCGGAGAAAAACGCATCAAATGCATCTCCGGCCGGGCTTTTGCGGAGACTTTACCCAGACCCCCCCCCGGAACGCGCAGGGGCGGGAGGCTCAGCGCTTCTTCTTCGGCGACCATGAAGCCGACACGCGCGAGGTGATCCCGCCGCGGCCTTTCCAGTCCGCGATCACGGTGAGTTCGCGCGGCTTGAGCGTCGTGCCGAGATCGTCGCAAATCTTGTTGGTCACGGCCTCGAAGAAGATGCCGTCATTGCGAAACGCGTGAAAGTAGAGCTTCAGCGACTTCAGTTCGACGCAGACCTTGTCCGGGACGAACCGCACGATGATCGTCGCGAAATCCGGGTGGCCGGTGATCGGACACATCGAGGTGAACTCGTGGTGTGAGTGCTCGATCACGTAGTCGCGATGCGGAGCGGGATTGGGAAAAGTTTCGAGGATCTTCGGGTCGGCCATGGAAAAAGAGGAGTTTTGCGCGGTCAGCTACAAACGTTAAGTCTCGGTGCTTCGCAAGTCGCGGTTCGCTGCTTCGGCTTCGGGCTGGTCGCCTCAAGCTTCCAGCAGCGCGGCGTTCAGGTCGCCGTTTCCGTAAACCGGCTCTCGCGGATCACCGTGATCTTGATCGTGCTCGGGTATTGCAGTTCCGCCTCGATCCGGCCGCGCAGCTCCTTCGCGATTTCCCGGGCGCGGTCATCGGTCACCTCCAGGGGCGAGACCACCACCCGGATCTCCCGGCCCGCCTGGATCGCGAACGCCTGCTGCACGCCCTCGATCGAGACCGCCAGTTTCTCCAGCCGCCCCAGGCGCTGGATATAGCTCGTCATCGACTCGGCCCGCGCGCCGGGACGCACCGCGGAAATCGTGTCGGCCAGAATCACCAGACCCGCATAGACCGTCTCGGGCTTCACCTCCTCGTGGTGCGCCGCGACGGCGTTGACCACGATCGGCGTCTCGCCGTAGCGCTTGATGAATTCCGCGCCAATGATGGCATGGCTGCCTTCGAGTTCGCCCGAGACCGCCTTGCCGACGTCGTGGAGCAGCCCCGCGCGCTTCGCGACATTCGGATCGAGGCCGACCTCGCTCGCGATCATCGATGCGAGGAACGCCGTCTCGACGGAATGGTCCAGCGCGTTCTGGTTGTAGGAAAACCGGTATTTGAGGCGGCCGAGCAGCTTGATGATCTCGGGGTGCAGGCCGTTGATGTTGAGTTTCGCGACCGCCTCCTCGCCCGCCTGCGTCGTGACGAGATCAATCTCCTCCGCCGCGCGCTTCACAAATTCTTCGATCGAGGCCGGGTGGATCCGGCCGTCCTTCACCAGCGCGTCGAGCGCCGAGCGCGCCACCTCGCGGCGCACAGGATCGAACGACGAGATCAGCACCATCTGCGGCGACTCGTCGATCAACAGCGTAACGCCCGTCGCCGACTCGAACGATTTGATGTTGCGCCCCTCGCGACCGATGATGCGGCCCTTCATCTCCTCGCTCGGCAGCTGCACAATCGTCGCGGTCAGATCGTTGTTCGGCTTGCTCGCGATGCGCTGCATGGCCGCGACGAGGATGCGCCGCGCGTCGGTCTGCAGCTCCTGTTCCGATTTCTCGAGCGTCGCCCGCCGCAACGCGCGCAACTCGTCGCCGCACTCGAGGAGGACCTCCTCGCGGAGCTGTTTCCTGATTTCGTCGGCGTCCATCTGCGAGACGCCCTCGAGGCGCTTGCGGACGCTCTTCGAGAGGGCGCGGATGGCATCGCGGGCCTGCTTCACGGCGGCGCTCTCGCGGTTGAGCCGCTCCTGGCGCTGCTCCAACTGGTAGTCGAGCAACGAAAGGGATTCCTCGTGCGCGCGGATTTCGCGCAACCGCACGTCGCTTTCGATCTCGCGGCGATCGAACTCGCGGTTCAATTCCGCACGTTTCTCCTGAATTTCGGCCTCCGCCTTCTGCTTCATCTCTTCCGCCGCTACCGCCGCCTCGCGCCGCGCGACCTCGATGAGCTCCGCCGCCTGCTCGTGCGCGGCGCGCCGGGTGTGGCGGGTCAGGCGCCAAATGACCCAAAATCCGATCCCTCCACCCACAACCAACGCCGCTGGAAGCGACCAGTCAAAGACGTCGCTCTCAGCAATCAGAAACGCGAAGTCGGCTGCGTTCACTGGATTCAAGGAAGCGGCACCGTAGGAGACCGCCGATCAAGCTCAAGCCTTCTTCCCGCCCAAATTCCGCCCGGTTATCTGCCAACCAATGGCAGGTGAAACGCCAGCGGCGTCCCGTCCAGCACCGCCTGCATCCGCGTCAACGCGGCCCCCTCGCCGTCCGCCGCCCCGGTTTGCATCCGCCCAACCGTTCGCCCGGGCGTGCGCCACGCGGTGCCACGCATCGAGGGCCAGCCGCCGCCCGGGCGTCGCCATCCGGCCTCCCCGCCCCCCACCGATACGCCCCCAACGTGCGCCCCCACCGCGCGACCCCACCGCGCGACCGGTCGCCGTCGCCACCTCGCGCCGCACGCCCACCACCGGGGCCGGAAAGGTCCCTCTATTTTTACCCGCCCGCTCCACCACGCCGAGGGGCCGCAACTCGGCCGGCGCCAGCCCGGCGAAGGCCGCAAACAGCCCGACCTACCGCCACCGCGCCACTTGCCCTGCCAGCCGAAAAATCGCCCTCCAAACCGCGAGGACCGCTGCGTGGCCGCGCCGACAGACGCGGAAGGCAACGGTGCCGCTGATCGGAACGTTACTCCGCGATTCTCGGGACCCCGTTGATCTCCGGGAGCAGTGATGTCGCGGGCGGCTCGATGATCGCGGGGGCCTTTGGGTTTCCCGGCCGGTTTCTGGCTCGGCGCCGCTGGGGGTGGCCGGCCCGGATGAACACCCCTCTCGTCGGCGTCGCCGTCAGCAACAGCCGCGCTGCCCTCGTCGCCCTGGCCGTCGCCGGTCTCCGCGTCGTGCTCGCCTCCGGACTCGTCGGCGGCAAACCCGGGGGCCCTCAGCCCGCCGACCGGCTCCACGAAAGCGCGCGGGCGACCGTGGCGCTCGAGGGCACCATGCCCTATCCTCCTGACCGTCTTTGGGCGCATGGGCGCGGTCGGCACCGCACTGCTCGCGACCGTGCGGTCAGCCGTCGCGCTCCGCGCGTGGCGCGCCGGTCACCGGTCGGTCCGCGGCGACGACGGCACGGCGTTCAGGCTCCTGCTGGGCGGGCGGGCGATTTTCAGCAGCGCCGGGTTCAGCGTGGTGCCGGCGGGGCCATGGGCGCCGCGGTCTTCTGGGCCCTGCCCGGGCTCGCCCCCGGCGCCCACCGACGAAAAAACGGAAGCGGACTT
>CANHJG010000189.1 GCA_947461205.1 Opitutia bacterium
CCGCCGTCACCGCCCTCGAAGCCCGCGGCTGGCATTTCTACCGCTTCGTCGGCGCACACGGCTACCGCCTCATGTGCTCCTGGGAAACCCAGGATGCCGACGTCGCCGCCTTCCTCGCCGACGCCCACCCCGCGCTCGCCTCGGGCTAGATCCCCTGAGGCGCACTTCCGTCCGCCGATCCACCCCGGGCCCCGTTTCCCGCCGGACCGAGCTTCCGCTTTGCGCCCACAAAAAAGCCCCCGGGCTCTCGCCGGGGGCTTGGTTCTAAATGGGTATCTTCCCGCTTCGCTTACTTCGTGCCCGGGGCCGCCGCCGGAGCGACCGGCATCGCCGGCGCCGCCGGGGCGCCCGCCTTGATCTCCAGCAACTCGACATCGAAAATCAGCGTCGAACTCGGCGGAATGCCGCCCTTGCCGTCGTCGCCATAGGCCAGATGCGAGGGGACGTAGAGTTTGATCTTACCGCCCTTGTTGATCTTCTGCAGACCCTCGGTCCAGCCGGGGATCACGCCCTCAAGGGGAAATTCCGCCGGCTCGCCGCGCTTGACGGAGCTGTCGAACTCGGTGCCGTCGACGAGCGTGCCGACGTAGTGCACCTTCACGGTGTCGGACGCCTTCGGAAATGCACCTTCGCCGGTCTTCACGATCTCGTAGCGGAGACCGCTGGGCAGCTCGATGATGGCCTTGTTTTCCTTGAGTTTGGTAAAGAACGCCGTGCTGGCCGCGAGGCTCTTGGTCTTCGCCTTCGCCGCGAACGCACCCTGCTTCTTCTGCATAAACTCGTCCATCAGCGGCCCGATCTTCTCGAGCTCAAACGGCGCGTCCTTGCCCGCCGCCGCCACCGAGATGCCCTTCACGAACGCGGCAATTTCGGCCGGCGTGAACTCAAGCTCGGTCAGCCCGACCCGCTTGCCGACGAACCAGCCGAACTCCTCGACAATTTGCGCTTCCGTAAACGCGGGCGCAGCCGGCGCGGCCGCCGGCGCGGCGGGCGCCGGGCTCAGACCCGGAACCGTAATTTTTTTGTCTTCGGCGCGCGCGGCGGCGAGGCCGAGCGCAAGCAAGGTAATCGTGGCGGTATAGTTCAGTTTCATGCGTTAAGTATTAGAACAGCGTAGAGTCACGGCGCAGGGTGATTTGTGCCGTAAAAGCCGACGGGTCTGCCAGCGCCCCCCCGCGAAAGCAACCAATTACTCCCCGCTTGTGTCGCCCCCCGGGAAAGGTCATTTCTCGCCGTCCTTAAAATGCATCCCGCTCAATTTTGGACCAGCCAGGACGGCCAAATCCTCACCGTAAAAAATAAAGACGAGCGCACCGTGACGCTCACCCTCGCCTTCTGGCCCCGTCATCCGGCCGAATTCGAGGCCCTTCAGCCCCACGTCGCCACCCTCCGCTTCACTGAGCGCAGCTCCCTCGCCCGCATCGGCATCGAGATGCTCGTCACCGGCGCCCCGCACGTCGCCGGCAACCGCGTCGAACTCGAGGCCGACGCCTTCGTCTACGATCTCAGCTTCCCCAACGCCCCCTACTGGAAAAAACTCCTCCGCGTCGGCTCGCCCGTCGGCCGCCTCTTCCACGCGCCCGCCGCCGCCAAGCTCACCAGCATGGAGATCTGGGACGCCATCAAACAAAACCGCCTCAAGCTCCCCAACACGATCAGTATCGACAGCCGCGGCAGCGTCTTCCTCACGCCCCACCAGGTCAGCTACACCATCAACCCCAAACTCCAGCGCCTCAGTTTTGAGCGCATCGTCAGCGGCCTCGCCGGCCGCGCCTTCCTCGATAAGGTCCAGGTCCGCCGCGACGCCTCGCCGCTCTCCATCGCCCCGCGCTCCGGCATCCTCACCAGCTGCTCGATGTATCTGAAAGAGCACTTCGTCGTCCTCAACCCCGGCCCCGGCAACTTCGGCATCCACACCAGCGCCGTCCTCCTCGACCCGATCAAGACTTTCGGCACCAACATCATGTTGGAAATCTACAACACCGGCGACCAGCCCGTCGTAAACCCTGTCGTCTCCGTCGACATCTACCGCGCCCCCGAGGCCGACGACCCCGAGAGCAAGTCCCTCACGAAAAAACGCCAGCGCCTCCTCGCCACCTCCGCCCACCTCTACCAGTGCCTCGACCACAACCCGCCCCGCGACACCGCCGAGGCCAAGCCCAAGACCAAGATCACCGTCCGCGGCCAGAGCGGCACGACTGAAAACCGCGCCGTCGTCGTCCGCGCCAACGAGGACCTCCGCAAATTCCTCGAGGGCGAGGCCTGTCCCATTGGCAGCCGCACCCTCATCCAGGCCCTCGACGCCGCACCCGCCGACGCCGACACCCTCCTCGCCGATTATTTCCCGGATCTGCTCGAACACATCGAACTCGTCACGCGCCTCGGCGACGTGAAGTTGAAACGCATCGTCTTCCGCAAACCCTCGCGCACCCACGGCTACTTCTTCTCGAGCAACGCCCACGCCCGACTCGATATGTTCGATAACCTCGGCCTCCAGGTCTACTGGTATGACGAACTCACCAAGGACCTCTACCAGCACGTCTACAAAAAAGACCACGGCTTTTTCGTCCGCGAGGAGATGGCCCGCAAATTTCAGGAATCCACCATCCTCGCCTTCTACGGCTCCGCCCATGGTTTGGACGACGCCGACACCGCGCGCATCTCCGCTCTCGTGGACAAGCTCACAAGCTTCATCGGTTCGAACCTCGGCGTCCTTACCGGCGGCGGCGGCGGCGTGATGCGCCTCGCCACCGACCAGGCCCGCAACAAGGGCGCGCTCACCGGCGCCTGCTTCCTCGAACTCGAGGCCCAGCCCCCCGAACTCGGCGTCGATTTCTTTAACACCTTCCAGGAATCGTCCCGCCACTTCCGCCAAAAATGGTTCGAAGCCGCGGATTTTTGTATCTTCAACGTCGGCGGCGTCGGCACCCTCGAAGAAGTCGGCATCGAGCTCTGCAACCTGAAGCTCGGGATCCGCCCGCGCGTGCCCTACGTTTTCTTCAACTCCAAATTCTGGGGCGATCTCCGCAAACAAATCAACGAGATGATCCGCAGCAAACGCGCCCCCGCCTGGATCGCCGACTACATCCTCTTCACCGACGACCCCGACGAAGTCGTCGCGTTCTACCGCAAGAAACTCCAGGTGTTGTAAGCTCTCACGGCGTCCGTCTGCCGCCCGGCGCCTCCACCCTCGTGCACCACCCCGCCGGCGGCCACGTCCGCCGCGCAGTCGATTTCCGGCCACCACCGCGCGCGCCATGCCGCATCCCGGCCTTGCCACCCGCACGCCCCTCTGAGTGTTTCCCGACGTGGCTTCACCTGCGCTTCCTCGCTCCCTCCTCGTCGTCGGCTCCGGCGGACGCGAACACGCCCTCGTCCGCGCCCTCCTCGCCTCGCCCGCGCAACCCCGCGTCCTCTGCGCCCCGGGCAACGCCGGCATCGCCCTCGAAACCCCCTGCGTCCCCGTCGCCGCCGACGATGTCCCCGGCCTCGTTGCCCTCGCCCAGCGGGAAAACATCGAGTTCGTCGTGGTCGGCCCCGAAGTCCCGCTCTCCCTCGGCCTCGCTGACCGCTTGATCGAAGCCGGCATTCCCGTCTACGGCCCCAATGCCGACGGCGCCCGCCTCGAGGCCTCCAAAATTTTCACGAAACAGCTCCTCCTGAAGCACCGCATCCCCACCGCGCCCGCCGCCTTCTTCAGCGAAGTCGACCCGGCCCTCGCCTACCTGCGCACGCGTTCGATCCCCATCGTGATCAAAGCCGACGGCCTCGCCGCCGGTAAAGGCGTCACCGTCGCCACCTCGCTCGCCGAAGCCGAAGCGGCCGTGCGCGACCTGCTCGACGGCGGTAAATTCGGCTCCGCCGGCCGCCAACTCCTCGTCGAGGACTGCCTTTTCGGCGAGGAAACCTCCATCCTCGTCGTCGTCTCCGGCCGCGATTACCTCATCCTCCCGACCTCGCAGGATCACAAACGCGTCGGCGACGGTGACACCGGCCCCAACACCGGCGGGATGGGCACGTATTCGCCCGCCGAAGTCGTCACGCCCGCACTCCTCGCCCGCATCGACGACGAAATCGTCCGCCCCTCCGTCCACGCAATCGCCGACGAGGGCATCGCCTTTTGCGGCACCCTTTTCATCGGCATCATGCTCACCCCCGCCGGCCCCAGCGTGATCGAATACAACACCCGCTTCGGCGACCCCGAGACGCAGGTGGTCCTCCCCCGCCTCGCCACCGACCTCCTCGCGCTCCTCTGGGCCGCCGCCAACGGCCAGCTCGCCGCCTTCGGCCCGCTCGCCGTCAAACCCGACTACGCCGTCTGCGTCGTCATCGCCGCCCGCGGCTACCCCGATTCCTACCCGAAGGGCGACCCGATCCGTCTCCCTTCCCCTTCCGCCCTTCCCCCTTCCACCACCGTCTACCACGCTGGCACCGCCCAAAACGCCGCCGGCCAAATCGTGACCAACGGCGGCCGCGTCCTCGGCGTCACCGCCCTCGCCCCGACGCTCCGCGCCGCGGCCGACCGCGCCTATGCCGCGTGCGACGCGATCCAGTGCGCTTCAAAGTATTTCCGCCGCGACATCGGCTCCCGCCAACTCAACCGCCGATGAAAAAATCGCGCTCTGTTTCGCCTCTTGTCTTCTGTCTCGCCATCGTCCCAACCGCCGCGCACGCCGCCCCGCTCACCCGCGATCTCGGCCAGGGCCTCGTCTACCACCGCGTCGCCACCCTGCCGGCCGACCTCCCCGTCCTCGCTGGCGGTCGCCAGCAACCCTGCGTCCTCGATCTCCGCTATGCCCGCGGCGACGCCGCCGCCGGCACCGCCCTCGACGCCTGGCTGAAATTCAACGCCGCCTCGCGCGCCCCGGTGTTTCTCCTCCTCAACACCGACACCGCCCCCGCCGTCCTTGCCCCGCTCGCCGCCCGGCTGCCCGCCCCCGGGCTGATCGTCATCGGCCCCGCCTCCTCCGCCCTAAAACCCGATCTCGCGCTCAAACTCGCCCCCGCCGCGGAACGCCGCGCCTACGCTGCGCTCGCCGCGGGCGCCACGGTCGAATCCCTCGTCAACGACTCGACCGAAAAAGTGCGCCACGACGAAGCCCGCCTCGCCCAAGACCACCGCGGTCAGGCCGACCCCGCCGCTCTGGCCCGAACCCCCGACGATTCCCTCGACGATCTCCTAGCCGAACCGCCCGCCGCCGAAAAATCCGCCCCGCCCGCGACCCCGCCCCCGCTCATCGATCTCGCCCTGCAACGCGCCGTGCATCTGCACCGCTCCCTGCAGGCGCTGAAGAAACTCTGAGCCGCGCTCGCGCCCCTATTTCCACCGCCACACTCCGGCTTTGCCTTTCCCGCAAAACCGTGTCCCTTCGGCCTTCCCCTCCATGTCCGCGCCCGGAACCATCATCGTTGTCTGCACGGCCAACACCTGCCGCAGCCCCATGGCCGCCGCGCTGCTCCAGCACGCCCTCGCCGCGCAGCCCGAACCGCTGCGCTCCCTCACGGTCGTCTCCGCCGGTGTCGCCGCCGGCGCGGGCCATCCCGTCTCCGCAAACTCCGTCCTCGCCCTGAAAAAAGTCGGCCTCGACATCTCCCACCACGTCAGCCGCCCCCTCACCCAACCAATGCTCGACGCGGCCCTCCTCGTCCTCGGCATGACCGAATCGCATCGCGCGATGATCCAGCTTCAGGCCGAACCCCCGCCGAAGAACCTCCGCCTCTTCCGCGAATTCATGCCCCAGACCCGCGATCAGGAAATCGGCGACCCGTTCGGAGGCCCGATCCGCCTCTACGAATCCACCCGCGACGAAATGGTCGAAGCCATCCCGAGCCTCGTCGACTTCATCCGCACGACCCTCGCGGCCAAAGGCTGACGCAGAAAATCTTTGCGTCCCGCCCGAGTTGCCGGACCCTTCCCGTTTTCTTTTCCACGCCATGCTCACCTCCGCTCCTCTCTCGATCCTCGACCCTGAAGTCTTCGCGGCCATCACCGCCGAGCGCGCCCGCCAGGAAAACCACCTCGAGCTCATCGCCTCGGAAAACTTCACCTACCCGGCCGTCCTCGAGGCCCAGGGCAGCGTCCTCACCAACAAATACGCCGAGGGCTACCCGGCCCGCCGCTGGTATGGCGGCTGCGAACAGGTCGACAAGGTCGAGATCCTCGCCATCGAGCGCGCGAAAAAACTTTTCGGCGCCGACTACGCCAACGTCCAGCCCCACTCCGGGTCCCAGGCCAACGCCGCCGTCTACGCCGCCGTCCTCGTCCCCGGCGACAAGGTCCTCGGCATGAACCTCAGCCACGGCGGCCACCTCACCCACGGCAACCCCGCCAATTTCTCCGGCAAACTCTATCAGTTTGTCCAATACGGCGTCCGCGAGGATAACGGCCTCATCGACTACGACGAGCTCGCCGCCATCGCCGTCCGCGAAAAACCCAAGATGATCACCGTCGGCGCCAGCGCCTACTCGCGCGTCATCGACTTTGCCCGCATGGGCGAGATCGCCCGCTCCGTCGGCGCCTATCTCTTCGCCGACATCGCGCACATCGCCGGCCTCGTCGCCGGCGGCGTCCATCCCTCGCCCGTTCCGCACGCCGATTTCGTCACCACCACGACCCACAAGACGCTCCGCGGCCCGCGCGGCGGCCTCATCCTCGCCAAGGCCGTTTACGCCAAGGCCCTCGACTCCGCCGTCTTCCCCGGCAACCAGGGCGGCCCACTCATGCACGTCATCGCGGCCAAAGCCGTCTGCTTCGCCGAGTGCCTCCGCCCCGAATTCAAAGTTTACGCCGAGCAGGTCGTGAAAAACAGCCGCGCCTTCGCCGCCGCCCTCACCGGCTTGGGCTACAAGATCGTTTCCGGCGGCACCGACAACCACCTCTTCCTCGTCGACCTCCGCACCAAGTTTCCCGAGCTCACCGCCAAGGTCGCGCAGGAGACCCTCGATCGCGCGCACATCACGTGTAACAAAAACACGGTTCCCTTCGAGACGCGCTCGCCCTTCCAGGCCTCCGGCATCCGCCTCGGCACGCCCGCGATCACGACCCGCGGTTTCGTGGAGTCCGAGATGGCCGAAATCGCCGGCTGCATCGACACCGTGCTCGCCGCCATCGGCACGCCCGCCGAGGCCGTCGCCCTCGAGACCGTCAAAGCCCGCGTCGCCGTTCTCGCCGCGCGCCACCCCCTGCCCTACGCCCGCTGACCGCACGACCCGCCCCCCCCTCTTCCGGCCGTGCGTTCGCGCACGGCTTTTTTTCGCCCCAACCCCGGCACGTCTCCCCCGCCCCGCCCTCCGCAGAAACCATCGCGCACGACCGACCCCGCCCCAGATTTGGGGCCTTCGCCCCCCCCGGGGACGTCCCTCCGCACAAATTCCCGCTCTTTTCCCGCCGCCCGGCCACGCGAGCGCTGGCGCGGGCTTGGCGTCCGCGCCGTCCGTGCCAGCCACACCCGCGAACGCGTCGGGGCCGAATTCGTCCGCCGCTCCATCGCCCAGGCCGGTCGCGCGCAGGCCGAAGCCACCATTCAACGCAACCTCCCCGGGCGCCTCTTCGCGTTCACCGCCGTCCGCTACGCCGTCCGCACCGCCGACCGTCCCGCGTATCTGCCGACCACCTACGTCGTGCCTCGGGCC
>CANHJG010000190.1 GCA_947461205.1 Opitutia bacterium
GAGCCAGTTAGGCACTTTTCCATCTGCCTGGATGGGCAGCCCGCTCGCGGGCGCTGGTCCTACCACCCACGAGCGCGAGTAAGCTCGCTGCCGACCAAGGCGACGCCGTGAATCGCAGACGGCTACTTCTGGATTCCGCCGTTATGGCAGTCACTGCATGACAGCTCGGCATCCGGTTCGCCGTCCGGGTGCTTGAACGGGAAACCCTTGGCGGAAAGCGTCTCCAGCTCCGCGCCCTTGCCCTGCGCGATGATCACGTGGCACGAATTACAGTCGCTGGAGCGGACTTTTTCGTGAGTCGCCGTCTTGTGCTTGTCATCGTGGCAGCGGAAACAGCCGGGCCAGTCTTTGTGGCCGCGATTGTCCGGGTAGACCCGCCAGTCGGCCTTGCGCTCGGGAAAAATCGTCAGGCCGAAGATGCGCTGCACTTCCGCAATCGTGCCAGGCACCTCCGCCGCCAGCGCCGCGTCGGTGTACTTGGCCTTGATGAAATCGGCGATCTTCGTCGGCGCGTCCGCGTCCGTGGTGATTTCTTTTTGGATCATCGCCTGCACGGCCACGCGTTTGATGTTGGGCAGTTTCGGGCTGATGAGGCCGGCGGCGATCGACTTTTCGACCGCTTCATTCGCCGTGGGAAATACGTGCGCCGGACGGTTGTGGCAGTCGATACAGTCCATCACGCGAATCCGGTCAGCCGGAGGTTCGCCCTTGAACGAGTCGACGCGAAAAACCTTGGCGGTGCCGGTCTTCACGTTGGTCACGCGCATCCACGGGATGTCCTGCCGCTGGTCGTCGATGGCGTAGTATTCGACGCGCTCCGTCGTGGAGACGTGCCAGTGGATGCCGCCGAGCGGGCTGCCGGGGGCACTCTGGTTGACGTGCAGCAGCAGGCGCGCGGTGTAGGCAGTGTTCTTCTTGTCGGAGAGGACGTGCGCGTAGTCCACCTGGATGTTGCCGACGAATTTCTCCGGCCAGTGGCATTTCTCGCAGGTATCCTGCGCCGGGCGCAAATTTTTCACCGGCGTCGCGATAGGCCGATTATAATTGTCCAAAATCGTGGCGATGAGCTGGTGAGTGCCGTTGATCTTCGCCCGGATAAAATGCTCAGCGCCGGAGCCCACATGGCACTCGACGCACGCGACCCGGGCATGGGCCCCGCGCTGGTAGGTTACGAACTCGGGGTTCATCGCCTGGTGGCAAACTTGGCCGCAAAACTGGGTCGACTCGGAGTAGTGATAGGTCTGGAAACTGCCAAACGCGCTCAAACCGATGAAGAGCGCCGCGCACACGCCGAACGCGACGAGCCGTTGGCGTTGGGCGCGGTTGGAGAAATCGAGCCGCCATTTGTCGGGCGTGGCCGCATGCTCGATCGCCCAGCGGCGCTGCAGCCACGCACCGCCAAACACCGCCACCAAGCCCATGATCAGAAACCCCGGCGCCACGATGTAGGTGAAGATGCCGAGGTAGGGATTCTTGTCTCCCCTCACCAGATCCATCCAGGCGAGGAAGAAAAAGGAGAACAATCCGCCCGCGGCAACGACGCCGCCGATGGCGCTGATCCAATTGTTGAAATGCGAACGCGGTTGGGCGGCGACAGCGGGCGTGGGAGGACGTGAATCGGACATGGAGGGTGGAGCGGGACGGGGTTGGGCGCGGGAAACGCCGGCGCGGAAGCCCAAGCCCGTCGCGTCGGCGCTGCGCGCGGCGACCGTCGGCGGTTCAGGCCTGGAACTTGCGGATGTGGGCGACGAGGGCCTTCACCTCATCGGCAGACAACTCGTCCTTGTAAGCTTTCATTTTCTCTTTGCCGGCTTTGTCCACTACCCCGTCGGTGGTCACCTTGATCAGGTCGGCGTCCTTCATTTCAGCCTGCACCCTAGCGTCGGTGTAGTCCTTCACTTGAAGTTTCTTACCGACCTTCGTCTGGCCCTTGCCGTCGGCGCCGTGGCATTTGGCGCAATGGTTTTCCCAGTTTTCCGCGGCGGGGGCGGCGGCGCTGAGGGCGGCGCCGGTCGCAAACGCCAAGGCTGAAAGGAGGAGTTTCGTGGTAGGTTTCATGGAGCGGTATCTCGGGTCGGAGTATGCCAGCCCCCATCCGATCTGGCTGTGCATCCCTTGCTGAGGAGCGTGCAAACCTTGCCGTCTTCCGGTCATGACCTACCGACCGCGCAGGGCGTTACACAAGGACTGAGCCATCATCCGCAAGGAATGCGGAGTCAGGGCGGCTCGAGTTCTGTCACAGTGCTGGCGCGCTGATCCCCTGTGCAAGAAATGACGCCCGCCTCCTCCTCTTCTAACCACTGCCTCCGTTCCCGCCGCGCGGCCTTGGCCCTCGCCCTGCTGCTCGCCGGTTGCGGCAAAACCGACCCCGCCTCCTACCGCATCCCCAAGGAAAAGGACGCCGAGCTCCCCGCTAGCATGACCCGGCCGGCGGCCACCGCTCCGACACCCGCCGCCGCACCCGGTGGCCCTCTGGCCGGCACCGCGGTCCCCCCGGCCGGCGGACCCGGTCTCGCGTGGACCGCCCCCGCCGCGTGGCAGCCCAAGCCCGTCGGCGCCATGCGCAAGGGCAGCTTCACCATCCCGGGCGACGCCGGCGCCACCGCCGATCTCTCCATCACCACCTTTCCCGGCGCCGTCGGCGGAGAACTCGCCAACATCAACCGCTGGCGCGGCCAGGTCTCCTTACCGCCGATTGCCGAAAACGACCTCGCCGCCGCCGCGACCCGCTTCACCGCGAACGGCCTGCCTTTCACCGTCGTCGACCTCGCGGGCGCCGATCCCGCCAACCCGCAACGCATCCTCGGCGGAATGACGCCCTACCAGGACGCGATGTGGTTCTTCAAGCTCACCGGCCCCGACGCGCTGGTCGCCCAGGCCAAGCCCGCGTTCCTCGACTTCCTCAAGACCGTGAAGCCCGTCACGCCATGAAGACCCTGCTCCGCGACCTCCGCGATTTCTTCGTCTCCCTCAAGCTCACGGTCGCCCTGCTCGTGTTCGGGATGCTCTTGGTCTTCGCCGCCACCCTCGACCAGACGAACCTCGGCATCTGGGGCATCCAGCAAAAATGGTTCCGCACGTTCATCGTCTGGCAGGAGGTCCGCGGCATCTCCCTGCCGATCTTCCCGGGCGGTTACTTCATCGGCGGTTTGCTCCTGCTCAACCTCCTCGCCGCGCACATCGCACGGTTCACGTTCACCGGGCGCAAAGCCGGCATTTTCCTCACCCACCTCGGCCTCATTCTCCTCCTCATCGGCGAACTGCTCAGCGGCCTCTGGCAGGAAGATTTCCACCTGCGGCTCAACGAGGGCGACACGAAAAATTACGCCGAAAGCTACCGGGACAACGAGGTCGCCCTCACCGACATCACCGACGCAACGTTCGACCACGTCGTCACCATCCCCGATGCGCTGCTGGAGCGCCACGCCTCCGTCCAGCACCCGAAGCTGCCCTTCCGCGTCGTGGCCAAGGCCTACTACCCGAACTCCCTACTCCAGATGCGCGGCCCCGCCTCGCCGCCCTCCCTCGCCACCACCGGCCTGGGCCTCGAGGTCGTCGCCGCGCCGCAGCCCATGACCTACAAGCCCAACGAGGCCAATCTGCCCTCCACCTACGTCGAACTCGTCGCCCCCGACGCCTCGCCGGGCACGTTCTTGCTCTCCACCGGGCTCGTCGCCCCGCAGCGCTTCGACTACGGCGGCCGCTCTTGGAAGATCACCCTCCGCCCCAAACGCATCTACGAACCGTTCTCGCTCACGCTCGTGAAATTCAGCCACGACCGCTACGCCGGCACCGCCATCCCCAAGAATTTCTCCAGCCGCATCAAGCTCACCACCCCCGACGGCCGCGACGACCGCGAGGT
Organism: Opitutia bacterium; assembly: GCA_947461205.1. GTDB lineage: Bacteria > Verrucomicrobiota > Verrucomicrobiia > Opitutales > Opitutaceae > GAS368. The sequence goes on from CANHJG010000190.1 coordinate 3,863, forward strand.
CCTCGTCTCCATGAACAACCCGCTGCGCTACGCCGGCCTCACCTTCTATCAGGCCGGCTTCGAAAACAACGACCGCACCAGCATCCTCCAGGTCGTGCGCAACCCGTCCTGGCTCCTCCCCTACGTCGCCTGCGCGATGATGAACGTCGGTCTCGTCGCCCAGTTCGGCCTCCACCTCGTCGCCTTCGTCCAGAAACGCCGCGCCAAGCTCTCCGTCCCCGCCGTCGCATGAAGCCGTCCCTTTTTCCCGCTCTCGTCGCCCTCGGCGCCGTCGTCGCCGTCGCCCTGACCCTCCAAGCCCCGCGCAACCCCGGCGACTACGACGTCGTCGCGTTCAGCCGGCTGCCGACCCTCGTCAACGGCCGCCTCAAGCCCCTCGATACCGTCGCCCGCACTACCCTGCTCCTCACCCAGGGCCGCCAGCGCGTGACCACCCCTGGCGGCACCACGCTGACTCCCGGCGAGTGGCTGCTCGATGTGCTCTACCGGCCCAAGGTCGCCGATACCTATCCGACCTTCGAGATCGTGCACCCCGAGGTCCTCGCGCTGTTCAACCTCGCGACCACCGACGGCGCCGGCGGCAAACGGTTTTCCGCCCAACAGCTCGCCGGCCACCTCGGCGAACTCGAGCGCCAGGCCAAACTCGCCGACGGCACCGAGAGCGCCCTCCGCACCCCCTTCCAGCGAGCCGTCGTGCAGCTCCGCGAAAGCGTGATTCTCTACCAGCGCCTCCAGCACAGCCTCAACGACGCCTCGAGCACCGACTTCCTCGACCGCCTCGCCCGCTTCGAGCAAGCCCTCCCCGCCGGCCTCGCCGCCACCGCCCCCCGCGGCGGCGCTAACCCCCACGGCTCCGAAGACGCGAAGCTCCTCCTCGAAATGAGCACGGTTTTCAGCTCCTTGGACTCGTTCGCCTATCTGCGCACCATCCCATCCGAAAAACCCGATGACCCCACCGGCTGGAAAACCGCCGGCGGCGCCTGGGCCGACAGCCTCGCCCAGGGGCGCATCGCGCCCGCCGCGCTCACCTTCGCCGCCATCGGCCGCGCCTGGCAGCTCCACCAACCCGAGGCCTTCAATCAGGCCGTCCGCTCCTTCCGCGCCTCGCTCGACGCCGCCATGCCCGCCGTGATGGCGAAGTGCGACCTCGAGGCGCGTTTCAATTCCGCACAGCCCTTCTCCACGAGCGCCTCGCTCTACGTCCTCGCCTTCCTCGTGGCGGTGATCTCGTGGCTCAAATGGCCCCGCGCACTCGGCCAGGTCGCCTTCGTCTTCGTCAGCATCGCCTTTTTTCTCTCCACCGCCGGGATCGTGACCCGCATGTGGCTCGAAGCCCGCCCGCCCGTGACGAACCTCTACTCGTCCGCCCTCTTCGTCGGCTGGGGCGCCGTCGCGCTCTGCCTCGTCCTCGAGTATTTCTTCCGCAACGCCATCGGCAGCGTCGCCGCCGGCCTCGTCGGTTTCGCCACGCTCCTCATCGCCCACCATCTTTCCCTCGGCGGCGACACCCTCGAAATGATGCGCGCCGTCCTCGATTCCAACTTCTGGCTCGCGACCCACGTCGTCACCGTGACGATCGGCTACTCGGCGACCTTCCTCGCCGGTTTCCTCGCGCTGATCTACGTACTCCGCGGCGTCTTTACCCGCTCCCTGGATAACGCCACCGCCGACGCCCTGACCCGCATGGTTTACGGTATCGTGTGCTTCGCGACGCTCTTCAGTTTTGTCGGCACCGTCCTCGGCGGCATCTGGGCCGACCAATCCTGGGGCCGCTTCTGGGGCTGGGACCCGAAGGAAAACGGCGCCCTGCTCATCGTCATGTGGAACGCCGTGATCCTCCACTGCCGGTGGGGCGGCCTCGTGAAACAGCGCGGCCTGATGGCCCTCACGATCTTCGGTAACACCGTGACCGCGTGGAGCTGGTTCGGCGTCAATATGCTCGGCGTCGGCCTCCACAGCTACGGCTTCATGGACTCCGCCTTCTGGTGGCTGATCGCCTTCGTCGCGAGCCAGCTCGCCGTCATCGCGATCGCGGGCCTGCCGCTGGAGGTGTGGCGGAGCTTTCAGGCCCCGGCGGCCCGGACCTGAGCCCAGTGCGCTTTCGAGCTTAGATTCACGCGGTGGGGAGGAGCCTGCTTGCAGGCGATCGCTACGAGCTGAATCGCCTGCAAGCAGGCTCCTCCCTTCCGGCAGATGAGTCTCCCCTTGATCGCGAATGGGAATGAGCCGCCCGGCGGCACCGCGTCCGGGAACGGAGCGGCGGGGAAGCCGCGCCCAGCCCAAGCCGGCCCCACGATCACAATTTTTGCACGTCGCCCGGCAAACCATGCGGAGCGTGAACCCGCCACCCCTGCGATACTGGCGGCCCACGCATCATGATCACGCCCGACGAACCCACCGCGCGTCCGCCGGTTGCCCTCGATCTCGATCTGATCCGCAAACACTCGATTCCGGGTCCCCGCACCACCTCCTACCCGCCGGCCACCGGGTTCGTCGCCAAACAGGACTTCGCCGATCTCGAGTCCGCGGTCACCGAGGACAACCGCACCGGCGCCGGCCCCCTCTCCCTCTATTTTCACCTCCCGTTCTGCGAGACCCGCTGCTGGTTCTGCGGCTGCACCACCGTCATCACGAAGCGCCGCCACGCCGCCGGGGACTACGTCGTCGACCTCGAAGCCGACGGCATCGTGGTCTGCACGCCCGACGCCGTCCAAGTCACGCCGCTCGGCACCCCGCTGCTGCGCGCCGTCGCGCTGCGGTTCGATCCCTATGTGACCGCCGGCGCCGGGCAGCACTCGCGCACCCTCTGACCCCATTTTTGCGTGCGTTCGGCCAACGCCTGCGGAGCCGCCACCCCCGGCCGGGGCCATCGTCATCCCCCCCCATGAACCTAGCAACCTCTTATCTGGGTTTACCCCTGCACAGCCCGTTCGTCGTCGGCGCCTCGCCGTTCTGCGACGACGTCTCCGTCGCCCGTAAACTGCAGGACGGCGGCGCGGCCGCCGTGACGATGCGGTCCCTGTTCGAAGAACAATTCGGGCGGCCGCTCTCGCACTCACCGCACGCCGCCGCCGACTACCCCGAGTTCGCCGACTACCAATTCGGACCGGAACGTTATCTCGTCCAGCTCACCCAGCTCAAAAGGACGCTGTCGATCCCGGTTATCGCCTCGCTGAACGGCACCCATCCGGGCAGCTGGCTCGGATTTGCCGTACGCCTGGAGAGCGCGGGCGCAGATGCGATCGAGCTCAACCTCTATCAGGTCATCACCGATCCGGCCGTCGCCGCCGATCAGGTGGAAAAGGAAATGATTGCGGCCGTGGACGCGTTGACGGGCTCGGTGCACATCCCGATCGCGGTGAAGCTTTCGCCGTTCCACCCCTCCATCCCCCAACTCGCCGTGGCGCTCGAACTCGCCGGCGCCTCCGGTATCGTACTCTTCAACCGCTTTTATCAGCCGGATGTGGACCTCGAAGAGATCACGGTCCAGCCGCAGTTGCGCCTCTCCGACTCCGACGAACTGCTGCTGCGCCTGCGCTGGCTCGCCATCCTCTCGCCCCTGCTGCGCGGCTCGCTCGCCGCGACCGGGGGCGTCCACACCGCGGCCGACACCGTGAAAGCCCTGCTCACCGGCGCCCACGCCGTACAGCTCGTCTCGGTCTTGCTCAAGCACGGCCCGAGCGTGATCAGCACCCTGCGCCACGGC
>CANHJG010000191.1 GCA_947461205.1 Opitutia bacterium
CTGTTCGTCATCACCGCCGGCCTGCGCCGCAAGCCCGACGAGTCGCGGCTCGACCTCATCAACCGCAACGTCGCGCTCTTCTCCGGCATCCTCGAGAGCATGAAGACCGCCGGTTTCCGCCAGGACGCGCTCGTCTTCGTCGTCTCGAACCCCGTTGATATTCTCACGCAGCTCGCCGCCGCCAAACTCGGCCTCCCGTGGCAGCAGGTCCTCGGTCTCGGCACGATGCTGGACACCGCGCGCTTTCGCTCGCTCCTGGCGCAGGACCTGAAACTCGCCCCCACGCAGGTGAAGGCGCTCATCCTCGGCGAGCACGGCGACTCGATGTTTCCCGTCTGGTCGTCGGCCACCTACGGCGGCCTGCCGCTCGCGAAGCTCGCCGGCTGCACGCCGAGTTTTCAGTCGCAGATTTTCGAACGCACCAAGGGCAGCGGCGCCGAAGTCATCCGGCGCAAGGGCGGGGCCGGGTGGGCCGTCGGGCTCACCATTGCCGAAGTCGTCCACGCCATCGCGCACGACAAACGCCAGGTGCTCCCCGTCTCCACGGTGCAACAGGGCGCCTACGGCTTGCGCGGCGTCTCGCTCAGTGTCCCGACCGTCGTCGGCCGCGCCGGCGCGCTCGCGCACGTCGAGGTCGAGCTTTGGCCGAAAGAATTGCAGGCCCTCCAGGCCTCGGCCCGCGCGTTGCAGGAGACCTTTGCGAAGGTGAAATCCGCGTAAGCTCCGGCCAGTCGGCGGACCGGTCCGTCCGCTTCACCCGGCCGCCGCGTATGACCGCGACGGCTTTTGACGTCTCCACGTCACTTTGTTTTGTCTTCCGACCCACCTTCCCACCATGCCTACCAATCCCACCTACCACTTCGTCAATTATCTCTGGGACGACGCCAAAGCATCGTCGCTCGATCCCGTCGGCCGTCTGATCTACCGCTCCAATATCCTCGGCAGTGACCAGCGCATCACCAACACCGGCGGCGGCAACACCTCCGCGAAAATCATCGAGCAGGATCCGCTCACCGGCGCCTCCACCGAGGTCCTCTGGGTCAAAGGCTCCGGCGGCGATCTCCGCACCAGCACCCGCGAAAACTTCTCCTCGCTTTACCAGAGCAAGCTGATCGGCCTGCAGGCGCTTTACGCCGCGCGCAAGGACAAGGGCCTCAAGTCGCAGGCCGAGGATGACATGGTCGGCATGTTTTCGCACGCGACCTTCAACCTCAATCCGCGGCCCTCTTCGATCGACACGACGCTGCATGCGTTTTTGCCCGGCAAACACGTCGACCACATGCACCCGAACGCGATCATCGCGATCGCGGCGTCGGCCGATTGCGAAAAGCTCACGAAGGAGATTTTCGGCGGCGAGATGGCTTACGTGAAATGGATGCGCCCCGGCTTCGAACTCGGTCTCGCGATGCAGGAGATCGCGCAGAAAAACCCGCAGGTCCGCGCCATCATGATGGGCCAGCACGGTTTCATTTCGTGGGCCGACGACGAGAAAACCTGCTACACCGACACGCTCGGCTTCATCGAAAAGGCCGCAGCCTACATCGAGCACAAATACGCCGCCAAGGGCGGCGACCAGACCGCGTTCGGCGGCGCGCAATACCAGTCGCTCTCGCCGGAAAAACGGCGCGACCATTTCGCGACGATCCTCCCCGCGCTCCGCGGGCTCGTCTCGAGCGAGAAGCGCTTCATCGGCACCGTCCAGGACGACGACAAGATCCTGCGCTTCGTGAACTCGAAGGACGCCGCGCGCCTCGCCGAACTCGGCACCTCGTGCCCCGACCACTTCCTCCGCACGAAGATCAAGCCGCTCTACGTGAATTGGAATCCGCAGCAGGACGACCTCGCCACGTTGCGCGAGAAACTCGCTGCCGGCATCGAGCGTTACCGCAAGGACTACGCCGCCTACTACGCGAAGTGCAAACACGCCAACTCGCCCGCGATGCGCGACCCGAATCCGACCGTCGTCCTCATTCCCGGCCTCGGCATGATCGCGTGGGGCAAGGACAAATCCGAGTCCCGCGTCACCGCCGAATTCTACAACTGCGCCGTCGAGGTCATGCGCGGCGCCGAGGCGATCGACCGTTACATCGCGCTCCCGCAGCAGGAGGCGTTCGACATCGAATATTGGCTCCTCGAAGAGGCCAAACTCAAGCGCATGCCCGCGGAGAAGGAACTCGCCCGCCAGGTCGTCGTCGTGATCGGCGCCGGCTCCGGCATCGGCAAGGAAACCGCCCACCGCCTCGTGAAAGAGGGCGCGCACATCGTGTGCGTCGACGTCAACGAGGCCGCCGCGCAGGAGACCGCGAACGAGTTGCTCGCGAAAAACGGCGCGGGCATCGGCGTCGCCGGCAGCGGCCTTTCGAATTGCGGCCCCGCCATCGGACTCGCGGCCAACATCACCGACCGCGCCAGCATCCGCCGCATGCTCGACGATGTCGCGATCGCCTACGGCGGCTTCGACTCGATCTGCGTGACCGCCGGCATCTTCGTGCCCAGCAACACCACCGGCCACATCCCCGACGACAAGTGGTCGTTGACGTTTGCGATCAACGTCACCGGCGCCTACCTCGTGGGCGACGAAGCGGCGAAGACCTGGAAGCAACAGGGCCTGCGCGGCAACCTCGTCCTCACGACCTCGGCCAACGCCGTCGTCGCGAAGAAAGGCTCGCTCGCCTACGACTGCTCGAAGGCCGCCGCCAACCACCTCGTGCGCGAACTCGCGATCGAGCTCGCCCCGCTCGTCCGCGTGAACGGCGTCGCCCCCGCGACCGTCGTCAAGGGCTCGGCGATGTTCCCGCGCGACCGCGTCATCGGCTCGCTCGCGAAATACGCCATTCCCTACACCGACCAAGAGGAGACCTCGTCGCTCGTCGCCAAGTTGGCCCAGTTCTACGCCGACCGCACGCTGACAAAGTCGCCCATCACGCCCGCCGATCAGGCCGAGGCGTATTTTCTGCTGGTCTCGCAGCGCCTCAGCAAAACCACCGGCCAGATCATCACGGTCGACGGCGGGTTGCACGAGGCGTTCTTGCGCTGAGCCCTGATTCGGCGGCAACCCGCGCCGGGCCGGTGGAGCGGTCCACCGCGCGGCGCGGGTGTTCGCTTTTCTGTCCGGCCGCGGAGGGCGCGCGACCCTTTCGCGCCCGCGGCATGATTCCGCTCGCGATGGGGGGTGAAAATCGTCTCCACTCATCGGGTCGCGCGCGCCTCTTCTGCCGGGCGATCTACCCCCACGCCTCCTCCCCCGTCGATGAATCCGCTGCCCCGTGTCCTCGTTCCGTTGTTGCTGTTGACTGCAGCGGTCGCCGCGCCGGTGGCGCGTTGGGACTTTGGCGAGGAGGATACGTCGCGCGCGGTGGTGGTCGGTACGGTCCAGCGCGACGCACCGGGGCCGCGTCCGCCGCTCTTTCCCGATTTTGACAGCTACAACACCGCCCTCCGGCTTGACGGCAACGGCGGCCACCTCGCACTCGCGGATTCGGGGGAGGGGAGCGCGCTCGATTTCACCAACGGCGACGCGCTCACGCTCGAAGCCTGGGTCCAGGTCGACGGCTTCCGGGCCAACGATCAACTTTACGTCGTCGGCAAGGGGCGCACCGGCGCGCCGGGTTTCACGGCCGACAATCAGAACTGGGCGCTGCGGGTGCGGGCGGTCGGCGGCCAATTTGCGGTGAACTTTCTCTTTGCCACGCCGCGCGGTGCGGCGGCTCCCGCGGCGACCGGGGCTGGGGCGCCCGCCGCCAAGTCGGACGGCCATTGGCACCGGTGGACGTCGAAACCCGGCTTCGCGCCCGACTCGGGCTGGCACCACGTCGCGGTCACCTACCGCTTCGGCGAACCCGCGAGCATCCGGGGTTGGATCGATGGGAAAAGCGTCGCGGGCGAGTGGGACATGGGCGGGGCGACGAAGGCGGCGCCGGTCGTGGACGACGATGCCGTGTGGGTGGGCTCGGCGATGAAGGGGAGCAAGGCGGCGAGTTTCCGCGGCAGTCTCGATGCGGTGGCGATCCATCGCGAGATCGTCAGCGATGCCGATTTGAAAGCGCGGTTTCGTCGCGTGGGGGGAGCGGCGGTCGCCCAGCTCGCGCCGGCTGTCATGCCCGACCTCGGGCCTTTGCCGGCCGGGCGGGTCGTTGCGATGTTTCACGAGGGCATGCCGGCGCAGGATCGCTGGCTGACGGCGGCGGAGAAACTACCGGGCGAAACGCTGCGCTGGAGCGGGCGCGAGTTCTTGTTGCCGCGGCTGCCGCTGCGCTACGACGATTGGGGCATCCGGGCGAGTTGGAGGGGGCCCGTGCTCACGCGGCTCGCGGCGGATGTGGCGTTGCCGCCGGGCCGGCATCGCGTCGTCTTACGCGCGCGCGGCCTCAGTCGGCTGTGGATGGATGGCGCGCTGGTCACGAGCACGAAGCCGCCGAAAGGCGACGCGGGTGGCCACGATCCGATCACGCCGGTGCCCACGCCGCCGCTGCCCGGATTGAGCCGGGTGGGCTTTGGGGTCCAGGAAGTTTTCGGCGACGTCACCGTGAAACCCGGCTCGCCCGTGCGCGTGGTGCTTGAAACGCTGGTCGGCGGCAAACGCCTCCGCGCCGAACCCGGGGAACTCGTCGTCGCCGTGCAGACGGCCGACGGCCGCTCGTTCCATGTGTTGCAGACGGCCGGCGAACCCGTGGCGCTCACCGAGTCCGCCGTCGCGGCCGGTCTCGCCGGGATCGAGGCTTCGCTGGGGGCGTTCGACGATCAGAACCGGCGCGCGGCGGCGGCGACGCAGGATGCGTTTTGGCGCGAGCGCCATCGCCTCGCCCGAGTCTGGGCCGAGCAGGCGTCTGCGGCCGTCGGCCGGCCCGCGGTGCCGGCCGGGGCGAAGCACCCGATCGATGCGTTTCTCGCGGACAAGATCGAGCGGGCCGTGACTGCGGCTGCGGCGGTGCCGGCGGCCGCGAGCGCGAAATTTCATGCGGAGGTGTTGCCGATTTTGCGCGGCGAGTGCTTCCGCTGTCATGGCGACAAACAAAAGGGTGGCTTGAGACTCAACTCGCTCGAGGCCGCGCTCGCGGGGGGTGAATCGAAGTTGCCGGCGGTCGTGCCCGGCAAGGCTTCGACCAGCGAGCTGATCGCGCGCATCAAACACGCCGACGAAGACGAACGCATGCCGCCGACGGGCGATGCACTCAACCCGGCGCAAATCGCGATCCTCGAAAAATGGATCGACGCCGGCGCCGGGTGGCCCGCCGCGCCGATCGCACCCGAGAGCGTCGCGCTCGCTCCGGCCATCGGAGACGCCGCGTTTCTGCGGCGCGTCTATTTTGACACCGTCGGCGTGCCCCCGACCGAGGGCGAGGTGCGGGCGTTTTTGGCGGATCGGACCGCCGACAAACGCACCACGGTGATTGACCGGCTCCTCGCCGACGAGCGCTGGGCGGACCACTGGGTCAGCTATTGGCAGGATGTGCTCGCGGAAAACCCGAGCATCTTGAAACCCACGCTGAACAACAGCGGGCCGTTTCGCTGGTTTCTCCACGAGGCCTTGCGCGACGGGAAACCGCTGGACCGTCTCGCCACCGAATTGATGCTCCTCCGCGGCAGCGACCGCGAAGGCGGCAGTGCGGGCTTTGGCCTAGCCACGGACAACGACGCGCCGTTTGCGTCGAAGGGCCACATCGTGGCCACGGCGTTTCTCGGTATCGAACTGCAATGCGCGCGCTGCCACGACTCGCCCTACCACAGCACCCAACAACGCGATCTCTTTTCCTTGGCGGCGTTCTTCGAGCGCAAGGCGGTGACCGTGCCGAAATCTAGCACGGTGCCCGACGCCTTTTTCGAGAACAAGGCCCGCGAGTCGCTGATCAAGGTCACGCTCAAGCCGCGCGAGCCGATCGCGCCGGCGTGGCCGTTTGCCGCCGTCACCGGAGTCGCCGATGATCCCGCGCTCGATGCCCTGATGCTGAACCCGCGGGATCCGCGCGAACGGCTGGCGGCCCTCGTGACCGCGCCGGCCAACACGCGCTTCGCGCAGGTGCTGGTGAACCGGGTGTGGAAGCGGCTCATCGGCGCGGGCTTCGTGGAGCCGGCCCACGACTGGGAAGGGCATGCGCCGAGTCACCCGGAGTTGCTGGCGTGGATGGCGCGGGACTTCGTGGCGCGCGGTTACGATGTGCGGCAACTCACGCGACTGATCCTCACCTCGGAGGTTTATCAACGGGCCGCGACCGGGAAAAATCTGGCGGCACCGCCCGAGCAGCGGTTCTTCGCGGCGCCGGAGCCGCGCCGCCTCACGGGCGAACAGGTGGTCGACACGCTCTTCGTGGTTGCCGGGCAGCCGATCGGCGTCGAGGAGATCACGCTCGATGCCGACGGCAAGCGGCCGGCGGACTCGTTTATTTCCCTGGGCCAACCGCGCCGGGCGTGGATGTTTGCGAGCTTGTCGAACGAGCGTGATCGGCCGAGCCTCAATCTTCCCCGGGCGCAGATGGTCGCCGATGTCCTGGAGGCTTTTGGTTGGAACGGTTCGCGGCAGAATCCGCGTACCGACCGAGAAACCGATCCCAACGTCCTCCAGCCCGGCGTGCTCGCGAACAGCGCCGTATCGGTCTGGGTGACCCGCGCCGCGCCGCGCAGCGCACTGGCCGAACTCGCGGTCGCCGCCGCTTCGCCCGAGGCCCTGGTGGAGAGTGTTTTCCTGCGCTGTTTCAGTCGCCCTCCGACGCCGGCCGAGCGGGCCCCGCTGGTGCGCGCGCTGACGCCGGGATTTGCCGCCCGGATTTTGCCGCCCGCCGAAGTGCAGGCCGCGGAGCCGTTGCCGCCGCTGCCGGCGGTGGCGTGGTCCAACCATCTCGTGGCCGAGGCCAATGCGGTGAAAGTCGAAATGGAGCGCCGGGCCCGGGCGACGCCGCCGGCCGATCCGCGTTTGCGGGCTGAGTGGCGCGAGGCGTTTGAGGATGTCGTGTGGAGTGCGGTGAACACGCGCGAGTTTGTCTGGCTGCCCTGAATTTTCTCCCACCCGTCCCGCCCGCTCCGCCCAATTCCGCCATGAATCGTCGCGAATTTCTCACCACCGCTACCGCCGGTGCCGCCTTGCTGCCGTCGTTGGCGCGCGCCGCCGCCGCGCCGTCCGCCCCGTTGATCAAGGGTCGGGCGGAACACGTGATCTCGATCTGGCTCGGTGGCGGGATGGGCCAGATCGATACCTTCGATCCCAAGCGTCGCGGCGATCCGGCCAAGAAGCTCGCCGGTTCCTACTACGACAGCATCCCGACGGCCGTCCCGGGGGTCAGGGTTTGCGAGCATCTGAAGCGGCTCGCCCCCCTCATGGATCGGGTGACCGCCGTGCGCACCGTGCACCACGATGTGATCGACGAACACGCCGCGGCGACGAACCGCATGCACACCGGTCGGCCGGTCAACGGCTCGGTCGCCTATCCGTCGCTCGGTTCGACGATCGCCCACGAACGACGGGCGTTGGCGGACGGCGTGCCGCCCTACGTGCTGATCGGCTATCCGAACGTCACCCGCGGCCCGGGTTTTTTGGGCGCGCGCGCCGGCTATCTCTACCTGAC
>CANHJG010000192.1 GCA_947461205.1 Opitutia bacterium
CCCTCGCGGACCCGGCGTGCAATCCCGCCAGCGGCGGCTTCCTCCGACGAGCTCTTCGGCCCATTCTCGGAAGCCGCCGCTGGCTTCGCCCTTATTCGGTTTTACCATTGGGTTGAACATACAAGGGCACGGAGCCCAGCCCACCGAGCCACAGAGCGGACAAGGTGCTTGCCTCGGTTCGGACCTCGGTGCGCTCTGTGACAAAAGGATTTCTTCAGAAAAGTGTGATTGATGCGGGCTAGGAGAGTTCGGAGACTGCAACGAGGGCGACGCCGGTGGGGTTGGCCGTGGCGAAGACAGGGGTGGTGGAGGCGGCGGGAGAGAAGCCGGCGGTGGCGGGGGCGCGGAGTGGGGCGGTGCCTATAGCGGCGATGTGCGTCTGCGGGGGCGGGGCGAGCGGACCTTGGGCGCGAAGGGCGGGAAGCAGCGCAGGGAGAGCGAGGAGGAGGGGAAGGACGGCACGGAGGAACCGCATAAGAGGCCGAACGGTTCGAAGCGGAGTGCGGAAGGCAATCCAGCGACTATTCCGGGGGATGGCCCGGACGCACCGGGTTCGGAGCCGGTGGCTTGGGTACAGGGAGCGGGTTTTCCGACGAAGGAAATACGCCCGCGGGTTGGCGAGGTGGACGGCTTCGCTCGCCGGACCGACCTTGGTGCGGCGGTCGCCGCGAGGGCGGGCAGGGTCGGACGCGAGTTCAGCTTTGCTCCAGCTGGGAGCGAAGGGCCGTCACGTCGGCTTTCACCTGCCGCGTGAGCCGGCTGCCGATGAGGTAGACCGACGCGGGGTTTATCCCGAGCGTCCGGGAGACCTCCAGCACGGGGCGGCCGCGGCGCGAATACAGTTCGAACACTTGGTAGTGCTGCGGCTTGACGCGCCGCGCGAGCCGAGCGCAGGCCATGTCGAGCACGTGCGTTTCCCATTCCTCCTGCCAGCCGGGCTCGAATTCGCTCGGCGCTGCCAACCGATCGATGGGATTCTGCGGCGAACGCGGGTTGGACGCCGCGTCGGTCCAGGGAATTGGATCGGCGGAAGCATCGCCGGGGGAGCGTTGGCGGGTGCGACGGTTGACGATGCGCCAGCGGGTCAGCGTCATCAACCAACTGCGGAACGAGCCGCGCGCGGGATTTGCTTCAAACTGGTGGATCGTGATGGCGAGGCGCAGGAACACGTCTTGAGTCAGATCCTCGGCGTCCGCATGGGAGAGCCCCGAGCGGCGGCCGAGGCCGTAGATGAGCTGACGGTAGAGGGCGTAAAATTCGTTCCAGCTGACCGTGTCCTGCCAGTCGCGCACGCGCAGCAGCAGGCTGGGGCGGGTATCGGGAGATGAGGCGGCCCCAAGGGCGTCCGGGGTCTTCATACGCGAGAACGGGCAGAGCGTGGCAGTTTTCCGGAAAAATGAAATCGCGAAAGATTTTTGATAGAAGCCCGGTCCGGGGTGGGTGGTAGAGGTATGAAACCGACCCTTGCCTTGCTCAATCGAACCTCGGCGCGGGCAGTGGGGAACGGCCGCTCGGCCCGGTGGGCGTTGCACTCCGGTGGCGGGGCGATTGATTCGAAGGTATGGCGCGGCAATCCCTCGGCGCGCGGCCAGCTCGGCGACGCCTCGCCGCCACCAAACGTCCGGTGTAGTTCGCGCTGCGCGGGGCCGGATGCCTGACTCTCGTCTGCGCCCATGCCTGATTCAGTCGAGTTCTCTGCCAGCGCGCGGGACCCGCTTGCGCCCGGCGCCGTGACCCCGGAAGGGTTTCCGCAGCGGGCCTGGCGTTACCGGGCGTTTATCAGTTACAGCCATGCGGATACGCCGTGGGCGAACTGGCTCTTGAAGAAACTCGAGGGCTACCGCGTGCCCGCGCGCTTTCACGGTTGCGCGGCGCCTGTCGGCGCCGTGGGGCCGCGCCTCGCGCCGGTGTTTCGCGATCGCGACGAGCTGCCGACCACGAGCGATCTCGGCGAGACGATCCGGGCGGCGCTGCGGGAATCGGCCACGCTCATTGTCATCTGCTCGCCGGGTTCGGCGAAGTCGCGCTGGGTGCAGGAGGAGATCATCGCGTTTAAGCGCCTGCACGGCGGGCGGCGGGTGTTTGCGTTCATCGTGGCGGGGGAGCCGAAGGTCGAGGGCACGGCGGACGATTGTTTTTCGCCGGCGCTGCGGCGCGAGCTCGCGCCCGATGGCACGCTGACGGGCGCGCGGGCGGAAGTCGTGGCGGCCGATGCGCGGTCGCACGCCGACGGCAAGAGCACGGCCTTCGTGCGGCTCGTCGCGGGGCTGCTCGGCGTGGGCTTCGACGAGCTGCGCCGCCGCGAACTCCAGCGGCGCAACCGGCGGCTGACGCTGATCACGGCCGCCTCGGTGGCGGGCATGGTGCTGACGCTCGGGCTCGCTTTTGCGGCCTGGCGGGCGCGAGGCGAGGCCGTTGTGGCGCGCAACGAGGCGGTGTTCTCCCGCAACGACGCCCAGCGCCGTCAGGATCAGGCGGAGGACGTGCTGGCTTTTATGCTCGGGGATTTTCGCGACGACCTGAAAAAAGTCGGGCAGCTCGCGCTGCTCGAAAAGGTCGGCACCAAGGCGCAGAAATATTTTGATGCGGCCGATCCGCGCGACCTCACCGACACGGCGCTGGCGCGGCAGGCGAAGGCCCTCACGCAGATCGGCGACGTGCGCATGGAAAAGGCGAATTTTAGCGAAGCCGAGGGCGCCTTTCAAAACGCGTTTGAACGGACATCCGCGCTGGCCCGCCGCCATCCGGATAACGGCAACATGTTGTTCGAGCGGGCGCAGGCGGAATTTTGGCTCGCGTTCGTGGCGTGGAAGCGCGGCGAGATTCCACTGGCCCGTCAGTGGAGCACCCAGTATCGCGATTCGGCCGCCGCGCTTGTGGCGCTGGAAAAGAACTCGGTCCGGGCGCAACTCGAACTTATTTCCGCTCACCACAATCTGGCCGTGCTGGAATTCGACGAGGGTAACTATACCGCCGCGAGGTTGGCTTTCCTGGCGGAAGACGCCCAAGTGAGGGGAATCCTGGCTGCCCGTCCAGACGAGCTGGGCCTCCGGCTGAAACGGGCCGATATCGCCTCGCGGCTCGGCCTGATCGAAGAGTACAGCGGAGATTTCGGAGCGGCGCTTGAACGATTCGGCGAGTCGTGTTTGCAGGCCCGCGGACTCGTCGCGCTGGAGCCGGCGGTCGCCCGCTGGCGTGTGACGCTGGCGATCTCTCTGACGCTGACCGCCAATGTCCAAGCCATCGTGGGACGCGGCAGCGAGGCCTCGAGCCGTTACGCGGAGGCGAAGGCGCTCTTCAGCGCGCTGGCGGTCCAGGATCCGAAGAACCAGCAGTGGCGAATGCGGGTCGCTACGGTTGAGCTCAATGAGGTGGCGTTGCTCGCCGCGGCGGGCCGGTCCGAGCGCGCCGCGGAGATTTTGGGCGGGGCTCGGGCCACCATCGAGACGCTGGTGGCGGCGGAGTCATCGTCGCAGGCATTCATCCGCCTGCTGGCCAAGGCGTGGCGGCTCGAAGCCTCAATCCCGCGGAACGCGCACGGACCTGACGCGGAAAGCGCGGCCGGCCGGGCCGTCGAAATGGGGGAAACGTTACTCCGGCAGCACCGGGCCGACGATTCGGCTCTCTCGGAGCTCGCGCTGGCGCGGATCGTGGCGGGCCGGACCTGCGCGACCAACGGACACCACGAGCCGGCGCGCGGCCATTGGCTCCGCGCCCTGGAAATCATCGGCACGCGGCAAGGTTCGAACGACTGGCGATTTCTTGAGCCGGCGGCGCTGGCGCTGGCGCCCCTGGAACGTCACGACGAAGCGCAGGCCGTGGCCGTACGACTGCGGCGGTTTGGCTACCACTCTCTCGACCCCCTTGCGGCCGCCACCCTGGATGCCGCGACTCAACGATCAGCCCAAACGAAATAACATGCCCAACAACTACACGGTAAATGTCACGGTCACCGTCACAACCTGGCCCGGCAATAATGGCGATATTACGGCCTACTCCATTGCCATCAAGGATTCCGACACGCCCGCCGGTTTCTTGTCCTGCGACACCACGGGTCACTTTACGGCGTCGATGGCCTACAAACCCCGCCCCGTCCCACCCGCCACAACACCGCCATCAAACATAACGATCGGCGGCCCGGTGTCACCCGGTGATCAAATTGTATTTAAGTTCGGCGGGAGCACGGTGGGTAGCACGGTGTATACCGTCACCGACATTGGCGGTCTGAACGGCCTCGTCGGCGGTCTCGCGTGGGGGCAAAAAAGCACCGCTAATGGAGCGACGAGCATCACCGCGACGGTGACGGCGGCGCCGGTGACCGCAGGGACCACGCACGCCAAGTACTCGGTCGTGATGCAAAGAACGATCGCCGGTTCCCCTCCCACGGTCGAGACGGCCACGATCGATCCTGATTTCGAAACGGACGTGACGTAAGCCCGCGTCTTTTTTTTGAACCGCCACGACCGCGGCGAATTCAGCGTCGCGTCGGTGGCGTTCCTGATCGCCGGAATGCCCCGAGGTCGATCGAAGGCCCGGCCGGGGGCAGGTGGTGAAAAGAGGCCGGGTGCTGGTGGCGAGTGAACGCCGCCGGCGGTTTTGTTGGATCGACCGTTCGCGACCGCCCCCCGGAGCAAAGCCCCTGAAGTGGCGCAGCGAGCGCGAGCGGGCTTTCGCGAGTTCCGGGGCCAAAGAACGGCCGCTCTTCCCGTGGGGTGGAAGAGCGGCCGTTTTCACGCCTCGCACTTCAGCACGTAGACGGCGCCTTTTTCGGAGCCGATGGCGAGGAGGCGGTCGTCAGGGGACCAGGCGAGTTTTGTCGCCGCGCTGGGCATCTTCACGGTGGCGCGGAGGGGTTTGGGGCGCTCGGGGCTCCAGAGTTGCACGACGCCGTCGGCGCTTGCGGTGGCGAGGAGGCCGTGGGTGTTTTGGAAGGCGAGGGCGCAGATGGGCGCGTCGTGCGGGAGCATGGCGGGTTCGCGGCCTTCGGGTCCGTCGCCGCTGCAATCCCAGATGCAGGCGTCGCGGCCGCCACTGGTGGCGAGCCAGCGCGAGGTGTAATCGTAGGAGAGGTGTTTCACTTTGGTCTCGTAGCCGCTCATGTGGAGCTCGATGTCTTTTTCGGGAATCCAGAGGTGGACGGACGGGTCCTGGTTGCCGGAGACGAGCCACTTTTGGTCGGGGGACCAGACGAGGGCGTGGATGCCGTTGGCGTAGGGAAATTCTTTTTGGAGGAGAAAGTCGTCGGTGTCCCAGAGCTGCACGCCGCCGAAGTGCGCGGCCGCGACGCAGCCGCCCTGGCGCGGAACGGCGAGGGCGGTGATGGTTTTGGCGGCGGGCTTGAAGGTGTGGGCGACGGTGGCGTCGGGGCGGAGGGCGGTGAGGTGGCGACCGCTCGCTGCGGCCAGCAGCGGCGAGTTGTGCGTGGAGGGCGGAGAGCTGAGAGCAGGCGACGGATCACGGGTCGGGCGACCCGTGCCACTGGGGACCCAGACGAGATGGTCGACCCAGTCGCGGCCGAGGGGGGCGGTGGCGGTGTGTTGGCCGGCGGTGGCGTCCCAGAATTTGACGGAGCCGTCCTGGCCGCCGGTGGCCAAGCAAAGCTGAGAGCTGAGAGCTGAGAGCTGAGAGCCAGAAGTGGGCTGCCAGGCGAGGCAGTTGGTGCCGTCGGGGTGGCCGGGCAGGTCGTGGAGTTTTTTTCCGTCGGAGGCGGCGAAGAGGGAGACGGGGCCGGCGGAGCTGGCGGCGGCGAGCCGAAAATCCTCCCGGGCGGGAAAGCCCGGGCCACTCCAGGCGAGGTCAATGGCGTAGTCGTCGAGTTGGGCGGCCCAGTGTTTGGTGAGTTGCATGGCAGGAGGAGCGAGTAGTGAGGAGTGAGCCGTGGGTAGCACAAGCCCAAGCGGCTGACTGGGGATCGCGGATGGCTTGGCGGATACCGCGGGCGGACGAAGCGGCGCAGGATTTGTCCCGATATTTTTTGGGCGGGTCGATTGAACGCGGCGGAGTGACCGGGGGCAAGGCGGCGGCTTGGCCAGCGCAGGGAGCCGCCGACGGGTTTGACGATCACGGGCGCGTGGTGGTTGCCGGGGCCGGGGGCGGCGAAGAACGCGTCGGGCGGGAGCCGGGCGAGGGCGTGATCGCCGGGTGGTTGACGGCGGGCGAACTCGCGGATCGCAAGCGAGAGGTCGCCTTCGGGCGGCAGGAGAAGCGCGGGGTTACGGGGATCGCAGCGAAGTCTTTTCGGCGGTGGGAAAATCGGCGGGGACGGGCTGGGTGACTTGGCCGGTGGCGGCCCATTCGGTGCCGCGCTGCACGGTGGCGATGAAGCCGGCGCAGACCAGCGGGAGGTAAGGCGGGAGGTCTTTTGGGCCGACGTGGCCGAGCGTGGTGTGGAAGACGCGGCCCTGGCCGTAGGCGATGGTCATGAGCATGGGTTCGTTCTCGCCGGTGGCGGTCGGGAACTTGCCTTTGTCGGGGGTGGCGGTGGCGAGGACGGTGACGTTTTTCGCGGGACCGCGGAGACGGCTGTAAATCTCGTCGGCCGCGTGGAGCCAGACGGGCGGGAGGCCGCGCATGATGGGATGATCGTGGGTGCAGGTGGTCACGGCGAAATCGTGGCGCGCGGGGTGGGTGGCCCCGCCGGGAGTCGTCGAGTCGAGGACGATCCGGCCGTCGCGCCAGCGGATCATCGGGCCCGACGTGAGGTCGCGGGCGCCGATGGAGCCGTCGGCTTTCAGACCCCAGCCGCCGACGCCGATCATTTCGTTCCACTCTTTCCAGGAGGGAAACGCGTTGTCGGTATCGTGGATCGAGACGAGGCCGCCGCCATTTTTCATGTAGTCGACGAAAGCGGCCTTGGTGGCGGCGGGCCATTCGTCGCCCTCGTAGATCATGACGACGGCGGCGTAGGCGGAGAATTTCGGTTGGAAGCCGGACATGTCGGCGCCCCGGGTGGGCGTGAGGACGACATCGACGGTGAAGCGGCCGGTCTGCTCGAGGTAGGTTTTGACGAGCGGGTAGCTCTTGAGCCAGTCGTGGTATTGGGAGGACTGGCCGGTGAGGAGCATGACCTTCTGCACGGGTGCGGCGCGGAGGCTGGTGGCGGTCAGCGCGAAGGCGAGAAAGGCGGTGGCGAGTGAGCGGGGTAGAATGGACATAAGAGAGGGAGCGGAGCGGGAGAGGAAATGACCAATGACCAAGGACCAAGGATCGGGCTAGGGCAAAGGGCAAGGAGGCGGGGATACGGACATTTCACACCCAACTTGACCAAATGCGTTTCACAGAGCAGCGGTGTTAACGAACAAGGACAAAGTTGGGATCGGCGAGGAGCCGATTGAGGACGTGGAGCATTTTGCGCATGACGGCGACGAGGGCGACCATCTTGGGTTTGCCGGCCGCGACGAGGCGCGTGTAGTAGGCGCGCA
>CANHJG010000193.1 GCA_947461205.1 Opitutia bacterium
AAACGCGAGTTGCCGGCCGCCATCGGCCGAGATCCCGCCCACCCAGCCCTCCTCGAACGCCCGGCTGATTTCATCCGAGCCCGGCTTTGGCCGGTTCACCGTGCGCGTGACCACGACCGAGAAAAAATCGCCGGCGTGATTGCGCGGATGGCTGCGGGCCGCGCGCACGCCGTTCGCACCGGGCGCCGGGACGGATACGGCGATGTTGCGCTGGTTGAAGTCACGCTCGCTCCCGTCGCCGGTCTCGGCGCCGAGCCGGGCGAGCACCTCGTCCTCATAGGTGTTGCTCACCCAGGCACCGTCGGCACTGAACACATGCACGTGCGAGCCGCCGCGCAACGCGCCCGGCGTAAACGGCGGCGCGTAGTTCATCGCGTCGAGCGGCTGCGCCTCGCCGGGACGGCGCACGTCGACCACGGCGCCGCGCCGGCGGGTCATGCCATAGGTCCAGTCGGCCGTCGGATTCTCCGGCCCATGGATAAACACCACCTTCGGCTCGCGCGGATGGTAGGTCACCACCCCGCACGCCGCTCCCTGCTTCGTTTCGTAGAGCGTCTGCACTTTTCCCGTGGCCACCTCCACCTGCTCGATGCGCGTGCCGTCAAACACGCTGTCAGCCGAGCGAACGTCGTAGACGATCCAGCGGCTGTCGGGCGACCACACGTTGATATTCGTCAACCCATGGCCGTGGGGCGCGTGCGTAATCTGGCGCTCTTGGGCCGCAAGGCCGGAAGTCAGACCGATCAGACCGAGGGTTTTGATCATGGGGCGCATGAGGGTATGGCGGCCGGGGAGCAAAGCCGGCCGGGCGGTTCAGGGCAAGGATCCGGCCGCAGACGGAAAACGCGCCCCCTTCGCGCGGAGTTCGCCCTCCAACCGGGCCCGCAGCGCCTTCGTCCGCCCCGGCTCGCGGGCCGACAGCTCCTCCTGCTCGCCGGCGTCGGCGGCAAGGTGGTAGGGTTCCACTTGCTCGCCCTCGTGAAACCGGAGGGGTTTCCCGGCCCCGGAGCGGAGGGCCGAGTGCAGGCACTTCTGGCTCACGGCGAAGTCGTTCACCCCGATCGTGGGCTTCGCCTCATCGTATCCGGTTTCGCGATGGTCGGAGGGAAAGTGCCAGACAAAAACGCGTTCGCGGTCGCCTGCCGTAGGCGCCGCGCCCCGCCAAAACGGGGGAACATTGCGCCCGTCGAGGACGACTCCGGCCGGCGGCGGCCCCCCGGCGGCAGCGGCCAGCGCGGGCAGCAAGTCGATGCCGGCGAACGGTTCGTGAGCAGTGCGGCGCGCGCGGCGGAACAGATCGGGGCGGCGCCAAACCCCCGGGTGAAGCCGGTGCCCTCGCGCGCGAGGCGGTCGAGGTGCGGCGTGTCGTGCAGATCGTGCCCCGTGCAGCGCAGGTCGCGCCAGCCCAGGTCGTCCGCGAGGATGAACACGATGTTGGGCCGCGCCGCGCCCGTGGCGGCGGCGAGCGGCCACGCGGCGAGCCCGAGCTAGGCGATGATCCGGCCGGGCCGCCGCCGGAGGAGGCGAAGGCCCGCCGCGTTCATCGCCGGGCAGAGGGAGCGACGGAGCGCAGGTGGGCGGCGAGTTGCTCCACCGTGCCGCGATGCCCGGCGTCGGCCGCGCGGTTCATCGTTTCGCGCGGGTCGGTGCGGTGATCGTAAAGTTCGCGGGCCGTCACCGCACCGGTCGCGAGTTCCCGCCATTCGACGTAGCGGAAACGGTCGTCGCGGAGCGCGTAGCCCATGTGCGTCGGTGCGCCGTAAGCGGGACGCGGATGCTGCGAAAGCGCGAACGGCTTGCCGGGCGCGGCGAGCTCGCGGAGCTGCGGCACGAGGCTACGGCCCTCGAGGGCGGGGTCGGCCGCGAGCCCGGCGAGCGCCGTGAGCGTCGGATAGACGTCGATGAGCTCGGTCAGGCCGGCGGTACGACCGCCGGCGCGGGCCACGCCGGGCGCCGCGATGATGAGAGGCACCCGGGCATCCAGTTCGTAGTTGGAGGTCTTGGCCCAGAGGTCGTGTTCGCCAAGGTGAAACCCGTGGTCGCTCCAGAAGACGACGACCGTGTTCGCGGCGAGGCCGGTGCGCTCGAGTTCCGCGAGCACGCGGCCGACCTGCGCATCGAGGAAACTGATGGCCGCGAGGTAACCGTGGCGCAGTTCGGCGATCTGCGCGGCGGGCAGCGGCCCAGTCTTCGGCACACCGATGTAGCCACGGAGTTCCTGCCACGGATGGGCTGCGAGGGCCGGCGCACCCGCCGGCGCAGCGGCGGGGTCGGGCGGCGCGAGCTTCGCCCGGTCGTAGAGATCCCAGTAGCGCTTCGGCGCGTTGAACGGCAGGTGCGGTTTCCAAAAACCGACGCCGAGGAAAAACGGTTCGCGCGAACCCGCGAATTCCCGGAGCGCGGCGACGGCGGACGCGGCGATCTGGCCGTCGAAGTAAGCCTCGTCGGGCACGTCGAGACACTGCACGGGACCGCCCTTGGCCTTCGGACCGGCGGCGTCGCCGGGCACGACCCAATCCTGCCAATGGGCGCCCTCGGCGAAACGCGGCTCGCGCGACCACGACGGTGGATCGGAAAAGGGAAACGGCGGGCGCCGCGGGCCGCTCTGGTTATGAAAAAGTTTGCCGAGGCCGACGCTCGTGTAGCCGGCCTGCTTGAAGGCCTGCGGCAGGGTGACGACGTCCGGCAGCGTTTCCCGGAAATGCGTCTGAAGGTTCCACACCCGCAGCGTGTCGGGCCGGCGGCCGGTCAGAACGGAAGCGCGCGAGGGGTTGCAGACCGCCTGCTGGCAATACGCGCGCTCAAACAACACACCGCGCCGCGCGAGGGCGTCCAAGTGCGGCGTCTTCACTTCGGGATGGCCGTAGCAACCGAGGTCGGAGCGCAGATCATCGGCGGCGAGGAAGAGGATGTTCGGACGGCTCGCAGCGGCAGCAGCGAAGCCAGCAGTGACGGCAAGCCGGGCGAGCACGAAGAAAGAGAAGCGAAAAACGGGCATGGGAGGCGCGGGGATTATTTTTGACGGCGAGTGCGGTCGGCTTCGACTGACGCGGCCCACGCGTCGGCCGCGGTGCGGAGGTGAACAAGGCGGTCGGCGTTTTGCCCAGAGACGTCGATGGACTCGGTGGGATCGCTCGGCAGGTGGTAGAGCGCAGGCGCCGCGGTCGAGTCTCCGGCGGGCTTGTTGCGCGTGACGGGCGGGCGGACGAACTTCCAGTCACCGTCGCGCACGGCGAGATTGTGGGTGTAGTTGGGCACGGCGCGATTCCACTGCCAAAATCGCAACGGGGCGGGCGGCGCGGGCGCGCTGCGAAGGTGCGCGGCAAAACTCACCCCGTCGAGCGGCAGCTTCGGTCGGCCGAGGCCGCAAATGTCGGCGAGCGTCGGCAGCAGGTCGGTGAAATGCGCGGGGAACTCGCTCCGATCGGGCGTGAGGGTGCCGGGCCACGAGAAGACGAGCGGCACGCGGATACCACCTTCGAAGACATCGTATTTGGCGCCGCGGCGCTCATGGTTGAAGCGCGGGCCGGCGAGCGGATCGGGGCCGTTGTCGCTGGCGAAGATCACGAGCGTACGCTCGCGCAGGCGGAGTTCGTCGAGCGTCGCGAGCAGCGCGCCGATGCCACGATCGAGGATCTCGACCATGGCGTAAACGGTGGCGGTGTTCTCGGGGAAGCCGCGGTCGGTGTAGGTTTTGACGAGGTCGGCGGGCGCACCGAGCGGCCGGTGCGGGGCGTAGTGCGCGAGGTGCAGAAAAAACGGCGCGGCGCGGTGGCGGCGCACGAATTCGATCGCACGGTCGGAGAGTTCATCGGTGAGGTAGCGTCCTTCGAAACGCCGGAGCGCACCGTCGATTTCGAGGGAAAAGTCGTCGTAGCTCTTGATGTTCTCGTCGCCGACGAAGCACGCCACTTCGGCAAATCCCCGGCGGCGCGGGTGCCACTCGTCGCCGAGGCCGACATGCCATTTGCCGACGAGACCGGTGCGGTAGCCACGGGCAGTAAAGAGGTCGGCGAGCGTGGTCTCGTCGCGGTGCAGGCGGGTCAGCGCGGGCTCCGTGCGCATGGTGAGCGATACGACGCCGGTGCGATGCGGGTAGCGGCCGGTGAGCAGCGCGGCACGCGCCGGGGCGCAGACGGCCGAAGCGGACGTGGCGCGGTCGAACCAGACGCCGGAAGCGATGAGACGGTCAAGATGCGGCGTGCGGGTGCGGCCGTGGTTGAGCGAGGCCAGGTCGCCGAGCGCAAGGTCGTCGGCGAGGATAAGAATGACGTTGGGTGCAGCGGCAGGTGTAGCTGCGGGAATCGGGGCGACGAACAGTCCACACAGGAGCCCGGTACAGGCGACGGCGAATGAGAGATGTGATGGGTTCACGAAGAAACGGAGACGGCGCCTCGCTCAATCGCCGCCGTTGAGGCCGAAGCGGATGAAGGGGCCGTGGAGATCGTGCTCATCGGGGTGGCGCTCACGAAGGGGACGGTGCGCTGCGGCTCATCGAAGGCGTTGGCGAGATCGAAACCGAGCGCGGTCACCACGGCAGAGATCGAAAGACACCGGCCCTAGGCCCAATCACCGGGGGGCGACAGGCGATGAGCATCACAACTGGAAACCGAATCTCGGCTCTCACGACCTGAGCTACAAGGGGACGACGGCGGTCAGAGCTTCGCCGGATCGATGATCGCGTGGCGGATGCGCTGGCGTTTCCACGTGTAGGTGATGTGCACGCGGCCGTCGCTGGTCTGGATGATCGCGGGATAGGAATACTCGCCGGGTTGATCTTCCAGCGTGAGCACATCCTTCCACTCGCGGCCATCGCGGGAGATCGCGACATTCAGCGGCGTGCGACCCTTTGGCACAGGGTTATAGACCATGAGATGGCGCCCGTCCTTCAGCGTGACGGCATCGGTGCCGGAATTGGGATTGGCGAGCGCGAGCAGCGACATCTCGCCCCAGGACTTTCCCGCGTTGTCGGAGGAAACGGTGAATACCTTGCCCTGCCGCGTGCGGCCGACGGCCTGCAGTTTCGCGCCGCCGATTCCGTCGTGAAACAAAATGCTCGGCTGAATCGCACCAACGGCGAGACCGTCGTTGAGAAAGGGCGTCTTGGCCCAGGTCGCACCGCCGTCGGTGCTGCGCTCGAAATAGACGCGCCACTTGCTCGGCTTCTCGTCGGTTTCGTCACTCGTGGGCGAGAGGATGGTGCCGTCGGCGAGTTGGACGGGTTTGTTTTTGATCGGCCCGTAAATGCCGTCGGGCAGACGACGCGCGGCGCCCCACGTGCGGCCGCCGTCGGTCGAGGTGCGGAGTTCACCCCACCATGTCTGAGGCGAGGGGCCTACTTTATAGAAGAGCATCAGCGGCGCGTTGCGGCGGGGCTGAAAAAGCACGGGATTCCACGTCGGGTGGCGCTTGGTGGGAGACTGGACGCCGTTCGCCACCTCGACGCCGGGGGTCCACGTTTTCTTCGTCGAATCGTAATGCGAAACCCAAATGCCGACGTCGGGATTTTTCTCGGCGGTGCCACCGAACCACGCGGCGACGATGCCGCCTTGGGCCGTCTCAACAATCGTCGAGGCATGGCAGGACGGGTAGGACGCCTTTTCGTAGATGAACTCGTGCGTGACGAGCGCGGGAGACGCCGCGACACACGCGAGCGCGGTGCCCGTGAAGAGGGCGAGAGCGGAGAAGAGTTTCATAGTGAGTTGGAGAGCAGTTAAGCCGGGGCGGTAGCAGCAAGTTCCTCTTTGGGTTTGATGAGCAGGACGATTAAAATGGAGAACAACGCGACACCCGCGAAGGCACCGAAAATGAGGTTCAGCGGCACGTGACGGTCGCGCAGGGCACCAAAGGCCCAGTCGCCAAAGCCGCCGCAACTGATGCTCACGAGGTTCATGATACCGTAACCGGTGGCGCGCCATTCGGGCCGGGCGATCTGGCAGAGGATGGGCATGTTGTTGCAGTCGAAGAAACCCCAGCCGAGGCCGAAGACGATCAATCCGACGATGGCGAAGGTCAGCGTCGGGGCGTTGCCGACGCTGAAGAGCGCCGGGAGAAACAGCGCCATGCCGATGGCGCTCGTGAAGATGCGGCCGCGATTCGTGGATTTCATCCAGCGATCCGCCAGGGTGCCGCCGATGACTGCGCCGATCAGCGAGGCGATTTGCACAAAGAGGATCGCGCTAACGCCGGCCTTGCCTTGGCCAAGGGAGAATTTCTCGCGCAGGATCTCCGGCATCCAGTCGCGCACTACCCAACCGGCGATGGCGGGCAAGGTGAAGTAAGCGACGAGCAGGAGGAAATTGCGGTTACCCAGCAGGCCGCGGACGACGCCCGTCTTGGCGGCCGCGGCGTCAGCCGCCGTCGGCACCGCGCGCACCGGATCCCGCATCGCGGCGATGAGCGGGATGGCGTAGATCACGCCGATCATCCCGCAGGTGGAAAACATCCACCGCCAACCATGATCGGGAGAATCCGCCATGTAGCCGGCGAAACCACCGAGAATTTGTCCGACGTAAATACCTGCCTGGTGCACGCCCACCGCCCGTGAGCGCGTGGGCCCGAGGTGATATTCGGAGATGAGCGCGAGGGCCGCCGGGATGTAGAACGCCTCGCTGATACCCATCAGCGCGCGCGCCGTCATGAGCTCGTGAAACGTGGAAACGTGCCCGGTCCACCACGTCACCATCGACCACACGAGGAGACTGCCGCCGATCACGTAGCGTTTGCTGAAACGGTCCGCGATGTAGCCGCCGAACGGACTCAGCACGGCGTAAGTCCATTTGAATACGCCGAGCACAAGGCCCCAGTCCGCGCGGTTCGCGATGCTCGGGATGTCGTGCACCATCGAGGCCTTCATCGTCGCCATCATCTGGCGGTCGAGGTAGTTGAGCAGGGCGACGGGGAACAGGAGCGCGACGACAAACCAAGCGTAGCGCAGGGCGTTTTGGGCAGGGGGCATTGACGCAGACTGGGGAAAGAAGAGGCGGGGTTACGAGAGGGGGCAGGTGGCCGCTAAAACAGACCACCCGCACGGAAGCTGGAAGGAACAAGCGTCCGTTGTCGAACTCACGCTGCGGCCGACACCGGACCGAGAGCGAGCCCCCATTGCACGAACAAGGCGCGCAGCTCGGTCTCGATCTTCGTGGCGAGGGCCTGCGACACCGGCGAGAGAATCGCCTTCGAGGCCCCCGGGGCGAACCCGCGCGCGGCGAGACCGGCACCGACATTGGGCGGAAACGCGAGCTGGTCGATCACCCGGCCCAACTCGACCATGCGCGCGGCAGAGACGGCGGCATCGGCCGGGCGACCTGCGGCCGAGCAGCGGTAGATGTCGATCATCAGCTCCGGCACGATGTTCACCAGTCCGCCCGTGCAGCCGGCCGCACCCATCGCGAA
>CANHJG010000194.1 GCA_947461205.1 Opitutia bacterium
CCCCGGGCACCAGTGGGAGACGGTGGCGGATTTCAGGGAACGGAAAGGGAACAAAGGCCCCTTCCCGGCGAGCGTGAAAGTCGTCAGCAGGCTAGGCGGTGGCCCCGCATAAATTTCGTTCCTGGTGTGAGGACCCTTGGCGCGGCGAGGGTCCCGCCTTGTTGGGCTTCTTAACCGTGCTGTTTACTTCGGAAGGTGTGGTGACTGCCGACCCGCTCGCGATGTGTCCAAGCGCGTCGCATCGCACAGGATTCGCGCGGCATGACCTTGGAACGACGACCGGGATTCTCTCCCTAAAAGAGGGGCGCGGCCGAAGTTGGCGTCTGGCTCCGGAGTGTTTTTTCATTCCGCTCGCGGCTGAGGTTCTCGCCCGCAGAGTGGTGCGGATTTGACCGGCCCGTCGTCGCCGAACGCGACGCACCCCGTCCGTTGGGTCCGAGCGTGAGCCCGAAGCGGCGCCCGATGCGCCCGAGCGCGAGGAAAAAACGCGGTCCGCCCTCTATTTTCCCGCTCGGCCATTCAACCCCTTGGCAAACGGGCGGGCTTCTGTATCGTTCCCCCATGTTCGTTGACGAATGCACGGTGAAATTGTCGGCCGGTGACGGCGGGCGGGGCTGTATCAGCTTCCGCCGGGAAAAATACGAGCCTTGGGGCGGACCCAACGGCGGCGATGGCGGCCGCGGGGGCGACGTCGTGCTGATTGGCGACGTGAACACGAACAATCTCGTGGACTACAAGTTTCAGCCTCACTGGCGCGGCGAGCGTGGCGAACACGGCCAGGGGGCCGATTGCCATGGACGGGACGGCAAGCCGTGCGAGATGCGGATGCCGCTCGGCACGATCGTCATCGATCTGGCCACCGACAAGCCCGTCGCCGAAATCGTCGAGGATGGCCAGCGCGTGATCCTGTGCAAAGGCGGCAACGGCGGGTGGGGCAACACGCACTTCAAGACCTCGACGCACCGGGCGCCGAAGCGGGCCAATCCCGGGCTCGACGGCCAGCGCGGCGAATATCGGCTGATTTTGAAGAGCATCGCGGACGTGGGGCTGGTGGGTTTCCCGAACGCGGGCAAATCGTCGCTGACGACCCGGATCACGAAGGCGCGGCCGAAGACGGCCGCGTATCCCTTCACGACGCTGCATCCGCAGATTGGCGTGATCGATTATTCCGACGAGGTGAAGGGGACGAAGCGGCTGCTTTTGGCGGACGTGCCCGGGCTGATTGAAGGGGCGCACGACAACCGCGGCCTCGGCCACCGGTTTCTGCGGCACATCGAGCGCTGCGCGCTGCTGATTTTCCTCGTCGACATGGCCGGGACCGACGCCCGCGACCCGCGCGACGACTATAAGCACCTCCTCAACGAGCTGAAACTCTACGATCCGGCGTTGCTGAAGAAGCCGCGTCTGGTCGTGGCCAATAAAATGGACGTCCCGGAATCGGCTGCCCAACTCAAAAAGTTCAAGACCCGCTACAAGACGGCCGAGACGATCGAGATTTCCTGTCTGACTGGGGCGGGCCTCGATCGATTGAAGAAAGAATTGTTAAAACGGGTCACAAAGTTCCGCGCTCAGGGAAAAAAGTCGTCTGCAGCCGCAGCCTGAGCCAAAAATGCCGTCCCATGTCCAAGGAACACCGTCCCCTGATGATGCGCGCCAACCGGCTGTTGGGGGCGAATCTCGTGGAACACAATCTGGTGAGGATCGAGGATCTGGAGACGGCGAATGAGAAGCTGATCGAGATCGTGGCGACGGAGCAGTTGCGGCAGAGCACAATTTTGGGGATTTTGGCGTTCGACCTGAAGGTACTGAAGGAGGACGACGTGCTGCATCATCTCGTGGAGAGCGAAGGCGTGGGGCTGGTGGATTTGCGCGACTACGAGGTGCCGGACGAGTCGAAGAAGGGCCTGGACATCGGCGCGTGCTGGGCGACGTGGTCGGTGCCATTTGACCGCGAGGAGGAGTTTCACTTCGTGGCGACTGCCTATTATCTGAGCCCGGCGGTGCGGGTGTATTGGGAGAAACAGCTCGGCGGTCCGATCCTCTGGTTCGGTACGACGTTGGAAGGCATTGCCAGCTACCTCGAAAAACTGCCGGTGGACGCATCCACCGCGCCCATCCTGCCGGTGGCGATCCCGGTGCCCGTGCCGGCGAATTAACTGCCATGCCTCTCGGGAAAATCCAGCTGCAGATTGTGGCGAAACTCGTGGACATGGGCCGGCTCGACGCCGACCAGCGTGCGGCCCTGTCCGCGCGGCCCGAGGACCTCAGCGGCGACGCGCTCGACAAGCTGCTGCAGGAGGAGTTCAAGATCACGGCGTTCCAGTGCCTCGTGGCGAAGTCGCGCGCGCTGAACCTTTCGCCCTTCAACGTGGCGCATTACCGGCTGACCCCGCAGACGTTCGAGCGCATCCCGGAAGATTTCTGCAAGGAAAACCTCGTGTTGCCGGTCGGGCAGGTGGGCGAGATGCTGCTGGTGGCGTTTGCGAATCCGTTCGAGGTGACCCTGCCGACGAAGATCCAGGAGATGACGGGCAAGCGGGTCGTGCGCCTGCTCGCGCGCGAGAAGGACATCCGGGAGAAGTTGAACAAGGGGCAGGACCGCGGGGACGGCGACTTCGAGGACGTGATTATGCAGATCGGCGCCGAATACGGCGACGGTCATGCCGACGGGGAACTGAAGGAGGAGGACGTCAACGAGGAGTCCGGGCCGATCATCCAGCTCGCGAACCGGATCATCGAGGATGCGTATTTCGCGGGCACGAGCGACATCCACATCGAGCCGCAGGAGAAGGAAATCATCGTGCGCAACCGCATCGACGGCATTTGCCACGAGAAGTTGCGGTTGCCGAAGAAGGTCGGACCGGCGCTGATCGCGCGGCTGAAGATCATGTGCAACCTCGACATCTCCGAGCGCCGGATGCCGCAGGACGGCCGCATCATTTTCAAGCAATACACGAAGAAGAACATCGATCTCGATTTGCGCGTCTCGACCGCGCCGCTCAATCACGGCGAGGGCATCGTGATGCGTATTCTCGACAAGCAAAAGACCACGCTGCCGTTGCCTGCGCTCGGATTCTCCGACGAGAATCTGGAGAAATACCGCGAGTGCATCCGCCAGCCCTACGGGATGATTTTGCACTGCGGCCCGACCGGTTCCGGCAAGTCGATGACGTTGTATTCGGCGCTCAACGAGATCAACACGCCGGACATCGTCATCCGCACGGCGGAGGATCCGATCGAATACACGCTGCCCGGGCTAAACCAGATGCAGATGCACCGGCAGATCGGGCTGACGTTTGCGACGGCCCTGCGCGCGTTTCTCCGGCAGGATCCGGACATTATTCTGGTCGGCGAAATCCGCGACAAGGAAACGGCCGGCATTGCGGTCGAGGCTGCGCTCACCGGGCACTTGCTGATCTCGACGCTCCACACCAACGACGCGCCGACGACGATCTCGCGCCTCACGGAGATGGGGGTGGAGTCGTTTATGGTGTCGTCGTCGCTGCTGTGCGTGTGTGCGCAGCGCCTGATGCGCCGGGTGTGCAAGACCTGCCGGATCCCCTATACGCCGGCAGGGCGCGAGGAAGAAATCATGCAGCGGGCGATCGGTTGGAGCGGGCCGATTTTCAAGCCGAACCTGAAAGGTTGCCCGAAGTGCGGGGGCAGCGGCTACAAGGGCCGCGTGGGCATCCATGAGCTGATGGTGAGCAACGAGGAACTGGTTGCGGCGATCAACAAGGAGGCCGAATCGGCGGCGTTGAAAAAAATCGCGCAGCGCAACGGGATGAAGACGCTGCACCAGGATAGCATTTTGAAGGTGAAGATGGGGCTTACGACGATCGAGGAGGCTATCGCCAATGTGCCGCCGGACATGTGAGCGGTGGCCGGGCCGGGTTCCGCCGCGGGTGGGCGGCAGGATTGACGATCCGCGGGCAACGGCTCGCGATGGGAGCGTCACCCTGAAAATGCGCGTGGGTTTCACTCTGGCCGTCCTCGTCCTGTGCGGGGCGTCGGGCTGCAGACCCGCGGCGAAGGAGATCACGTCGTTGCAGCGGAAGGAGGCCGCGACGCTCGACAGCGAGGCGCAGTTTGCCTTGCAACTGAAGGACCTTGCCCGCGCGGAGGGCCTGATGGTGAAGGTGGCGGCGCTATGTCCGGACACTGGGAAATACTGGGTGGACTTGGGGTCCATCCGCGTGCGGCTGGGGAAAAAGGCCGCGGCGCGCACGGCGTATGAGGCCGCGTTGCAGGCCTATGAGGAGGCAGCGGCGAACGCGAAGGCGGGAGCGGCGCCGGACCCGGGGCCGTGGCTGCAGCAGGTTTACGCGCTCGCGCTGCTCGGCCGCGTGAACGACGCGCGGAGCGTGCTCGCCAAGGCGCAAAAGAAATTCCCTGGGAGCCGGGCGGTGCAGTCGTTCGCCGAGGGGAAACAGATCGACCAGATGCTCGCCGATCCGTCGTTCAAGCTGATCGCGCTGTGAGGACCGGGGACTGAGGTGGACGCGCGATGCACGGTTATTGGCTCGAGTTTTCCGCGGTCGCAGCGACGCATCTGATCGCGGTGGCGAGTCCGGGGCCGGATTTTGCGATCGTGCTGCGCCAGAGCGTGGCCTACGGGCGGCGGACGGCGCTCCTGACGAGCATCGGCATCGGAACGGCGATCTTGCTGCACGTGGGGTATTCGCTGCTGGGTCTCGGCCTGCTGATCCGGAGCTCGGCCGGGTGGTTTGCGGCGGTGAAATATGCGGGGGCGGCCTATCTCGCCTGGCTGGGGGTGCAGTCGTTGCGGGCGAAACCCCGGCCGCCGGCGGACGTCGCGGGCGCGGCGGGCGCCGCCGAGCTGCCCACGGCGAGGGCGGCGTTTGCGACGGGCTTTCTGACGAACGCCCTCAATCCGAAGGCGACGCTTTTTTTTATTTCGCTGTTTGTGCTGATCGTGAGCCCGCAGACGCCGAAGCCGGTGCAAGTCGGCTATGGGGTGTGGATGGCGGGGGTGACGATGGCGTGGTTTGCCCTGGTGTCGGTGTTCTTCACCCGGGCCGACGTGCGGCGGAATTTTCTGCGGCACGGTCACTGGATTGATCGCGTGCTGGGCGCGGTGTTTCTGGCGTTTGCGGGGAGTTTGCTGTTCGCGGCCGGGCGCTGACGGGTTGCGGCGTTTAATTTAGGGGCAAGTGTGCCGGTGTAGAGAGTGGCGTCAGGTCCGTCCGGGCGATATACTTGAAATGGGAGTTAACCATTCTATGTAGATATTAAACCCTAGTTTTTGGATGACAAGTTCGCGAACGTCTGCGCACTGTAAAAAGGATATGTCCGAATCCTCGATCCAGAAATGTTTTTGTTCAGTTCTTACAGCCGGTAGGTTGTCAGCATGGGCGATTTTAATTCTCGTGATGCAGATCGTTTCCCTGCCGGTTGCCGCATCCGCCGTTGCGCCTGCGGGGTCGGCAGACTTTCGCTCGTCCGTCTTCTCTGCAGCGCTGGTTGCGCGCGGCGAAATGGCCCCGGCGGGCGTGCTAGTGGTGGCGGATGATTCTGACTCAGCAATCGCCGGTCTGCTTTTGGCGACGACCGCACCCGTCGTTCGGATTGGCCGCGAACCGGATCCGCTTGCGACCCTGACGGGCGAAATTGTCGCCCGCCGGCCGCGTACGCTGCATTTTGTCTCCCATGGTGAACCCGGCCGGGTGCACTTGGGCACTGCCGTGTTGGACACAGTGCTGGTGGGCGCCCGCGCAGCCGAGTTACGGAGTTGGGGGGTGAAGGAGATCGCACTCTGGAGCTGCAACGTCGCGCAGGATGATATCTTTCTCGCCGCGCTGGCCGAAGCGACGGGCGCCACGATCCATGGCTCCGCGCGGCCCGTCGGCTCCGCGGTGGCCGGCGGCAGTTGGCGCCTTGAACGGAGCACGGGTGGCGGCCCCGAGGTCGCCCCGCCGTTTGCTTCCCGTGCGCTTGCGTCTTGGCCTCATGTGCTCGCCACCATCTATTTTAATAAAGTCTATCTCGGCACCGGTGCAGCCTACGCCATCAATACCAATAGCATTGCGATCACGACTGCGACCGTCGGGGCCTCCTTTCAGTTTACTTCGGAAAACGCCGCAGATGTCAGTTTCTCCGGGAATAATGTCGCGGGTCGCCTCAGTTGGGTCGTCGGTGCGACCACGACGACCAAATCGGGCGTCATTTCCCGACGAAAGAAGGCTGGCAGTAATAACCTCGCGTTTTACTTCACCGAGTGCGGCCTCACCGCCGGCCTGATTGATCAAACCCTCCCGACGGGCACGGCTTTCCTCCTAATTGAACCACCGGACGAAGCGAACTCGGTCGTTACCGCCAACCAATCCGTCGGCACTGATTCTTCTCCCGTTCTAGCCGATCTCAACGCATTCTTGGCGACCCAATCAAGTCAGCCGGTCGCGACGTTCGCCAATGCATCCCTCGGCAACATCGTTTTTGGCGAGGCGGCGGGCTTTGCCGTATTCACGCTCAATCTGAGCAATGCGGCCAGTGGCACGTGGTCCTTTACGCCCACGCTGACCGGTGGCACCGCGATAATCGGGACCGACACCGGTGCCTCGTTCGAATATTCGATAAATAATGGCGGCACGTGGTTGGCCGCAGGCGCAGGGCTGAGCTTAGCGTCATCGGTGACCTCCGTTAAGCTGCGCGTAGCCATTGTCGACGATGCCGCAGCGGAATCGAACGAGATCTTTTACATCGCCACCGGCATCATTGCGGGCGGCGGCATCCAAAACAACGGCGGGACGGCCGCGACAGGAGAGATTTCCGATAACGATTCGGCTACACCCACCATCACCATCACCCCCGGCACCTACACTTACTCAGCCGGTGCCCAAGGCCCACTGGTCGCGGGCGTGAGCAAGGGCGGCTCCACGGGGGCCGTCACGCTCAGCTACGCAGGCACAGGCGGCACGACCTACGGACCAAGCGCGACCCCACCAACGAATGCAGGCAGCTACACGGTGACTGCGTCGGTTGCGGCCGATGGCACCTACAATGCGGCAAGTTCGAGTGCGACCGCGTTTAACATCGCGAAGAAGGCGCTCACGATAACCGCGAGCAACGACACGAAAGTTTACGGCGGCACGAAGACCTACGGCGCCGGTTCGGCGGCCTTCACCAGCGTGGGGCTTGTCGCCCCGGAGGCGATCGGCACGGTGACGATCACGGCCAGTGGTGGCACCACCACCGGCGCCACGGTC
>CANHJG010000195.1 GCA_947461205.1 Opitutia bacterium
GCTTCGAGGACCACCGCGAGAAACGGCACGTGGGTCGCCGGCAGGCGTGCCGCGGCGTCAGCCGGGGCGAGGAGCACGCGGGCCCGCACCTGATCGAAGAGAAAGTTAAGCCGCTCGGCCGGATCGGCCGGATCGAAGGGGAGGTAGTGTCCGCCTGCTTTCAATACCGCGACGAGCGCCACGACCATTTCGAGGGTGCGCTCGGCGCAGACGGCGACGCCGACATCGGCGCCGACGCCGCGGGCCCGCAGCACGCGCGCGAGCCGATTGGCGGCCGCATTCAGTTCGGCGTAAGTGAGCGTGCGTTCGCCAGCGGTGACGGCGGGCGCTGCCGGGGTCGCGGCGGCGCAGGCTTCAAATAATTCGTGAACGCATCGATCACGCGGGTAGTTCGTCGTCGTGGCGTTCCACGCGCGGAGGAGTTGGTGGCGTTCTGCGACGTCGAGCAAGGGGAGGATGGCAATACGCGTCGTGGGTGCCGCGGCGGCGTGAGTGAGCAGCGCGCGGAAATTACCGATCATGCGTCCGATGGTCGCTGACTCGAACAGATCGCGGCTGTATTCGACGCCGACCAGCAGGCCTTCGCGGGTGTCTTCAATAAAAACGGTCAGATCAAACCGGGCCGTGAACCCGGGGACGTTGAGTTGTTCGAGGGTAAGGCCGGCGCCGAGCTGCAGCGCTTCGCGGTGAGTTTGCAGGAGTGAGAAACAGACCTGGAAGAGGGGGTTCTGGCTCATCGTGCGGTCGGGCCGCACCGCTTCGATGATGCGTTCGAGCGGGGTCTCAGCGTGGGCGTAGGCGGCGGTGGCGGTGGCGCGGGTGCGACGGAGGACTTCGGCAAACGTCGGATCGCCGCCGAGCGGCGTGCGCAACGCGAGCGTGTTGGTCAGGAAGCCCACGAGCGGTTCGAGGCTGGGATGGGCGCGGTTAGCGATCGAGGTGCCGACGGCAAAATCCGTCTGGCCCGTGTAGCGGAACAAAAGACTGGTCCACCCCGCGAGCAGCACTTGGAAGAGCGTGGCCCCCTCGCGGCGAGCGACGTCGCCCAACGCGCGGGTGAGGTCGGGCGGAAATGTAAAATATTCTGTCGCTCCCGCGTAGGTCATCGCGGGCGGGCGGGGATGATCGGTCGCCAGGTTGAGGACGGGTGTGTCGGCCAGCGTGCGTTGCCAAAAAGCCAAACTTTCTGCCGCCGGGGGAGCGGCCAATCGCTCGGATTGCCACGCAACATAATCGGCAAACTGCACGGGCATCTCGGGCAATTCGGCTGCACGGCCCGTGGCCTCAGCGCGGTAGAGTGCGGCGAGGTCGCGCACGATTACGCCCGAAGACCAACCGTCGGAGACGAGGTGGTGGATCGTGAAAACAAACACGGCCTCGCCGGGCTCAGTCACGAGTAAAGTGGTGCGCAGCAGAGGAGCGCGGGTGAGATCGAAAGCTCTCGTCGCCTCGGCACCGAGGCGGTCACGGAGCGCCTGTTCGCGGGCTGCTGGCGCGAGTGCACGCAGATCGCCGCGCTCCGTCGGCACGACGGCGTGGTCGGCGATGACTTGTTGTGGCTGCCCGGCAGCGGCGATGAAACCGGTGCGGAGGACCTCGTGGCGCGCAACGAGCGCATCGACCGCGCGCTCCAGCGCGTCGGCATCCAGCGGTCCGCGAATCCTGACGGCGGCGACGATATTGTAGGCCGCGTTGCTGGCGGGGTCGAGTTGGGTGAGGAACCACAGGCGCGCCTGCGCGGAGGAGAGCGCGGCCGGTCCGGAGGCAGTCCGGCGCGGGATGGCGGCGTTGCCCGACGCGCTGGCTTGGCGCGAGAGCAGGAGCGCGATGAGTGCGGCTTTATGCTCCTTGAGCCGGGCTTGCAATTCCAGTGTGAGCGCTCCTTCCGGTGCCCGCACTTTCAACCCGCCGGTCGCGGTGATTTCGAGCCCGACGCCGCGGGCGGCGCAGACATCGAGGAGCGCGATGAGATCGGAGGCGGGAGCGGACGGAGTGGCCATGGCGGGGCAGTTACGCAGCCACGCGCGGGGGAGGTGTCAATGGCATTGGCGCTGCGTCGCGACGCGGCCCCGGGGGTGCAATCTATTTTTGAGTGACCGGGCGAGCGCGGACCCCGGAGAGGCAGGCGGGTTCGAGTGGGACAGGCTTCTTGGTCGTGGGCGGGGAACCCCGATGCTGGGCTGCGTCCGACAATGCGTGGGTGGCGCAGCGCGGAGCTTACCGCCGACAGGTGATCCGCCCAGGATTTGTCTCAGTCGCCGATGAAACTGGTCCGGCGCAAGCCGACATGACTGCAAGGGATGAGTCCTCAAACGGCTGAACGCGGTTGGTCGTGCTCATGGTTGCCGCGTGGAAGCTCTTGGCCACGGCGAGAATGGAGCCATGAATGGAATCGTTCGAAAAGACACCGCCAAAGGCAAAGGAGCCGGATGAGGATTAGTTCGCATCCTACAAGCTCGCGGCCCTACGATGCTTTTTTCGGAAAACTTTCGGTGGTCTGCTTGGCAAGTCGCCCGTGATGCTGGTCGAATTGTGGAGCGCACGCCATGAGCTGACGACAATTGCTGAGACAGGAGCTGGGACGACTTGCGGCACCGGAATGGGAGGAACGGGGGTATTCCTGCGGTTTGGGCATTCCTGACAACACCGCGCAGGACACACCATCGATGAAACCGTGCGGCAAATTTTCCGAGATGGCTCCACGTACTCCATGCGACCGGTGATCGCATTGGTCTCGCGGCGGTCCATGGTGCGGGAGCGGCGACGGCCCTCCGGCCTCCCCCCCCCCACACGCCCGTGGGCGCGACACGGCGATCGCGGAGTTCACGTTGCGCAACGACTTCCCGCAGCTGGTCAATCTCGTAGCGATGGGCTCGAGTTGCAACTGTCTGGCGGTGGGGGCGAGAAGTGCTCCTTTGCTTCCTGCGAGATGGGCACGGTGGGCGTCAGATTCACCCGCATGGGCGAAAGTGTCGGCTGAAAGACTTGATGCGCGCCTTGGCCGGCAAATCGGCTGCGAAGCTGATGCCGCTCACGATGATCGAGGAAATACCCTAAATCATGAAGTATAATTGCTTGCGCAAGTGAATGCACGCAGGGGAACCGCCCCGTGGTCTCTCGACCAGCGAATTGCCGAAGCAAGGGGAAGAAGATTTCCTGGGTAAAGAGTTAGCCAACCGCCAACACTGTTCCGATCAGATATTGGTGGCGCGCGTTCGTCCCGCCCGGAATCGCCCGGGTTGGGTAGAGGTGAACGATCGGATCAACCCGCCTTCTCGGGGTCGGGGATCGGAGTGCGTTGGTGCTGAGGAGCGCCGCTGGGGCAGGCCGCGGGCCGAGCCTTGAGCGCGGGCGACGGAGATGCCTCGGATGGTTGGTGCCTCACGGCACCAGCGCCAACGCCACCCCAGCGTTCAACTTCCGGCTGTGCCGCGCGCTTTGCAGCCGGCGGCCGGTCTGAGCGGGTAGACGCTTTCTTCGCCGCCGCAATGATTTGCCT
Source organism: Opitutia bacterium (assembly GCA_947461205.1). Lineage (GTDB taxonomy): Bacteria > Verrucomicrobiota > Verrucomicrobiia > Opitutales > Opitutaceae > GAS368. The sequence continues at coordinate 3,500 of CANHJG010000195.1, forward strand.
GTTGCGCGCGATGCGGTCGCTCTTTTTTGATCTTGGACCTGTGCTTCCAAAAGTGTCCAACACCGCTCCCGCATGGAGCCACGCTTGCACGTCGACCTTGGTCGATGTTTTGCGGTGGCGAGCGGCGGCACAGGCGGACCGCAGGGCGTTCATTTTCCTGCCCGATGCCGGCGACGTCGAGCCGAGTCTCACCTATGCGCAGCTCGATGCTCGGGCCCGCGCCATCGCGGGCGCGCTCGGCCAACGTTGCGCGCCCGGCGATCGCGTGGCGCTGCTCTATCCGCCCGGACTCGATTTTCTGGAAGCCTTCTTCGGCTGCCTCTATGCCGGGGTTATTGCCGTGCCCGCCTATCCTCCGAGGAACCAAGGGCACCTTCCGCGGCTGCGTGCCGTCGTCACCGACAGCGGAGCCGGTTGGGCGCTGACCAACGCGAAGACCCTGGGCAACGTCCAAGCGTTCATTGCCGGCGATGAGGCTTGGACCGCGCTAAATTGGCTGGCGACTGATACGGTCCCGGCCGTTGCCGCCGATGCGTGGCTGTCCCCGGAAGTCCGGGCTGAGTCCGTGGCGTTTCTCCAGTATACCTCGGGTTCCACGGGTACGCCGCGCGGCGTGATGGTCACGCACGCCAATCTCCTCTACAACACGCATTACATCCAAGAGTCGGCCCGACTTCACGCCGACACCGTCTCGGCCACGTGGTTGCCGAGCTTTCACGACATGGGGCTGATCGACGGCCTGTTGAGCCCGCTCTACACGGGTTATCTCGGCGTCGTGATGTCGCCGGTGAGTTTCATCCAGCGTCCGGCGCGCTGGCTCGAAGCGATCACCCGGTTTCGCGTGACGCACTGCGGTGGACCCAATTTCGGCTACGCGCTCTGCGCGCAGAAAATTCCGCCCGAGGTGCGGGTCACGCTGAACCTCTCCTGCTGGGAAAGCGCCTACAACGGTGCAGAGCCCCTGCGTGCATCGACGTTGCGCGAGTTTACCGCCGCGTTTGCGCCGTGTGGCTTCCACGCGCGCACGCACTACCCGTGTTTTGGCATGGCCGAGGCCACGCTGCTGGTGACGGGATGCGATATCCGCCGCGAGCCCGTCGTGCGCCGCGTCGAGCGCGTCGCACTGGAGCAGGGTAAATTTGTCCCCGCCGCCGCCGGCGCCTCTGACGACACGACGTTTGAAATCGTCAGTTCAGGCCGGGTTATCCTTGAAACCCGCGTCGTGATCGTGGACCTCGCGACGGGCCGTCCCGCCACCGACGGTACCATCGGTGAACTCTGGATCGCGGGGCCGACCGTGTGCGCCGGCTACTGGGGGCGTCCGGCAGAAACGGCGGAGACGTTTTCCGCGCGTCTGACCGGTGATGAGACGCCGTGGTTGCGCACCGGCGACCTCGGTCACCTCGATGCCGAGGGAGAGCTCTACATCTGCGGACGGGCGAAAGATCTCATCATCATCCGCGGCCGAAACCACTACCCCCAGGATCTGGAGCTGACGGCCGAGCGCGCGCATCCGGCCTTGCGCGCCGGTTGCGGGGCGGCCTTCTCCGTCGCCATCGACGGGGAGGAACACCTCGTGGTCGTGCAGGAACTTGAGCGCACGGCCCTGCGCAAGGCCAACGTCCCCGAGATCGCGGCCGCGCTCGCCGCCGCCCTCGCGGCCGAGCACGAACTCCAGCCGCACACCGTCGTGCTGTTGAAAACCGGCACGGTGCCAAAAACCTCTTCCGGCAAAATTCAGCGACGCAACGCCCGCGCCCAATTCCTCGCCGACGAGCTCGACGCCGTCGGGCGATGGGAGAATCCGGCCGCACGCGCGATCGCTTCCCCTCTCCCGCCCGCACCGGCGCCAGCCAGGGCGGACCTCGGCGCGGAACCGGGGTGCATCACCGGTGGTGCGATCGCTGCTTGGTTGCGCGCGCGGCTGGCCCGCCAGATCGGAATTGATCCCGCCGCGGTCGATGTAACCAAAGCGTTTTCCGCCTACGGTCTCGATTCGGCCACCGTCGTCGCGCTCTCGGGCGAGCTCCAAGAATTTCTCGGTCGTCCAGTTTCCCCCACCCTCCTCTACGACTATCCCGATATCAACCGTCTGAGCGCCGCGCTCGGCGAGACGGGCCGGGCCAGCCACGCGACGGCTCCCGGTGGTCCGAACCCGCCCTCCACGCCTGACGATATCGCGATCATCGGACTAGGCCTGCGTTTCCCCGGAGGAGCGCACGATGCCGCGTCCTTCTGGCAACTGCTCCGCGACGACGTGGATGCGATCGGCGAGATTCCGTCCGACCGCTTTGACGCTGCTGCGGTCTACTCGGCGGAACCCGCGACGCCGGGAAAAACCAATTCGCGCCATGGTGGTTTTCTGAGCGCGATTGACCGCTTTGACGCCGAATTTTTCGGCATCGCGCCGCGCGAAGCCGCTGCGCTCGACCCGCAGCAACGTCTGCTGCTTGAAGTCGCTTGGCACGCACTCGAGAATGCCGGGATCGCTCCCGCCTCGCTCGCGGGCAGCGAAACCGGAGTGTTCGTTGGCATCAGCACGCAGGACTACGCGCGCCGCGCGCTGCCCGCCGACGATCTCACCCGCATCGACGCGTATGGCGGCACCGGCAACGCCCTCTCGGCGGCGGCCGGACGGCTCGCGTATTTTTTCGGTTTCCACGGTCCTGCGCTCGCGCTCGACACGGCGTGCTCCTCCTCGCTCGTGGCCGTGCACCAGGCCTGTGCGGCGCTGCGTGCCGGCGAGTGTTCGCTCGCGCTCGCGGGCGGTGTGAATGTGATCCTCGATCCGGCGCTGGCGGTTAATTTTTCCCAGGCCCGCATGCTCGCGCCCGACGGGCGCTGCAAAGCCTTCGCCGCCGAGGCCGACGGCTACGTGCGCGCCGAAGGCTGCGGGCTCGTGGTGTTGAAGCGTCTCCCGGCCGCCCGCGCGGCGGGAGATCCGATCCTCGCCGTGATCCGCGGCAGCGCGGTCAACCAAGACGGTCGCAGCAACGGCCTCACCGCGCCGAATGGTCCGGCGCAGACGCGCGTCGTGCGCGCGGCGTTGGCCCGCGCCGGTCTGCCGCCAGCCTCGATTGGCTACGTCGAGGCGCACGGCACGGGCACCGCCCTCGGCGATCCGATCGAAGCGCAGGCGCTCGCCGCGGCGCTCGGCGCGGACCGTGCCGCCACCGCGCCGCTGCTCGTTGGATCGGTGAAAACCAATCTCGGCCACCTCGAAGCGGCCGCCGGGATCGCGAGTCTCATCAAGGTCGTGCTCGCTTTGCGGCACGGTGAATTGCCCGCGAGCCTGCACTTCCGCAATCCGAACCCCTACATCCCGTGGACGGCGCTGCCGCTGCGTATTGTCTCTAGCCGCACGCCGTGGCCGGCCGAGACCGGCGGCCCGTTGCGCCGCGCCGGCGTCAGCTCTTTCGGTTTCACCGGCACGAATGCCCACGTGGTGCTGGAAGAAGAACCCGCGGCCCCGGTGGTTTCGCTCCCGGGGGCCGTTGGACCGCGCGCCCACCTGCTCGCGCTTTCGGCGACCGCCTCAGCTGCGCTTGTGGCGCTCGCGCGCGATGTGGCCACGTGGCTCGACGCGCATCCCGACGCGCCGCTCGCCGATGTGTGCGCGACGATCAATGCCACGCGCACCGCTTTCCCGCACCGGCTCGCGGTGGTCGGGCGCACCGCCGTTGAGCTCGCCGCCGAGCTTCGCGCGGCGGCGCCGGTCGA
>CANHJG010000196.1 GCA_947461205.1 Opitutia bacterium
AGAAGATGCCCTCGCGCGCGACGCGGTCGAAGGCGGGGGTGTTGACGGCCTTGTAGCCGGCGAACGACGTGTGCGCATGGGACTGGTCGTCGGAGATGGCGAAGAGGATGTTGGGGCGGGTGCGCGGAGTCGCAGCGGGCGTGGCGGCGTGGCCAGCGGCGGCCGAAAGGCAAACGGAGAGAAGGAGGAAGAGACGGCAACGGGAGAGACTCATAGGGTAGGGCGAGCATGCCGGCCGAAGTGTGGCGGGCCAGCGGGAAGTGCGGATGGGCGGGCGGAGCACAATTCCTTCGCCTGCCGCGCGGTCGGTTCCGGCGATGACGAACTGCACCTCAAGGGAAACGCGGTCTCCGCCCAACTCCAGTAATCTCTTGGCCTTGGTCATTGAGCGGTGCTCGAAGCGCGCCGTGGCAGTCCAGCGTGATGGCTTTTCTCTCCGCGCCTGCTCGCGCGAAGGCAGTCTGATGGTCAAGGGACGTCGGTGTGAGCTCTCCTTGCTGAGCTTCGTGCCGGCGGCTGGGAGCCGAGCGGGGCGCTCAATCCTTCGCGACGGAGTCGCGATCCCGCGCGGATGCGGCGGCGAGATGCGCACGCAGCTGCGCAAGGATATCGGGGCGAACGGTGGCGAGATTTTTTGCCTCCGCCGGATCGTCGCGAAGATTGAAGAGTTCCTCGATGGCGGGAGTCGCGGCGGATTTTTTCTTCGCGTTGGGGGCGGCTGGCGCAGTGACGACTAGCTTCCAATCGCCGCGGTGCACGGCTTGCGCGCGGAAATTGGGCGCGACGCCGTAGAGCGTGCGCTCGGGGGGCGGCGTGTGCGTCGTGAGCAGTGGAAGGATATCCGTGCCGTCCCATTGCAGGTCGCGCTCAGACCGGTAACCGGCCAGCGCCGCGAAGGTCGGCACCCAGTCCGTGATATGAACGGGTGCGGCGACCTTGCCCGGTTTGATGCGGCCGGGCCACGAGACCAGGGTCGGGACGCGGGTGCCGCCTTCGTAGAGGCTGCCCTTTTCACCGCGCCACGCGCCATTGTTGCCGGGGAGTCGACCGGAAGGGCAATCGTCCGAAGGGTAGCTGCGGTCGTTATTTTCGGCGGTGCTACCGCCGTTGTCGCTCGTGAAAACGAGCAGCGTGTTGCCGCGCTGGCCGGTCCGCTCGAGCGTGGCGACGATGCGACCGACGGCGTCATCGAGATGCATGATGCTGGCTGCGTAGTGGCGGGCGACCACGCCAGTGATTGTGGCGGGCACGCGCGCGAGCCACTCGGCGGGTTCTTTCACCGGCAGATGCACAGCGGTGAACGGCACATAGAGAAAAAACGGCGCGGTACGGCGTGATTCGAGCCAGCGGATCGCCTCGGCGGTGATGAGGTCGGTGACGTGGCCGGGCTCAGCGAGCAGTTGCTCGTTGCGATGCCAGGTGTCGACGAACGGACCTTGTTTATATTTGTGGCTGTAGGGACTCACGCCCCCGGCGAGTGAGCCGTAAGCGTGATCGAAGCCAAAGTGATTCGGGCCCTGCGATGGGAGCGAGCCGAGGTGCCACTTGCCCACCAGGGCGGTGTCGTAACCGCGGGCCTTGAGCGCACGCGGGAGCGTGACGGTGTCCCACGGGAGCGCGCGTTCGTTCTGTGGAGTGGTGACTCCAAAGCGACTCCAGCAGCGACCCGTCAAAAGGCCGGTGCGCGTCGGGCTGCACACGGGGGCGACATAGTGTGCGTCGAGTTCGAGACCTTCGTGTGCGAGACGATCGAGCTGAGGGGTAGGGGCATTGCCGCCGTGAAACGCCACGTCGGCCCAGCCGAGATCGTCGGCCATGATGAAGACGAGGTTGGGGCGCGAGGGGGGTGCGGCGGCCACCGCCAGGGCCGCGCCCACGAACAGCGCTGCGCGGAGCGTGGAGGTAGACAGGGTGAGGTTCATTGGAAGGAGCGGCAGACCTGCGAGGCTATTGCTTTGCGGCGGGTGTCGAAGCTGGAACGGCGGAGAGCGTCTCGCGGAAAAATTTCAACGAGAGATTCATGGTTTCGTCAAATTTCGCGGCGTTCCAAAACGCGTGCGCTCCCGCCTCGATTTTCACGAGCTCGGCCTGCGCACCGGCTTGCCGATATTTTTCAAGCAGGAGTTCCGACTGCGCCATTGGCACGAGTGCGTCCTTGGTGCCGTGCAGGAGCAGCACGGGGGCGGAGTTTTTGGTGACGTGCGTAACGGGAGAGACGAGTTTCGCGAGTTCGGCGGTGAGGTTCTGGCGGTCGCCCATGCGCGTGAGGTCCGCGGGCGTGGCCATCGCGACGACGGCCTGCACGCGGCTCGAAATGCCGGGATTGCCGCCATTTCCTTCCAGCGTCGCGACGGAGTCGCTGGTGCCGAGCATCGCGACAAGATGTCCGCCGGCCGATCCGCCGATGGCTCCGATGCGATTATGATCGAGGCCGTGTTTCGCGGCGTTGGCGCGGACCCAGCGCACAGCGGCTTTGCAATCCAGCACGGGCGCGGGGAACTCCACCTCAGGCAAGAGGCGGTAGCCGATGCACGCGGCCGCGAAACCCTGTTCGGCGAGCGCGGCCGCGAGGTGGGCGAAGCGCGTCTTGTCGCCGCTCCGCCAGCCGCCGCCATGCACGACGACGATGCACGGGATTTTTCCCGAAGCGGGCTGCTTCGGGAGGTAAAGATCGAGCTTCACCTCGCGGCTGCCGTAGCGCGCGTAAACGATGTCGCGCTCGACTTTCACCGACGCGGGCAGCGCGCGGCGCGGGGATTGACCCTCCTGATCGGTAGCCGCTTTGCCCTTCTTTGGTGCCGGCTGGGCGAAGACGCCCGAGACGAGCGCGAGGATCAAGGCGGATAAAAAGAGCGCGCGGGGTGTCTGCATAGCGGCGCGAGTTGGGGCTATTTTCGCGCGGCCAGCTCAGCCTTCGTTAGTGGCATCCGGTCGACGAACTTTGCGTCGGTGCGGCGAAGTTCAGCGATCGTTTTGGCGCGCAGGTCGCGCAGGCGGGTCGCGTGGGCGGGCTGCGCGGCGAGATTTTTCAATTCTTCGGGGTCCGCATCTAAATCGTAGAGCTCCTCGGTTTCGCCAGCGACGAGGTTGCGCACGTATTTGTAGTGGCCATCGCGGAGCAGTGCATACCACGGGACATTGCCTGCGGCGGTGAGACGGTCGTCGGTCGGGATCACGTCGGTTTCCGCGCCGTAATTGCGGGCGGTGTGCGTCATCAGCGTCGGAGATTTCCAGTCCGTGGTGCCGGGATTCGCGACCAGGGGGCGGATGTCGCGGCCGTGCGTTTTCCACGGCAGGGTGACGCCGGCGGTGCGACAGAAAAAGTCCACGAGGTCGGGCGCGTTGACGGGATGTTTGGTCACTTGGCCGGTGGGAATTTTGCCGGGCCACGAAACGATGAGTGGGGAAGACACCGTCGCATCGTAGGGCGCGATCTTCTGATTGAAGCCGTGCTCGCCGAGACCGTAGCCCTGATCGGCGGCGTAGACGACGAGCGTGTTTTCCAATTGACCGGAGGCTTCGAGCGCGGCGAGCACGCGGCCCACACCTTCGTCGACGGCGAGCATACACTCGTTGACCTGCTGAATCCACGAATCGTAGGACTGGCCGGCGACGTGCGAATCGAAGTTGCCCTTCTTCCTCGCCTTGCTGGCCATCGCGGCTTTGCCGTCTGGGCCGATCATCCACGCTTGGGTGTTTTTCAAATACGCAGGCTTGTCGGGCCAGGGACCAACGATGTCGGCCGGCACAGGTGCGGACTGGCCGGCGAACGTTCCCTTGTGGCGGTCGGCCGGCGTCGTTGGACCGTGGATCGCGCCGTAGCACAACCACAGATACCAGGGTTTGTTGGGATCGCGGTGCTGGCCTTTGATGTAGTCGACGGCCCAGTCGGTGTAGTTGTCGGTAGAGTAACCCTGCGTCAGGCGGTCCACGCCGTTGAAAGTCAGGATTTGATCGGCATAATAATTGCCGGCGTTCTCGGGTTTGCCGGGGCGGTTCCAGACGATCTGATAATCCCAGTCACGGCCGAAGCCCGTGTCGGTGCCGGTGTGCCACTTGCCGATTTGCGCGGTGTGGTAGCCCTGTTTCCGAAACTGCGCCGGCACGAACGGCGTTTGGGCGGGATCGTAACGGCTGCCGGGATATTCGCCGGCCATCGTCATGCTCTGGACGCCGTGTTGCAGGCGGCCCGTGAGCAGAGAGGCCCGCGACGGCATGCACCACGCGCCGAGATAGCTCCGTTCGAAGCGCACGCCGCGTTGCGCGAGGCGGTCGACGTGCGGCGTTTTGATCCAGCCCGGGCCGGCGCCGTAGCTGCCGAGGGTTTTGTAGGACTGGTCGTCGGCGTAGATGAAGAGAATGTTGGGCCGCTTGGCGGCAGGCGCGTCGGCGGCAACGGCGCGTGCCGCGCAGGAGATCAGGGCGACGGTGATGACGACGGCTCGGCGAAGGAGTGCTGGCATCATAGTGGGGGGGTGGGGCGGGCGTTGGCGGGGTCCGGTTGACGGATCGGGGTGAAGGGGGGGCTGGCTCGTTACTTATTCGCTTTTTTCTGCCCCTGGCGGGCCGGCTTGGCGTCGTCCTCGTCGCCGGGACCGCCGGCGCCTTTGTGCGGCGCATTTTTTTCGGGGAGCCATTTCGCGAGATCGGCTTTGGTGCGGGCGAACTCGGGGCGGTTGGCGAGATTGGTCCACTCGTACGGATCTTTGGTTTCGTCGTAGAGTTCCTCGCCGCCGTCGGCGTAGCGGATGTAGCGCCATTGTTCGGTGCGCACGGTGTGGTTCATGAAACCGTGGGTGGTGATCGCGGGGCGATCCCAGGCGGCCTGCGGATTGCGCAGCAGCGGGACGATGCTGGGTCCCTCGACGTGCGCGGGGAGGGGGAGGCCGGCGAGTTCGCAGAGCGTCGGATAGATGCTCATGAAATCCACGGGGCGGTCGGACATGCCGCCGGCGCGCGTGACGCCGGGCGCGACGATGATGAACGGCGCGCGGGTGGGTTCTTCCCAGAGGGCGAATTTCCGCCAGTGATCTTTTTCGCCGAAGGACCAGCCGTGGTCGCCCCAGAAGACGATGAGGGTGTTGTCGCGCTGCGGGCTTTGGTCGAAGGCGTCGAGCAGGCGGCCGATGTTCATGTCGGTGTAGGCGACGGTCGCGAGATACGACTGGATGGCGTTCTTCCAGTTGCCGTCGCGGATGAAGCGCGCGTGGTCCTGCGCGGCCTTGGCCATTTTTTTCCCGCCGGCGGGAACGTCGTCGAGGTCGCCTTGTTTGTAGGGCGGGAGCTGGATGGTCTCGAGGGGAAACAGGTCGTAATATTTGCGCGGCACGGTGAACGGCAGGTGCGGTTTATGCAGGCCGCAGGCGATGAAGAACGGCTCGGCGGACGGATTCTTCAGGCGCTCGATCGAGTAGTTCACCGTTTGCCAATCCATGAGGTCCTCGTCCTTGAGATCAGCCTTCACCGGGTCGTGAAAGCCCTCGTCTTTCGTCACGCCCTTGCCCGAGGCGCTGAGACCCGTGGAGTCCATGTATTCGGTCCACTCGGACGGGAAGTATTGGTCGCTGTGGTAGATTTTTCCTGCGCCGGAGACGCGGTAGCCGGCTTTTTTGAACTGCATCGTGAGACCCTGGCCCTCGGGCAAGAGGCTCTTCCACTTGTCGCCGTTGTAGTAGAGACCGGTGGTCCAAGGGCGTTGGCCGCCCATCAGCGCCCCGCGGGCGGGCTCGCAGGCAGGGACGGCACAGTAGGCGTGGCGAAACGCGACGCCCATGCGCGCGAGCCGGTCGATGTTCGGCGTCTTGGTCTGCGGATTGCGGCCGAGGTAGCCGACCCAATGGTTGAGGTCGTCGACGGCGATGAAGAGGACGTTGGGGCGTTTCGGGGCGGTGGCGTCAGCGGAAAAAGCCCGTGCGACAAGGCACGCGAAGGCGGCGGCGAGCAGGAGCGAACGGCGGAGGGAAGCAGGCATGGGGAAAGGGGCGGAGGGTGAAGCGAACCGGGGACGGTTGGGGTGAGGGGCCGGCGGACCGTAGCGGAATCGGGTGACATGGAAACTGGAAATTCATTTGGCAAGGCGTGCCGTGCGCCGCACAACCGTCTTCGAAATTTATTCTTTCCGTCTTCCCGTCCACCCCACCGGCCGTGAGCCGACGACGACCTTCCTTCATGAAATCCCGCATTCTCACTTTCCTGGTTTTGCTACTGACGCCGTTGACTGCGTTGCAGGCGGCCGCGGCGGCGAAGTCATCGAAGCCCAACTTCATCGTGATCCTCTCCGACGATCAGAGCTGGGTGGGCACGTCGCAGCGCATGATTCCGGACAACCCCGAGACGGCGAGCGACTATTTCCGCACGCCGGCCATCGAGCGGCTCGCGGCGCAGGGCATGGTGTTTTCGAGCGGTTACTCGCCGGCGCCGTTTTGCTGCCCGACGCGGCGGAGTCTGCAGGTTGCGCAGACGCCGGCGCGGCACGAGTATCAAGCCGACCGCGAGGGCTGGCCGGCGGTTTACCGGCAGCAGTTGAACATTCCGCGGATGCTCAAGGCGGCCGATGCGCGCTACCGCACCGCGCATTTCGGCAAATGGGATCATCGGTACGACAAGGTCACGCCGGCGGAACAGGGCTATGACGTGAGCGACGGCCCAACCGGGAACGCGGATGGCAACGGCCTGGGTAGCGCCGACGGCGGTGGCTTGGCGGGCGCGGTGGGCAGCAAAACCGGGAAGACCTCCGAACTCAAAGACCCCAAGCTGACCAGCAGTCTCACCGAGCGGGCGAGTGCGTTTATGGAAGAGCAGGTGCGGGAGGGCCGGCCGTTCTATTTGCAGGTGTCCCACTATGCGGTGCACCTCGATATCCAGCACAGCGCCGCGGCGCGGGAGCGCGTGAAGGCGCGGGCGGTCGGGAAAAAACACACCTTGCCGGAGTTTGCCGCGATGACCGAGGACCTCGACGCGGCCGTCGGCGGCCTCATGGAAAAAGTCCGCGCGCTCGGGCTGCTCGAGAACACGTATGTTTTCTACCTGTCCGACAACGGCGGGCGCAGCAGCCTGCCCGGCAGCAAGGACCTCGGGCTTGGGTTGAACCATCCGCTCCGAGGCGCGAAATCGAACATGTATGAAGGCGGGATCCGCGTGCCGTTTTTCGTGGTGGGGCCCGGCGTGAAAGCCGGGAGCGTGAGCGCCGTGCCGGTGACGGG
>CANHJG010000197.1 GCA_947461205.1 Opitutia bacterium
GTCAAAAAACTCCTCGCCGATATGCGCCGCCTCTCCCGCCAAATCATGCGCGCCAAGTTTCCTGACACGGAACGACGCACCCCCCTGAATAAGAAAGTTTTGCGCCTTATCTAAGCGCCATTCGAGCCAAGCACCTTGTCCGCTCTGTGACCTGTGGGCTGGGCTCCGTGCCCTGTGAAATGCATTTGGTCAAGTTGGGTGTGAAATATCCGGGCTAGGGCGTAGCCTACCACACGACAGGCACACCGCCCCAGCGGGTGATTTCCTGATCGTGCGTGATCAGTGGGAGCTTGTGCTCGAGCGCGGTCGCGCAGATGAGCCGGTCGGCGGGATCTTTGTGCGGCCAATCTAACTCGACGGACCGCCACGCGATGCGCGGCGTGAGCGGCAAGATCCGGAACCGGTGGCCGAGGTCTTCGAGCCACGAGGCAGGATCGGGTGAGAGGTCGATTTCTCCGATGCGCGCCTTGCGGGCGATTTCCAGCAGACTGATCGCGGCGATGGCAAAATCGTCGGCATCGCATTTGCCCGCGAGCGTCCGAATCTTCGGCGAGAGACGCGGGGAGGATTCGGCGATCCACAGCACCGCGTGGGTATCGAGCAGGAACTTCATTGGGCGAGGGCGCCCCACTCTTCGAGCGGAATGGCCGGACCGTCGCGCAGTTTGCCGAGCTTCGCGCGGCCGGTCATGCAACCGAGCACACCGGTGCCCGCACGGCGGCGTCGAAACTCGAACGACTGCCCCTCGGACTCGACGATGATCACGGTGCCGGCGGCCGCGAGCCGGCGCATGCGGGGAAAATCGCGCTGAAAGGCCCGGATGTTGGTTTTCATACGTGTCAGTCAAGAGTGACTGACTAATGAGTCAAACCGCAAGCAGGCCTACGCCAACTGTCGTGCCCCAAACCCCAGAAGCCAGACCCCCGCGGGGTGCTTCTGCCATGAGGCGCGGCACCGGCGCTCACTGTATCACTTGACTCGGCTGCCGCGTATTACAATGTCATACAAATGGAAGAAGTCCTCACTCTCCGCCTGCCCAAGGGCAGCCGCCGACGGCTGACTCAGCTGGCCAAACGCAAGCGCCAGAATCTCAGCCAATACGTGCGGCAGGCCATCGAGGCCCAGCTCTGGATTGACGCCCTCGACGAAACCGTGGTCCTCGCCGCGCCCAAGGCGGCGGCGCTGGGGTTGAAGACCGACGACGACGTATTCCGGCTCTTCTCTTGAAGCTCGTCCTCGATACCAACGTGCTCTTGTCCGCCGTCTTGGTGCCGGGCACGTGCCGGGAATTGTTGAAAGGTCAGGCGCTGCTCCACGAGTGGTTCACTGCGCCCGGGCTGGTGGCGGAGTTGGCGGAGAAATTCGCGGGCAAGCTCGGTCTGCCGCCGGAGCGCACCCCGCTTTTCCTCGTTTACCGGCGCCGTGCCCAGCTCGTATCGCCGTTGCCGCTGCCCGCCCGCGTCTGCCGCAATCCCGATGACGACCTCGTCCTAGCCACAGCGTTGGCGGCGCAGGCCTACGTTATCATCACAGGTGACAAGGACCTGCTGACGCTCAAGACCCACGGCGGCGTCCGGATCCGCAGCCCGAGGCAGTTCATGGACGCTCCGAAAGCATAGTCCTTGGGCGAGTCGAGCGTGGCATCGGTGTTCCCTGGGGGGCCTGAGTGCGGACGGCAGGGCAGTACGGCAGCGGGATTCAAAACGCGTCGGCCGGACAGGCTCGCGAGCCTTGCCTAACGGTGGCGTGCGCAGAGGGCGGCACGAGCGAACGTCAAACATCCAACCCGTTCACGCTGGACCCCAAACCCCAAAGCCAGACCCCGTTCGGCCGACCCCTGCCTTAATCTGTGTTCATCTGCGAAATCTGCGGTTAAGAAGTCCGGCTGCTGAAACCCGCGCCGAGAGGCCCGCCTCAGAAACTGATCGTGTTCGTCCACATCACCGAGCGCGGCTGCTGGTAGAAAGTGGCGTTGATCGCGGTGGGGGTGTTGAACCCGGTAGTCGCATTCGGCACCAACCGGATCACGTAGCGATTGAAGATATTCGAGACGTTGAGCTGGGTGCTCCAGTGGTAGCGACCCAGTTTGTGCGCGTAGGAGGTGATCAAATTGAACTGCTGGCCGTTGGGGGCATAGAACATCGTGCGGCGCAACGTCAGGGCGTTCGCGACGGTGACGGGGGTCGCGTAATAATAAAACGCTCGGTTGCCCCACGAGAGCGAAGTGGTGCCACCGATGGAGAAGCCCTTCAGGAAGGTCTCGGAAAAGGTGTAAACGCTCGTGAGGTTTAGGCTGCGCTCCGGCGAGCCGGCGGTCTTGTCGCCCACGCGCGTAGCAACGATGGTGCCCGGTGTCACGATGCCCGCGAGTTGCTGGTTAAGCTGCAAGTTCGAAATCGGCAGCAGCGTCGCGCCGGTGAGGATGGGGCCGTTGGCGTTGATGTTGGCCGTGTTGTTCGTGCCACGCAGGATGTTGGCCGCGACCGAACCGGTGTTGATCGCGCCGGACTGCAGGTTCGGATTGGTCCAGTAGATACTGGTGGGCGTGCTCAGCAGGTTGATCGTGAGCGGAGTCGCGCCCGGGTCGGTCGGAGCGAGGACGGTGGCCTGCGCGACGGTCGTGGCAGCGCCGTTGACGTAGACGACGGTGCCGTTGCGGTAGGTGACCTGGCCGGCCGAGTTGGCGTAGAACTGATCGTTGTAGAGTTGCTCGTAGGATTTCGCGGTTCCGATCTTGCCGTCGGCCAAGTTACTGCTGAAACGCATGCGCCAGTTGCGCGTGATCGCCGCGGTGAACTGCGCCTGCACGCCGGTCGTCACGCGATCTACGTTCACGGTTGAACCGCCCCCGCCGCCGTTGAGGCCACTGGGGTTGATTTGCTGCGCGATCGAGCCATTGACGCTATATAGATCATTCTGCGCTGTGACCTTGAAGGCAGCGATTGAGCCGGAGAAGCGGCGGTCGGTAGTATTGAATTTCAGGCCGGCCTCGCCGCCGATCCCATGCGCGGAGGTCGGGGTATTACCGTAGGGATCGGCGGCGTTGGCGACGAAGGGCGGTTGCACGGAGTCGGAGTAGCTGGCGTAGGGGTGCAGCCAACGATTGATGTTCCAGTCGACACCGACGTTGAAGTTCGTCGTGGAAACATCGGTGATCCAGCGCGTTTTGCCGACCGCCTGTGCGAAACGATCTGAGAGGTAGTCGCCACGGCGGAAGCCGACCAGCGTGGTGAACGCCCCATCGAGCCACTGCGTGTAGTTCACTCCGTAGAAGCCTTTGTTGAATATTTTTGTTCGGATGTAGGTGTTGTTATTCGGCAAGCCCATCGGGTTAGCGGGAGTGACGAGATTTGCCTGCGGTTGATTATTGAGCTGTCGCACATAATTGATGCCGTTGTAGACCGCGCGGTCGCGGGCGGGATCGGCGAAAGGGTAGAGCACGGGGCCGTCGTTGATCGACCAGCGCTGTTGCGGTAGCGGCGTGCGGCCCGAGTTGGCGGAGGTAATCGTGGAGCTGGGTGCGAGGATGATATTCCAATCCGCATCCGCCTGCCACCAGTTATTATTGACTTGGGCGTAGTCGGTGCGGACGAAGTCGGTGCCGACCAGCGTTTGGGTTTTCGCCTTCCCGCCGAAGAAATCTTTGGTGATTAGTGCGGCGACGCGACCGGCCTTGGTGCGCGCGGGCTGATTGGCGTCGGAGGGCGTGACGCCCATCGCCCAGTCCGGCGTGGTGTTCAGACCGGCGTTGGGCGCGAAAAAAGTGAGGCCGGGATTGATGCGGCGCTCGGTGAAATTGTCGTAGCCGCCGGCCACCTGAGTCGTCAGCCAGCTGCTCCATTTCGTGTCGACCGTTGCGGTGTAGAACTGGTTGCTGATCGGATCCTGAAACGCGTTGCCCGCGCCGAAGGAGTCGACGTTGTTCCAATTGAGTTTGCCGTTTAGAATCGCCCCGGCGGCGTAGGGCGTGCCAGTGATTGGATTCGTGGCGCCAGCTTGGTTCGTCGCGAGCAGGTAGTGGAGGTTCATCCCATTGCGCGCGTCACCGGGTGCATTGAGCGAGAGGCCAGAGGCGAGACGTCGGCGGTTGAACGTCGTCGATGCGCTGATTCGAATGGTGGTCGGCACCGTTTCCGGGAAAAAGCGGAAGGCGAGCTGGCCATACTGGCCGTAGGTCGTGCCGCCGATGTTCACGCGCCGACTCGAGGAGGTTTCATTGAGGGTGGCGACGCGAACGGCAACCCATTTGCGGCCGAAGCCCAAGTCGACCTCGCCGCGCTTCGAACCGTATTGGTCGACGCGGAACAGCGCGCTGCCTTTGAGCCGCGTGTTGAAGGGCGCCGCCTTCGAGTTGACGTTGATCACGCCGCCCGCGCCACCGCCGCCGTAGAGCATGGCCTGCGGGCCGTTGATGACCTCGATGCGCTCGAGGTCGAAACTATCCGTGCGGCCGACGCCGGTCGACCCGGGATTGCCGAAGGCGCCCACGGGCATGAAACCGTCGCGTTGCATCTGCGGTGTATTCATACCCCGGAGCTGGATATAGGCGTTGCCAGTGCGGTCGCCGGGCTGGTTGTTGACGGCGGATGAGGCACCGTTGTCGACGCCGGAGGCGAAGCCGGCCCCGGCGGAGTAGCCCTGAACCACGTCTTCGACCGAGGTCGCGGCGATGTCCTTCATAAAGGTTTCAGTGAAGATGTCGGCGGACACGGGCAGTTTATCCATTTCGACGTTGAATCGGGTGATCGAGGCCGAGTTCAACGCGCCATAACTCTTGTCCGAAGCTTCGGTAACCTCAAACGGACTGAGAACGATCGTGCCTTTACTGCGTTCATTGGGCTGAGTTTGAGGAGTCTGTGCTGAGGTCGTGCCGGCAACCAGGGCGACTAAGGCTGCGAACAGGGTGCGGGGGGATTTCATGGGCTTTGCTGGTGGTTTTGGTTGCGGGTCGGAAACAGGTCCGACCTCCCTTGGGATTGGCGCGACGTCGGCGGTGCGTTTGCGGCTGACGACGAGGGCGCCGGTGGCGGCGTCCTGGGCGACTTCGAGGACCGAGCCGGCGAGCATGTGGTCCAGGGCTTCGCGTGGCGTGAACTCGCCACTCACCGCGTTGGTGGTGGCGCCGCGGACGCGATCGACGAGGTAGACGATCGGCGTGCCGGCGGCGGCCGCGAAGTGCTTGAGCGTGACGGCGGCGTCGCCGCGGGGGAGGTTGAAGGCCCGCTTCTCTACAGGGGCATTCACGGTAGTCGCCGCGCCGGCGACGACGGCGCTGCACAGGGCAACGACGGCGAGGGGCGCGGGGACGTGGGGTGACAGCATGCGGAGGAGCAGGACTACTCCTGTAACGCAGCGGCGGACCAAAAGACCTAGTCGCGACGGAAAGATTTTTTTCAGCGCGCGAAACGCGCGGGGGGGAGTCGCTCCGGTTGTCATTCGGGGCCGGGGTAGGAGCCCGCTCGCGGGCGATTGAATACCGGTTTCACGACGAAATGTCGGCATCGCCCGCAAGCAGGCTCCTACCGGGCGCGGCGGAGGTGAATCTCAGTTTCGCCGCGGCGCTCACCGACGATTTCGCCGTCGCGTTCGAGGAGGCGCACGAAGGCTTCGGCTTCGTCGAGGGCGAAGGTGCCGCCGATGCGGCGGTCGGCGAGTTTTTCGTCGGCGAGGAAAAGCTGGATACGGCTGCGGGCGTTGAAGCGGGCGATGACGTCGGCCAGCGGGGCTTCGGCGAAATCGGCCAGACGGCTTTGCCACGCGAGGGCGGCCCGGAGGGTGGCGGGGTCGACTTGCTCGACGGTGGGGGGCGGGGCGTGATGCGGGAGGACAATGCGCTGTCCGGCGGAGACGAAAATGGCGGCTGAAAGCGCGTTGGGGTCAACGCGCTCCACCCCGCTGACGGCTACTTTGCCCTCGGTGACGGTGACCTCGATGTCGCCGCCGGCGGTGTAACGGACATTAAAGGCGGTGCCGACAGCGCGGACGGCGATGGGTCCAGCGCTCACAATGAAGGGGCGCGCGGTGTCGTGGGCGACGGCGAAGTGGGCTTCGCCGGACTCCAGTTGCACGCGGCGTTCGGCGGGCGTGAACTGCACGCGCACGGCGCTGGCGGCGTTGAGTTCGAGCGTGGAGCCATCGTCGAGGCGGGCGCGTTCGTAGCCGGCGACGGTGGTGGTGTAGTGAATCGCCGGCGGTGGCCGAAGGGCGCGCCAGCCGACGAAGGAGCCGAACGCGAGCGCGGCGGCGAGGCCGGCCCAAGCGAAAGTGCGCGACCAGCGTCGCGGCGCAGGCGCCAGAGTGGGTTGTTCGGCGGTCGCGGGTGGAAACGCCACGACGGGTGCGGCGCGGTCAAAGGCGGTGTTGATCTCGCTGCGAAACTCGGGGAGTGCGCCGAGGAGGCCGAGGGTTTGCTCTAGGCGGGCGACGGTGGCGGCGTGGCGCGAATCGGCGCGGAGCCATTGCGCGAACTCGCGTTCGCGTGCGGGCGAAAAACCGTCGTCGCGCTCGGTGAGCCAAGCGATGGCGGCGTCTTCGAGGGCGGCGGAGGAGTGAGGAGAGCGGTTGGGGCTGCGCATGGAATCAGGCGGTGGGCGAGCTTTACAAAAGGTAGGGACGGCTCTCCGAGCCGTCCGGCTTGGGCGCGAGGGCGGAGGAACAACGCGGTAGACGTGACGGACGGCTCGGAGAGCCGTCCCTACCCTTGGGCGAGTTTTGCGATGCCGGTGCTGTCATGATGCGTTCTCCGCTTAGGGGGCGGCGTCGACGAGGCCGCGGGATTCGAAGAACCGGGCGCAGTCGCGGACGCCCTTGAGCAAGTGGCCTTTTACGGTGCCGAGGGAAATGTTGAGGCGCTCGGCGATTTCCTTGCCGGAGCAGCCGTCCAGGTAGCGGAGGAGCATCACTTCGCGGCAGCGCTCGGGCAGGGCACGTAATGCTTCGGTGAGCGCTTCGCGGCGCTGGCGGCGCTCCATCGTTTCGACGACGGTGGGCGGAGTGTCGAGGAGGGGGAGGGCGATGAGGCCCTCATGGTCGGCGAGGCATTCGTGCGGGTGGACGTTGCGCCGCCGGAAGAGGTCGATGGCGGCGTTGCGCGCGGTGGTGAAGAGAAACGCTTTGGGATGGGCGAGGCGGGCGGGGTCGTCGACGCGCAGGACGCGCACGTAAGTCTCTTGCACGAGATCGTCGTGA
>CANHJG010000198.1 GCA_947461205.1 Opitutia bacterium
CCACCTCGCTCAACGCCTACTCCGGCATCGGCCGCGCGAACCGCGTGGAGTGACGCCGCAACCACGCAGCCGAGGTGGAGCGCGTTGACCCCAACGCGCTGCGGCTACGTCGTGAATCCTAAAGCGCGTTGAGGTCAACGCGCTCCACCTCGCTCAACGCCTACTCCGGCATCGGCCGACCTTTGGTTTCCGGGAGGAAGGGCAGCACGATCAGACCGACGAAGTAAATGCAGGCGAGCCAGCAGGCCGCGTCCCGAAAGGCGGTGAGCTGCGCGTCGGCCTTGGCCACGGCGTCGGCGGTCGCAGGCAGAGCGGCAATGGCTTTTTCGCCCAGCATTTTTTGCAGGCCGCCCAACGTAATCGGGCCCGTCGCCGCGATGAACCGGCCGACGTTGTAGCAAAAACTCACGCCCGTGCTACGGAGCCGCGTGGGGAACAGCTCGGGCAAATAAATCGCGAAGCCGGCGAAGATGCCCAATTGGCAAAAGCCCATCAGGCCCGTCATCCAGATGTCGGCCTTGGTCTGGAAATTTCGGTAGAAGTAAATCGTGACGGCGAACGCCGCGAGGAAGCCGGCGGCGAAAATGATCCGGCGTCCGAAGATCGCCGCGAGTTTGGAGAACACAATCATGCCGAAGAACGCGCCGATATTCTGCACAATCAGGTTGGCCGCGGTCCACCACTGCTTGCCGGCGGTGATTTCCGTCGGCGAGAGGTTCTGGGCGCGGAGCGCTTTCTCGATCGCGGGACCGATCAGCGCACCGCTGAAGAAGCCTACGCCCCAGAGGCCCACGACGCCCGACACGCACAGGATCATACCGAGGATGGCCGGCCGGCGCCACTGCGCCTCGCCGAAAAGGCTGGCGTAGCTGCCCATCGCCTTACCGCCGACCTCGCGGCTTGCCTGCCGCGCCGCGATCCATTTCGCGGGCTCCTTGAGGCGGATCATGATGAAGATACAAAGAAACGCGGGCGCCGCACCGATGAGGAAGAGGTATTTCCACGAGACCATCGGGTCTAGGCTCGAAAGCGCCATCGCGCACGCGCCGGCCGTGACGTTGCCTACGGCGGAGAGTGCCTGGAGGAGACCGAGCGCCTTGGGTCGCGCGTGGTCGGGCAGGGAATCCGCGACGAGCGCGACGGCCAGACCGAAGACCCCGCCGACGCCGAGGCCGGTGATCGCGCGGAAAATCATGAACTGCGTGATGTCCTGCGCGAAGGCCGAGAGCCCCGTGCACAGCGAATAAATGAGGACCGTGATCGAGAGTGTCTTGGCGCGGCCGATCCGATCGCCGACGGAGCCGAAAATCAGTCCGCCCATCGCCCAGCCCGCGACGAAGATACTCTGCGCCCAGCCGCTGAGCTGCTTCAACACGAGCGGATCGGTGCCGGGTGCGGCGAGCGCCTTGACGGCGTTGTCCCGCGCCAGAATGAAGAGCTGCTGGTCAAGGCAGTCAAAGAGCCACGCGAGCGAGGCGACGGTGAAGACGAACCAGTGGTTGCTCGATAGCGTGCGATACCACGGGAGGGCGGGAGCAGCGGGGGATGACATAGGGTAAGGGAAGGGAACGAACGTTAGAGTTTTACCGGCGCGCCACACGCGGCGGAAGCATAGAGCGCCCGGATGAGCGCCACGGCTTTGCGCGCCTCATGACCGTCAATCGCCACGGGCCGGTTGTCACGCAGCGAATCGACCAAATCCTGAATTTGCCGCAAATGCCCCTGGTAACTGATCGCGTTCGGCGCCCCCGCCCCGGAGGCCATCGCCGGATCCGGCCCGGCCGCCCGGATCGCGTCGTCGTGCGGCTGCGCCTCGCGGAATTTCCATTCGTCGAGATGGTCGTCCTTGAGACCCGCCGACCCATTCTCCCCGCAAATCTCGATGCGCCGCGACCACCCCGGCCACGCCGCCGTCGTCGCCTCAATGCTGCCCAGCGCCCCGTTCGGATAATGCAGCGTGGCACTGAGCGTATCCTCGGCCTCGATATGCCCGTAGACCCGCCGGGTCTTGCGCGCGTAAACTTCGTCCGGCATCCCCGCAAACCACTGGAGCAAATCGATGCCGTGGATGCCCTGGTTCATCGCGGCGCCGCCGCCGTCGAGCGCGAGCGTGCCCTTCCACCCCGTATAATACTCGCGCGAGCGGTGCCACTTCACGTAGGCGCTCGCGAGCACGATCCGGCCGAAGCGCCCGGCCTCGATCGCCGCCTTGAGCGCCCGCGCGCCTGCGCCAAACCGCGCCTGAAAAATCGGCGCGATCTTCACGCCCGCCGCCTCGGCCGCGCGCAGCAGTTCGTCGGCCCGCTCCGTCGTAATCTCGATCGGTTTCTCCACCACGAGATGTTTGCCCGCGCGGACCGCCGCGAGCGCCGGCTCCAGGTGCGCGCCGCTCGGCGTCGTGATACACACGACGGCGATATCGGGCCGCGCCACCAAGTCCGCGACGCTGGTCGTGGCGAAGGGCACCCCGTGCTTCGCCGCAAACACCCGGGCATTTTCCGCGTTGCGCGTCGCAATGCCGACGAGCTTCGCCCCCGTGGCCGCCGCAATGGCCTGCGCATGGTAGTCGGCAATCATGCCGACACCGATAATCCCGAAGCCGAGGGCAGGTGGAGTGGGGGAAGCGTTCATCGGTGAGAGGGGACGAGTCCAACCGCCGCCACGCCGCGGGCAAGCGCGGCGAGCGTCATGCCACCCACCGGCTCGGCGGCGCCCCGCCAACCCGGCAAGCCGGAAAGCCGCGCCCGCACCCACCTGGCCGATCCCGTCGCCCCTCGCCAACCGGCCGGGCGCACCGCGCGGCCCCCTTCGCGCCTCCCGGCGCCTGCGCCCACCGCGGCGCGGGCGCAGGCCCCGCCCCTGCCCCGGGGTCCGGGTGGAGGCGCGGGAATTCTTTTCGTTGCTTCTGGGCTCGAACGGCCGATTGATCGCATGAGCAGCGGCCATTCATCCCGATACCCTTGTCCTCGAGCCTCCAAAAACCGAACGATGACTTCGTCGGCCACCCGTTGGCGGGCGCGTTTTCGGAGCGCGCGCCAGCGCGCGGCCTACGGGAGACTCAATCGTTCCGGCTTAGCTGGATGCGCCGGAACCGATTTTCTTCGAATCCTTCCTCTTGAAACTCGAAGCGGCCCACGCCTGCTGCCCCTCCCCCACTGCTGCGACTGAAATCGCTGCGGCGCACCCTCGGAAACCCGGCCGCCAGCGGCCCGGCACGAGGCGGGACGGGCGGGCGCAGCAAGCACCCGGGAGGCGCCCATGATCGCCGCGCCGGTTCCCGCCCCCCCCACCGCGTTTCCCATCGTCGGTCTCGGCGCCTCGGCCGGCGGGCTGGCCGCGTTCCAGGCTTTTTTTTCCGGGCTGACGAACCTCCCGGATCCGGGCATGGCCTTCGTGCTCGTGCAGCACCTGGCCCCAGACCACAAAAGCATCCTCACCGAACTCATCCGCCGCACGACCCGCCTGCCGGTCACCGAAATCGAGGAGGGCATGGTCATTCAGGCCAATGGCGTTTACGTGATCCCGCCCAACCAAGATTTGGCCTGCTTGAACGGCACGCTGCACTTGCTGCCACGGCTCGAGCCCCATGGCCGGCCTCTGCCAGTTGACTTCTTTTTTTGCTCCCTCGCCCAGGACCAGAGCGACCGCGCCATCGGCATCGTGCTCTCGGGCACCGGCAGCGACGGGGCTGAGGGCGCGCGCGCGATCAGGAGGGCCGGCGGCCTGGTCTTGGCCCAGAGCCCGGCCTCGGCTGAGTGCGATGGAATGCCCCGGAGCGCACTCGCCACCGGCTTGGTCGATTTTGAGCTGCCCCCGGAAGAGATGGGCGCACGGCTCCTCGCCCACTGCCAACAGGTCCATCACCGCCCCCCCGAGGCGCTCGCCACCCCCTTGCCCCACCGGGAGAACGCCATCCAGAAAATCCTGGTCCTCGTGCGGGCCCGGACGGGCCATGATTTCTCGCTCTACAAACCGAGCACAATCCATCGGCGCATCGCCCGCCGCATGGCCATCCACCAAATCGAATCGCTGGACGACTACGTCAAATTTCTGCAAAAGCAGACGGCCGAAGCCGGCGCGCTCTTCCATGACTTTTTGATCGGCGTGACCAAGTTCTTCCGTGACGCGGACGCCTTTCAGGTCCTGGAAGATCGGATCATCCCCGCGATCGTGGGCACCGAATCGGACGGCGCCCCGCTGCGGATTTGGGTTGCGGCCTGCTCTACCGGCGAGGAGGCCTATTCCATCGCCCTCCTGCTGACGGAGCGCATGGAGGCGCTGCGACTCGTCCGCCCGGTGAAAATCTTCGCCACCGACATCGACGCTCGGGCGATTGCCACCGCCCGCCGGGGATATTATCCAGCGAGCATTGCCGCGGATCTGACGCCGGAGCGGTTGGCGCGATTCTTCACCGCCGAGGCGGGCGGTTATCAAATTTCCAAGGCTATCCGCGACCTGCTGATCTTTTCGGAGCAGGACGTGGTGCGGGACCCCCCTTTCTCCAAACTCGACCTGATTAGTTGCCGCAACCTCCTGATCTACATGGGGACCGAGTTGCAGCGGAAACTCTTGCCCGTGTTCCATTATGCCTTGAAGCCCGGCGGCCTGCTTTTCCTCGGCACCTCGGAAACCGCCAACGAGTTCGGTGAGTTTTTCACCGTGCTGGACCGCGCGGCCAAAGCCTATCGGCGCAAGACCGATCTTCCCTTTATGCATCCGACTCCGGGCCCCGCCTCAGCCCCGCCGACCTCCCCCGTGCCTGCGCCGCTGCAGCCCGCAGGCCCCAAACCGCCCGGCTCCACGTCCCTGCGCGAACGCACCGAACAGGCGCTCTTGCGGTTGGCCTTTCCCGCCGCGGCCCTCGTCACCGCTGGCGGGGAAATCCTCTACCTCCACGGTCGCGCCGGGATGTATCTCGAACCCGCCCCGGGAGAAGCGGGCCCTCAAAACATCCTGAAAATGGCGCGCACCGGCCTGCGCGCCGAGCTGACGCGGGCCCTGCGCCAAGCGGCCAGTGCCGGCGAAACCGTGCGCCGAGCGGGCCTGCGGGTCGAAACCCACGGGCACGTCACGATCGTCACCCTCACGATCCAGCCGGTGGCCCGCGAACGGGCTCTCGCTGCGGCGGCACCGGAGTTTCTTGTGATGCTGGACGAAGCGCCGCTCCCGGATCCCGCCGCCGTCGCCTTGCCCCCCGGCCCCACCTCGGAGATTGATCCCGACGCGCAGGCCCTCGTGGCGGAGTTGCGCGCCAAGGAGGAGCACCTCCAGAGCGCCTATGAGGAACTGAGCAGGAACGCCGACGACCTCAAATGCGCCAATGAAAAAATGCAGTCCGTGAACGAGGAATTGCAGTCCTCGAACGAGGAGTTGGAAACCGCCAAGGAGGAAATGCAGTCGGTCAACGAGGAGTTGACGACGGTCAACACGGAGCTGCAGACCAGCATCGAGGACCTGTCGAAAACGAAAAACGACCTGATCAACCTGCTGGCCGGCACCGGCATCGCCACGATCTTCGTCGATTTGCAACTGCGCATCCTGCGCTTCACGCCCTCGGCCACGGCGATCATCAATCTAATTCCGGGCGACGCCGGCCGGCCCATCCAGCACCTCGTTTCCCGGCTGGTCGGTTACGACCGCCTTGGGCCGGATGCCCAGGAGGTGCTCGACACGCTCATTCCCAAAAAAATGGAGGTGCAGACCCGCGAAGGCGCCTGGTATTCGATGCGCCTCCAGCCCTACCGCACGCTGGAAAATTCCATCGAAGGCGTGGTGATCGCCTGCGTCGAAATCACGGAAGCGGTGCGCACGCGGGAGGCCTTGCTGAAGGCCCATAAAGCATCCCGGCTCGCCGTGGTCGTGCGCGATTCGCAGGATGCCATCACCGTACGGGATTTGAGCGGTCGCATCCTCGCGTGGAACCCGGCGGCCGTGAGGATTTATGGGTGGAGCGAAGCCGAAGCCCTCCAGATGAACGCGAGCGCCTTGGTCCCGCCGGGACGCGTGGAGCAGGAGCGGCAGCAGCTCGCGGGTCTCATCCAGGCCGAATGCCTCGAGCCCTATCGCACGCAGCGACTCACGCGGAGCGGTGCGATTGTCGATGTTTCCATGATTGCCCAAACCCTCCGCGACCCCGCCGGCCAGCCCTATGCCATTGCGACGACCGAACGCGCGGTGCCGGGAAGCCCCTGACGACCGCCCTGGCTGTCGCCCGGGAGTGCGCCGCATCCGCCCGCGAAACCCCTGGCGGACGCCGCGTCTGCCCGTCCAGCGGCCCCGGCTCAATCTCGGCTCGAGTTCGAAGGTACCCCGCCCACCTTCGTCACGGGTGTGCAGGTCACGGTCATCGCGCAGGCCAACCGCAGCGTAATCCCAACGTCCGTTGAACGCTGGACTTTTCGGTCGCCGCGAGCGCCAGCGAGGGGACGGATCACCCCTCGCTGGCGCTCGCGGCTACCCGGCAAATCAAAGGCTGAATCATTGGGGCGATTGAGATCATCCCGACGTCCTGCGGTTTTTAGACTGTAGGCCAGGCCGGTGGCCGGGTTGCCCGCCCACCGGGCGGGCCGACCAAGGCAACGTCTGGAACAGAGGGGACGTGAGTCGAACGGAGGCTTTTCAGCCCTGCCCGCGACCGCGGTCGGCCGCATGGGCTATCCCGCCTTCCTCAACCCAGGCTGGGCGCGCGCGGTCATCCCCGACGGCGAGCCGCCGGTCACCCGCAAGCTCGTCCTTCCTTCCAGGCGGAGTGGGGTGCGGAGCCGGGGAGGCGCAGCCCCGTCGGGGTGAGTCGTTCGTGGCGTCCGAGCCAGCTTGCTGCCCTTGCCCCACCCCCCGGGGAGGATCAACCATGACGAACCGGTCCGGCAGGCCCGGTTTTTCGCACCACCTTGGCTTTTTTCACGGCCTGCCCCCAGCCCCTACCCTACACAGGCCAGGACCACTTCGTAGGCTTCCAACGGGGAGGTTACCGTCCGCCATGATTTCGCACGGATATCCGCGTCGACTTCCCGGCCGTGGCAGATGAGCACGGTGTCGACCTGACACGCCACACCGCCGAGCACATCGACGTCGGCATCGCCGACGTAGAGGGTCTCGCCGGGGGCCACCGCGAGGCGGACCAGAATTTCGTGCAGTCCCGCGGGATCGGGCTTGTGGGTGGGCAAATCGTC
>CANHJG010000199.1 GCA_947461205.1 Opitutia bacterium
GGCGTGAAGAGCGCGCTCCGCGAAGGCCGCATCACCGGCACGCTGTCGTATTTCGATCTGCAACTGCAGCAGATCGTCGGTCTCGACCCCGATCCCGCGCGCGCCAGCGCCGGCTACCGCGTGCAACAGGACCGCCAGATCACGAAGGGGGTCGAAGCCGACGTCGTCCTCAACCTCCTCCCCGGCTGGGACCTCACGCTCGCCGCCTCGACGATCGACATCACGCTCCCCACGAAACTCCTGCCCCGCAACACCCCGGAAAAAACCGCCGCCGCGTGGTCGCGCTACAAGTTTCCGGCCGGCCCGCTCAAGGGTCTCACGGTCGGCGGCGGGTGGAATTGGCAGGGTCGCGCCGCTGCCGAACCCGCCAACCAGATCTTCTTTCCGTCCGTGGGGACGGTCGACGCCTTCGTGCAGTATGCGTGGAAGGGCTACCGGTTCAGCCTCAACGGCTCCAACATCACCGACGAGTGGTATCTCAAGCGCAGCGCCAACCGGAACATCTTCTGGGCAGGCCCCGAGCGGCTGATCAAGTTCAAGGTCACCCGCTCGTTCTGACGCAGCCTGAGGTTGGGCGGGGTCTGTGCCGCACCCGACTCCCTCTCCCCCCACTCAACCATGCCCGCCAAATTTCGCCGCCTCCGCCTTTCGCGTTTCCTGCTGCCGTTGTTCGCCAGCGCCGCGCTGGTTTGCACCGCCCCCGGCCAGCCCGTCGCGACCGGCGTGATCGAAGGCCGCGTTTCGAACACCGCCGCCGGCCAGTTTCTCAAACAGGTGCGCATCGTTGTTGAAAATTCCGGCTTCGAAACGCTCACCAACGAGGCCGGCGAATTCCGGCTCACCGGTGTGCCCGCCGGCACCGTCACCCTCCGCGCCACCACGGCTGGGCTCGATGCGCAGACGATGCGCCTCACCGTCGCCGCCGGGCAGACCACGCGCCATGACTTCAATCTCGCCGCCGGCGATGCCCCCGCGGCGCCCGCTGCGATTTCCCGCGCCGAGGTCGTGAAACTCGACGCCTTCACCGTCGCCGAGCGCGAGCTCAGCGCGCAATCCGCCGCGCTCCAGGAGCAGCGCACGTCGGCCAATATCAAAAACGTCGTCGCGTTCGAGGAGTTCGGCGACCTTGGCGACGGGAATCCCGGCGAGTTTTTGAAGTTCGTTCCCGGTATCCAAGTTGCCATGTCGCCCGCGATTCCCACCGAGGTCACGCTCCGCGGCATGCCCGGCAGCGGCACCCTCCTCATGGTCGACGGCGTGGAACTCTCCAGCGACGGCCCCGCCGGCCGCGGGGCGAGCTTCACCGCCTCCAACGTCGCCAACATGGATCGCATCGAAATCACGAAAGTCCCCACGCCCGACATGCCCGCCAACGCTGTCGGCGGGATGATCAACGTCGTGGGCAAGAGCGGTTTCGCGCGCCGCGATCCCCTTTTCAGTTACAGCGTCTTTGGCCTCCTCACCACCAAGGAGCCGCTCGCCGGCCTGGGCCGCGAACTGTTCCGCGGCGGCAGCGCCGACAAAGCCACCGGCGGCCCGCATCTCAAACCCGGCTTTGAGGTGAACTACATCCGCCCCGTCAACCGCACCCTCGCGCTCTCGTTCAGCGCCGGCCACAACGTCCGGTGGGAGGAC
Organism: Opitutia bacterium; assembly: GCA_947461205.1. GTDB lineage: Bacteria > Verrucomicrobiota > Verrucomicrobiia > Opitutales > Opitutaceae > GAS368. Next base: position 1,636 of record CANHJG010000199.1, read on the forward strand.
AAGGACAATATCGCGCCCACGTGGAACCGCGTCGCGCTCGTGCAATCCCAGAGCCAGGTCGCCGCGCAGATTGCCGCGCGCGCGCGCACCGTGCTCTCCGCGCGCGCCGACTGGCGTCCGCGGCCCGCGCATACGTTTTTCGCCAGCGCCTCGTTCACCAACGACAACGTGGCCTCGCGCATCTACACTGCCACGCAGGCCTACGGCGTCGGTGCGACCGGCGGCGAACACTTCACGCAAGGCGCGGCGACCGGTGTCGGCACCATGACGCTCGCGACCACTTATCGCGAACAGCTCAAGGACACCGGCGCGCTCTCGCTCGGCCACCGCTTCGAAGATCGCGTTTGGAAAATCTCCACCACGCTCGCCCGCTCCCAGTCGCGCCGCCGCACGCTCAGCGCCGGGGATGGGCACGAGTATTTCGGCACCACCAGCGCCACGATTCCGAACCTCATCCTCCGCGCCGATGGCTACGGCGGCGAACGCTTCGGCACGCCCCCGGTGGTGCGCGGCACGAGCCGCACGGGCCAGCCCGTCGCGATCAACGACGGCCGCCTCTACTCGCTCAACACCGCAACCTCCCCGCAGGAGCCGCTGATGACGAACGCTCTCACCACGCTGAAGCTCCACGCGAGCCGCGACCTCGGCCCGCCGTTCACCGCGCGCCTCATGACCGGAGTCGATGTCTCGCGCAACGAACGCGATCTCCGTGTCGAGACCAGCACGTGGAATTTTCGCCCCACCTTCGCCGCCGGCTCCCCCGAGCGCCTCGCCGGCAGTTACGACCTCATCAATGATGCCTACTCCGCGCAGCGCGCCTTCGCGAACGGCGAGAGCTTCCAGTGGATCGACCCGCGCAAGGTCTACGACCTTTACAAGGCCCAGCCGTCCTACTTCGTGCTCAACGAAGCCGCCTACCATATCTCGCGCGTCAACGGCTCGCAGAAACTCGAGGAGACCGTCTCCGCGGGCTTTCTCCGCACCGATCTGAAATTTTTCGACAACCGCCTCTGGCTCGTCGCCGGCGCGCGCTACGAACGCACCGATGCCGAGGGCACCGGCGGCCTCAACGATATCCGCGCCACCTACCAGCAGGACGCGCAGGGCAACTTGATCCGCAACGCCGCCGGCCAGCCGATCCGCGTGTCCACCGATGCGCTCGCCCTCGCCCGCCTGCAATACCGGGAGCGCGCCGCCTTCGCGAAAAAACATTACGGCGATCTCTACCCGAGCGTGAACGCCAGCTACTCGTTCACCGAAAACTTCGTCGCCCGGGCCGCCTACGCCGCGACCATCGGCCGGCCCGACATCAATTTTATCATCCCCTCGCGTTCCATCACCGATCCGGCCGCCGCCGAGGCCACGCGCACCATCACCACCACCAACGCCGCGCTCCAGCCCTGGACCGCCGATAACTACGACCTCAGCCTCGAATCCTACTCCGTGAAAGGCGCCACGCTCTCCGCGAGTCTCTTCCGCAAAAATATCACCGGCTTCTTCGTCTCCACGCGCACCGACGCCACGCTCCCGCTGCTCGCCGAGATGGGCCTCTCGGACGACTACCTCGATTACGATGTGATCACCCGGAGCAACTCCGCGAACTCCGTCCGCACCGACGGCCTCGAGTGGAGCTGGCGCCAGTCGCTCAAGCCCTTCACCGCGTTGCCCAAGTGGTCCCGCGGTTTGCAGGTGTGGGTCAACGGCACGCACCTCCGCATCGGCGGCACCGGCGCGGACGAGTTCTCCGGTTACTCGCCGCGCATCCTCAACTGGGGTGCGAGCTATGCCTCCGCGAAATTTCTCCTCCGCTACAACGTCTCCCGCATCGGCCGCCAACGCGCCTCGCTCGATGCCGTCAGCACGACCGTCCCCGCCGGGACCTATCAGGCGCAGGATACCCGCATGGTGCAGGACGCGAACGTCGAGTATCGTTTCCACCGCAAATTCGCCCTCTACGCCTCGGTGCGCAACCTCGCGAACGAGCCGCGCCCCCTCATCACCTACTCGCCCAACGCCCCCGCCTACACGCGCCCCCGCACCTATAATTTCTACGGCGCGCTCTGGACGATGGGCGTGAAGGGCACGTTCTAAAAAGGAGGGCAAAGTCTCCGACGCGCCCTCCGCGCCGACCGCGACGGCGCGCCGCGAGTCCGGGAACCCGACACACTCTGGAACCGCCCGAGGCGGACCCGCGTGTCCGGTGGTGGGGTGACCGGTGGCTTAAAGCCGCGCAAACCGGACCCCGCGTTCCTCGGTGCCCCGCGGCACGCGCCCGATGAGGGGGGCGTCGGGCCGGCGTCGCGTTCGACCCTCCCGCTTGGGAGATGGTTGGGCCGGCCTCGCGTTCGGCAACTCGTCGTGAGCCACGGCGGAGGAAACCCCGGCGTTCCTGCGCGGGCGGTCAACGCGCCAGCCGGGCGCGCTCGATGTCGGTGCGGATGAAATACCGGTAGCCGATGAGCAGGACGGAGCCCGCGAGCAGGAAGATGCCGGTGATGCCGGCGAAGATGCCGTCGAGGCCGACCTCGCGTTTGAGGAAGCCGGCGAACAGGACGCCGCAGCCGCCGGCGCCGGTGGCCACGGCGTTCATGAGGCCGATGCCGGTGGAGCGAAACCGCGGGGGCACGATCTCGCACTGGGTTGGATTGTCGTTGGCCTGGCCGAGGCCGCGCAGAAACGAAAACGCGGCGATGCCCGCCGCCACGACCGGAAAGGCGGGTTGCCCGAGGAACAGCAGCAGGAACGGCGCGCCCGCGAGGTAGAAGCTCCCGTAGAGCAGCATCCGGCGGTGCGGGGCATCGTGCGCCACGCGGTCCGAGAGCCACCCGCCCGTCATCACCCCGAGCACGACGGAGATTTGCAGCATGAAGGTCCCGGCGAAGCCCGCCGCCGCCAGCGTCATGCTGTAGGTTTCTTTAAAATACAGCGGCAACCAGCCGAAGAAGGTCCACATCCCGAAGCCCGAGAGCGTCGATTCCGCGACGAGCACCCAATAGCTGGGGACGCGCGCGAGGTAGGCCAGCGCTTCGGTCCAGGTGGCGCGGGCGGGCGGCGCCGGGGCGGGGGGTGCGCCGGGTTCCGCGGGAGCGAGGGCTCGCGGGAGGAACGGTCGCGCCACCAGCGCGAGGACCAGGCCGGCGCTGCCCAGCACGCCGAAGCCCCAGCGCCACCCGAAGTGTTCCGCCAGCAGACCGGCGAGCGATCCACCGAGCACCATGCCGCCGTTGACGCCGATCGAGATGAAACTCATCGCGCGCGCCCGTGTGCCCGGCCCGTGGCAATCCGCGATCAGCGCGATCGCGGCCGGCAGAAACAGACACTCTGCCAATCCCAGCCCGAGGCGCAGCCCGAGCAGCGTGGTGAAGCCGCCGGCCGCGCCCATCAGCGCCGTCACGCTGCTCCATGCGATGAGGCTGCCGATCACGAGATGCGTCCGGGAAATACGATCCGCGATGGCTCCGGCCAGGGGCGAGCCGAGCGCGTAGGCCCAGAGAAACACGGAGCCGAGTAAACCGAGCTGCACATCGGTGAGTTGAAAATCGCCGCGCAGGGCGGGCAGCACCGACGCGAGAGCGGCGCGGTCCGCGTAGTTCAGCGCCGCAGCGCAGGCGAGAAATCCGGCGACGCGCCAACGGGGTTCCTGCCACCAGGTGGGCGGACTCATGGCTCTCCTCCGGTTTCGCCGGCTCGGCGCCATACGGTCGCGACGCGGCGGCGCGGTCCGTCTTCGCCGCCGAGGAGGAGCACGGCGCCGCGGTCGGCGGTGAGCATGGCAGCGGCGAGACGCGGGCCCGGGGGTGCCTTGCGGAGTGAGCCCGCCGTCGCGCGCATCGTAGAGCCAGACGCCGGAGCCGATCGCGCTCCCGGTATCGCGGCGTTCCACGCCACCCGCGAGCACCGCGCGGTGAGCGTCGAGCGCGGTGCCGGACAGGCCGCGCGGAAGGGGGGTGGGCAGCGCGCGGCGGGTCCAGCGCCCGGTGCGGGGAGAAAAAATCGCAACTTCGGCGGGCGCTTCGAGCCGTTGCTTTTCCGCCGACCACGTGCCGCCGGGCAACACGTGCAGTTCGCCGTTCAGCGTCAGCACGAGGGGATTGATCGAAGCCGGCCCGGGGGCGGGCTGGGTGTGGACGGCGTGCGTCGCGAGGTCGATGCTCCAGACCGTCGCGCTGGTGCGGGAAAAATCCGTTTCACTGGGGCTGCCGCCGATGACCCACAGGGCTCCGTCGAGCACGGCGGCTCCGCAATACACGCGGGGCTCCGGCAAGGCGGCGACTGGCTCGACCCGCCCGGTGCCCAGATCGATGCGGCGCACGGCCGATGAGGGGCCGCGGTCGTCGAGGCCGCCGACCAGCCAGAGCAAGTGCCCGTCTTGGACCGAGCCACCGTGGGCGAATCCGCCCGGGATTTGCCCGACGGTTTCCCAGGCCCCGGGAGCGGCGGAGTCGCGGCGACGCACGGTGTCATCGAGCCGTTTTCGCTCTTCGGACCAGAAGCTGCCCCCGGCGATCCAGAGCGTGGGGCCGAGCCGCGCGGCGGCGTGACCGCCGACGGCGCGGGGCAGCGGCGGTTCCGTCTGCCACGGCGGAGCACCGCGCAGCGAGGGCAGGGCGGCGAGAGCGAGTGGCACGATGAGGGAGGCAAATCTCACGGCCTCCGCGCAGCGGGCAAAAAGGGGAGATGCTGGGCCATAAAATCGTCGATCAGCCGCTCGAATTCCGGGGCGATGTCGGCCCGGGGCAGCGCGCCGGCGGTGGTGGCGATCACGCCGCGGCGCTGGAGCGGCAGCTTCATCGTATGCAGAAAATGCGCGAACGACTGCTTCACTTCCGGACGCAGGAAAATGCCCCACAAGGCGTCGATCTGCCGCTGCCACTCCGCGGCGCGCGCGGCGTCGCCGGCGTGCCAAGCGTCGAGCACGCCGCGAAAGAGGTGCGGCGCGATATTGCCCTGGGCGACGACGCAGCCGTGGCCGCCGGCGGCGAGGGTGGGGAGGACGAGCTTCTCGACGCCTTGGAAAAACTTCAGGGGCGTGCCGGCCGTCGCGGCGAGGATTTCGGCGCAGCGGTTCTGGTCGCCGCCGTTGGTGTCTTTAAGGGCGACGATATTCGGGTGCCGGGCCAGCTGCGCGACCGTCGGGACCGCAAAGGGCGTGGGCATCCGCAGGTGGTGATAGACCGCAAGGGGAACCGGACTGGCCTCGGCGATCGCCGTGCAAAAACCGACCAGCTGCGGCTGGTCGAGGGCGACGAAGAACGGGCTCATCACGACGGCGACATCGGCGCCCGCGCGGGCGGCGTCGCCGGCGAGGCGGATCGCGTGGCGATGGCCCAGGCCGCTGACGCCCGCGTAGAGGGTGCCCTGCGGGGCGGCGGCGCGCACGGTTTCGATGAGCGTGAGCCGGTCGGATTCGTCGAGCAGCGGGGCTTCGCCGGTCGAGCCGGCGACGAA
>CANHJG010000200.1 GCA_947461205.1 Opitutia bacterium
ACGGCCCACACGGTCGGCACGAACCGCATCGATATCTCCGCCGTCCACGATCCGCGCACGGGCAATTTCGTGATCACGTCGGCCGAGGACAACCTGATGAAAGGCGCGAGCGGCCAGGCGGTGCAGATCATGAACCTGTGGTCGGGCTTCGAGGAAACCGCGGGGCTGGTTTGACGGAAGCCGCGGGATGTGCGCCGAGCGAAAGGCCGCCGCGGTTCGCGGCGGCCATGAGCCGGTTCAACTCCGGTAGTCGGCGTTTTCGCTCACGTATTCGTGGGTGAGATCGCCGCCGAGGACGGTCGCGGAGGCTGCGCCGTTACCGACCTCGATGGCGAGTTCGACGCAGCGTTCGTGCGGCGGGAAATCGATCGGGGCGGAAAACACGCCCTCGTGGGTCGGCGGAGCGCTCGCGTAAAGTTCCGCCCCGCGCAGGTGGGCGACGAGGGCGGCCTCCTTGGCGGGATCGAGCTGAAACACGCCGTTGGCGAAAATTTCCACGCCCCCCATTGAGGCCCGGAGCTTGGACAGGTCCGTCTTGGGGGCAAACGCCCCGATGTGCTTGCCGATGGCTTGCACGAGCCGGCCCACGTTCGGGTCGTTGCCGGCGACGGCACACTTAAAGAGCGGTGCGTTTACGACGGCCTTGCCCAAGGCCCGCGCGAGCACGGGGCTCGCGGCATTCGACACGCAGACGCGGATCACGTGGCGCACGCCCTCGCCGTTGCGCACGACGTCTTCCGCCAGGTCGCGGCAGACCGTGTGCAGGGCGCGTTCGAAGGCGCCGAAGTCTTCGCACGGCACGCGCCCCGAGGAAATGAGCGCCACGGTGTCGGACGTGCTCGTATCGCTGTCGATGCTGATCGCGTTGAAGCTGGCGTCGATCGCCTTCGCGAGCAGCGCGCGCAACTCCCCGCGCGGCACGGCGAGGTCCGTGAGAAGATAGACGAGCATGGTCGCGAGGTTCGGTTCGATCATCCCGGCGCCCTTGGCGATGCCGACGATACTGCCGCCGCCGACCTCGGCCCGGCGGATTTTCGGATAGAGGTCGGTGGTCACGATCCCCTCGGCGGCGGGCAAAATGGAGCCGCCGGCGAGCGCGGACACCGCCTGCGGCAGCGCGGCGAGGAGGGCGTCGGTCGGCAGCGACCAGCCGATCACGCCGGTCGAACTCGGCAGCACTTGGGTCGTGCCGAGGCCGAGCAGGCGCGCCGTCTCCGCGCAGACGCGCTCCGCGGTCTCGACGCCGCCGGGCGCGCAGACGTTGGAAATTTTGTTGTTCACGATGATCGCGCCGAGCGTGGGGTCGTTGAGGCGCTTGCGGCCGACGACGATGGGTGCGCCGGGAAACGCGTTCTTGGTAAACATCGCCGCGAAGTCCGGGGTCGGCTGGTCGAGCACGAGGAGGGTGAGCGTCATCTTCGCCGGTTTCGGCGCCTCGCGGGGCACGAAGTCGAAGCGGGTCGTGCCGACGCGAAAGCCCGCGGGCAGCGCGGCCTGTGACGCGAGCCACGCGCGGTGCGTGGCGCGGTCCGAAAACGTGAGATTTGTGCTGGGCACGCGCAAGGAGTGGGCGGGCCGTGGCGCGGAGTGAAGAAGATTTTCCGTTTCACTTTCGTCACGCCGGACGACGAGAGGTGAAAATTTTTGTGGAAATGCGCGGCGCGTGTGCCTTATTTGGGGTTTCTCTTCCAAAAACGTGAGCGCTCTCTTCCGACTTTTCCCCCACGACGCGGCCGCTGGCCGCGCGCTTTGAATCCCGATGAACGTCGCTGAAGTTACCGCCAAGGCCAAGGTGCTACTCGAAGCCCTGCCCTACATCCAAGATTTCCGTGGCTCCACCTTCGTCGTGAAATACGGCGGCAGCTTTATGGACGATCCCGACCCCGTGGCCCGCACCCGCGTCGCTTACGACATCGCGTTTCTGGCCGCGTGCGGCATCAACGTCGTGGTCGTCCACGGCGGCGGCAAGGCCATCACGAAGGCGATGGAGTCGTCCGGCCTGAAGGCCAATTTCGTTAACGGCCTGCGCGTCACCGATGCGGCGACCATCGCCGTGGTGAAGAAAACCCTCGACGAAATCGTCAACAAGGACGTGTGCGACGCGGTCGCTGCGGCGAAAGGAAAACCCAAGGGTTTGCCCGGCGATACGGTGCTGGTGTGCGAGAAACTCGTCGTCGACGACGATGGCAACGCGGTGGATCTCGGCTACGTCGGCGATGTCACCGAAGTGAAAGTGAAACTGATCAAGAAGGAAATTGGCGACGGGTTTATTCCGATCATCTCGCCGGTGGCCGAAGGTTACGACGGCATGCCCTACAACGTGAACGCCGACCTCGTTGCGGGCCGCGTCGCGAGCGCACTCCGGGCGCGCCGGTTGGTCTATATGAGCGATGTGCCCGGGCTGCTGTCGAATCCCCCCGATCCGGCGTCGCTGATTTCCACCCTCAAAATTTCGCAGGTCGACGAGCTGAAGAAAAAAGGGGTCATCGACAAGGGCATGCGTCCGAAGGTGCAGAGCGCGATCCGTGCGCTGGAGGAAGGCGTGCAGCGCGTCCACTTTATCGACGGCCGTCTGCCGCACTCGTTGCTGTTGGAGATTTTCACGGACAAGGGCATCGGCACGGAAATTGTGCACGGCTGAGCGCGGTGAAAGAGCGAGCGAGGATGAGCGGGAACGTGGGCCGGACGCGAAAAGGCTTCTTCCTGCTCTGACTTTCACGTTGAATTTGACCCTGATGACTGCTCCCGCCCTCGACCGCACCAGCACCGCCGAGCTCTACGACGCGCACGTGATGAAGAATTATGCGCGTGCGCCGCTGACCCTCGTGCGCGGCCGCGGCGCGCAGGTGTGGGACGATGCGGGGAACTGCTATCTCGATTTTACGTCGGGGATCGCGGTGAGTGCGCTGGGCCACTGCCATCCGCACTGGGTGGCCAGCGTGCAGCGGCAGGCGGGAGAGCTGATCCACATCAGCAATCTTTTTCGCAATCCGAACCAGGGCGAACTCGCGCGGCGTCTCGTCGGTTATGCGGGTCCCGGCCGGGTGTTTTTCTGCAACAGCGGCGCCGAAGCGAACGAGGCGCTGATCAAGCTCGCGCGGCTGCACGGGGTCGAGAAATCGGGCGGGGAAGAGGGTCGGTGCTACAAGATCATTTGCGCGAAGAACGCGTTTCACGGCCGCACGTTCGGCGGCATGAGCGCCACGCCGCAGGAGAAAATCCAAAAAGGCTTCCGCCCGCTGGTGCCTGGCTTTTCCTTTGGCGAACTGAATAACGTCCAAAGTTTCGCCGATCTCGTGGACGAGCAGACGGCCGCGATTTTTGTCGAGACGATCCAGGGCGAGGGCGGCATCAACCCCTGCACGCCGGAATTTCTCGTTGGGCTGCGCCGGTTGTGCGACCAGCACAACCTGCTGCTCCTGCTCGACGAGGTGCAGTGCGGGATCGGGCGCACAGGACGGTTTTTCTCGTACGAGCACGCGGGCGTCACGCCCGATGCCATCGGGATGGCCAAGGGCCTGGGCGGGGGTTTTCCGATCGGGGCCGTGTGGGTGCACGAGCGTCACGCGGAACTCTTTCATCCGGGCAACCACGGCACGACGTTCGGCGGCACGCCGCTCGCGTGCGCGGCAGCGCTCGCCGTGCTCGACGTGATCGAGCGCGACGGTCTCTTGGAAAAAGTCCGCTGCAACAGCGCCGGGTGGGCGGCCGAGTTGCGGAGGCTGGCGGTCGATTTTCCGGCGCAGGTCCTCGGGGTGCGCGGGCAGGGCTTTCTGGTGGGCGTGCAGCTCTCGAGCGATCCGGCGCCGTATCTCGCCGCGCTGCGCGAACGCGGCCTGCTCGCGCCCAGCGCCGGCGGCCAGGTCGTGCGCCTGCTACCGCCGCTCAACGTCTCGCCCGACGAGCTCGCCCAATCGGTCGAGATCTTTCGCGCCGTGCTGGCGGCGAAAGCCTGATTGGGCCCGCCATTTTTCCCTCGTGGACGGCACGGGGCAGGCTTAGATCCCTTCGCTTTCCATGAAGCACTTCCTCAAAGAGACCGACTTTGCGCGATCCGAGCTGCCGGCACTGTTTGCCCTGGCGCGTGAGCTGAAACGGAAGCGCGGCACGCGCGGCGCGCCGACGCCGCTGAAAGGCCAGACCTGGGCGATGATCTTCTCGAAGTCGTCCACGCGCACGCGCGTCTCGTTCGAGGTCGGGATTCACGAGCTCGGCGGCAATCCGCTTTTTCTCAACAAGAACGACATTCAACTCGGCCGCGGCGAGAGCGTGGAAGACACGGCGCGCGTGCTGTCGCGTTTCGTGCACGGGCTGGTGGTGCGGACGTATGAGCACGGCGAGGTCGAGCGACTCGCGGCGGCGGGCACGGTGCCGGTGATCAACGCGCTGACGGATTTTCTCCACCCGTGTCAGATTTTTACGGACGCGTTCACGATGACGGAGCGGTGGGCGAAGGGCACGACGGGGGCAAAGCTCGTCGACTCGCTGCGGGGCCGGAAGATCGCGTTTCTCGGTGACACGGCCTGCAACATGGCGAACTCGTGGATTCTCGGGGCGAATCTGTTTGGGATGACCATCGCGCTGGCCGGGCCGAAGGAATTCGCGCCGGCGAAGGAGTTTCAGGCGCAGTTGGCGAAGGAGAAATTTCCGGGCGGCGGCACCTATCAGTTCACGACGGACCCCGATGAGGCGGTGCGCGGGGCCGACGTGGTTTACACGGACGTGTGGGTGAGCATGGGCAAGGAAGAGGAGGCGAAGGAACGCGTCCGCGTGATGGCACCCTATGTGGTGACTGGAAAACTTTTCGCGGCGGCCAAGAAGGATGCCCTCTTCATGCACTGTCTGCCGGCCCATGCGGGCGAGGAAGTGATGCAGGAGGTCCTGGACAATCCCCGGTCGATCATCTTCGACCAGGCCGAGAACCGGCTGCACATGCAGAAGGCAATTTTGGCGACGCTGGCGGCGGCGGCGCGTCAGGGCCGGGCGGGATCCAGGGCGACGGCGCGAGGATGAGGGTGAACCCGGCGCGGTAGGGCTGAAAACGACCGGTGGACAGATCGCCGGCGTCGATCTTGGCGTCGATCGCGGTCATCTGGGCGTCCGAGGCGGCCACGTGGGTGACCGAAATCCCGGCGGTCGGGCCCGGCAAGTTGAGGCCCCCGTTCCAGCGGCCGCCAAACGAGGTCGGGGCGGTCGTCCGGGCGCCGTCGGTCGATACCCCGGACAGGCCGGTGGTCTCCCTCTGCCACGAAGGAGGCCCAGGCTCAATTTTCGGGGAGCAAACGCCCGGTGAATGGCTCGAGGCTCCCTCCGGGGCGGCGCTGCGTGTGGCGGCGCTTCCTGCGCCGCGGGCGGTCGGGCGGTGACCGGCCAAGCAGGGGAGATGCGAGGAACGTGCGTTTTTTCTTTTGCGCGGCGGCGCGCGGATTCCCCACACTGGTCCTCCCATGAAAATCGTCCTCGCATACTCTGGCGGCCTCGACACGTCCGTCATCGTCAAGTGGCTCAAGGAAACTTACGACGCTGAGATCGTCACGTTCGCGGCCGATGTCGGCCAGGAAGAGGAGTTGAAGGGCCTCGACAAGAAGGCGCTGAAGACCGGCGCGTCGAAGCACTACACGCTCGATCTCGTGGAGGAGTTTGCGAGCGATTTCATCTATCCGATGATCCGCGCCAACGCGATTTACGAGGGGCAGTATTATCTCGGCACGTCGATCGCGCGCCCGCTCATTGCCAAGGCTCAGGTTGAAATCGCGCGGAAGGAAAAAGCGGATACGGTGGCGCACGGGGCCACGGGTAAGGGCAACGACCAATGCCGCTTCGAGCTGACCTACATGGCGCTTGCGCCGCAGCTCCAGATCATCGCGCCGTGGAAGATGGAGGAATATCGCGCGCTGTTTCCCGGCCGGGCGGAGATGATCGCCTACTGCGCCGAGCACAAGATCCCGGTCGAGGCATCGCTCAAGAAGCCGTATTCGATGGACCGCAATCTCCTCCATATTTCCTACGAGGCGGGCATCCTGGAAGATCCGTGGTTCGATCCGACGACGAAGGAGAACAAGGCGATGTTCAAACTCTCTGTCGCCCCTGAGGACGCGCCGGACAAGGCCGAATACGTCGAGCTCGATTTCGTGAAAGGCGACTGCGTCGCGGTCAACGGCAAGCCGCTCACGCCCGGCGGCGTGCTCAAGGCTCTCAACAAACTCGGTGGCAAACACGGCATCGGCCGCGTCGACCTGGTCGAGAACCGTTTCGTCGGCATGAAGTCCCGTGGCGTCTACGAGACTCCGGGCGGCACGATCCTGATGCAGGCCCACCGCCAGGTGGAATCGCTCACGCTCGACCGCGAGGTGTTGCACCTCCGCGACGGGTTCATTCCGAAATACGCCGAGCTCGTCTACAACGGCTTCTGGTTCGCGCCCGAGCGCGAGATGCTCCAGGCGATGGTCGACGAGAGCCAGCGCTACGTCACGGGTACCGTCCGGCTGAAGCTGTACAAGGGCAACATCATCACCTGCGGCCGGAAGTCGAAGTATTCGCTCTACGACGACAAGATCGCGTCGATGGAAGGCGTGAAGAGCTGGTACAACCAGAGCGACGCGACCGGGTTCATCCGCCTCAACGGTCTGCGCCTCCGGGCGCGCAATCTCGCGCAGGGCGGCCCGAAGGTCTGAGACCAACGTTCGGTGGTTTTTAGACTGTAGGCCCGGCCGGTGGCCGGGTTGCCTGCCCATCGGGCGGCCCTAAAAAGGCAAAGTCTGAAACATCCGTGACGTGGGTCTGAGTCCGACGTCGGCGGCACCGCCGCGAATCCCGCTGAACACGGCCGGATTTGCGGCGGGCGCGTTGATCGGCGGCGCGGCCGGGGCCCGCGGCGATGGCCCGGCCACGCGGCGCGGCGGCACCTGCGGGAGCAGAGCGCCGGCCGGAATTCCGCCGGGGAA
>CANHJG010000201.1 GCA_947461205.1 Opitutia bacterium
TCCTCCGTCCTCTGTCCTCCGTCCTCCGTCCTCCGTCCTCCGTCCTCCGTCCTCTGCTCATCGGTGCCCTCGCTGTCCTCGGCGTCCTCAGCTTCAACGCCCTGAGCTACGCCAAATTCCGCACGATCGAAGGCTGCCCGCTCCGCCTCAACGTCCAATACTCCCCCGTGCGCCTCGCCAAGATCGACGGTAAGCAGTTCCACGCCGCCAACATTCCCTACGGCCTCGCCTCCTACTTCACCCACCCCACCCTCGAATTCCGGCCGGGCTTCCCGTGGCTCTACCTCGGTCCGTGGATTCCCCCCAAAGCCTTTCCCGCGGCGAAACTCGACCTGCCCGACCGCACCGCCGCCCTCCCCTACGGCATGACCGGTCTCTTTGTCCTCGCCACCGTCGCCGGGGCTTGGGCCTGCCGCCTTTTCCCCGCGGCCCGGCCACCCCTCTTCACGCTCTGGGCCGCGGCCATCCCCGTCACGCTCGCCCTCTCCGCCGCCATCGCCACCGCCGAACGCTACACCGGCGACTTCGTGCCGCTCCTCGTCTGCGCCGGCGCCTTCGGGCTCGCCGCCCCGCTGGGGGGCCGCCTCGCCACCACCGCCCTCGCCCTCGCCACCCTGTGGGCCTGCCTCCTGACTTTCGCCCTGACACTCCACTACCAAGGCGCCATCGTCTGGGGCGTGCCTGCCGACGTCACTCAAAACTACCAACGGCTCCGCACTCGCGTGGACGGGTTTTTCTCGGCCCGCCCGACCCCTGCACCATGAGTGACACCCCGACGAAACCGCCCGGCCCTCTCCACCGTTTTCTCCCCTCGCTCATCGGCCTCGCGACCTTCGCCGCCCTCGCGCTTTTCTGCCTCTCGCGCTCCTTCCCGCCGCTCCCCCGCGAACTTACCCTCGAGCTGAAATTCCCCTCCGGCACGCCGCCGCGCAGCGAGCCCCTGGTTTCCTCCGGCACTTTCGGCCAGGCGGATTTCCTGGTCATCAACTACCTCGACCGCACCACCGCCACGTTTTCCTACGACTACTGGGGCTTCGGCGGCCCGACCTCCGCCCCCGTCACCTTCGTCCCGGGCGGCCGCCACATCTTGCGCGTCACGATGCCAGCGTTCGACGCCCTCGCCGGTGCCCCCAAAACCGCCACCGCGCCGCTCCGCCTTGAATTCGACGGCCGCGTCATTTTGAGCCAGGCCGTCGCGTATCACCCGCGCTTATCCGACCAGATCACCTTCGGCGAAAACCCCGTCGGCGGCACCACCGCGGGCGGCTTTTTTCGCGGCGATATTTTCACGACGGCCCAACGGGAAGTCCGCGGCACACCCTCCGCCTTTTTCTCCTGGCCGGCTCGCCTCGGCACCTGGCTGGCCGCCAAGCCCGGCGAAGTCGTGGTCGCAGCCCTCCTCGCCCTCGCCGCCGCCTTCCTCTCCTTCCGGACCCAGCGCTGGCTCGCCCACCGCCGCGCCGCCGCCCCCGCCGCGGCCCAGGTCTTCGCCGGCCACGCCCGTCCGCCGCACGCCTGGTTCCTGGCCACCGCCGCCCTCTGCGCCCTCGCCTTCGCGGCCGTCGTCACCGGCGGCTCCTTTCGCTTCAACGTCCCCGAATCCTTTGGTAGCTTCTACGACTACCAAGCCGCCAGCCTGATGCACGGTCGGCTCGACGTGCCCAGTGCCGCCGTCGACAGCGAGGCCTTCGCTTTCGGGGGGAAACTCTACGGCTACTTCGGCCCCACGCCCGCGCTCTTGCGCCTGCCCTTCACCCTGTTCGACCTCGCCTTCGGCCACCTCAGCCGGAGCTTTATGCTCGGCTATTACCTGGCGTCCCTCGCCGCCGTCTACGCCCTCCTGGTCCAAGCCTCCCGCCTCTTGAGCGGCCGCGCCACCTGGCCCGCCCCCGTCGACGTCGTGCTCCTCGTCGCCGGCGCCGGCTTGGGCAGCACCCTCTTTTTCGTCAGCAGCCGCGCTTACATTTATCACGAAGCCATCGCCTGCGGCGTCGCCTTCGCTCTCTGGAGCGCGTGGGCCTCCCTCCGTTGGCTTTCGTCGCCCCGCTCCCTCGCCTGGCTGGGCGCCCTCCTCCTCGGCACCCTGTCCGTCCATTCCCGCCCCCCCGTCGGCCTCTTCGCCCTCTCTGTCCTCGGCTGTGTCGCCGCTGTCCACCTCTGGTCCCAACGCCAAGCCGGCCCCCGAGCGTGGCTCCGCCCAACCGCGATCGGCCTCCTCTCCGTGTTCGGCGTCCTCAGCTTCAACGGCCTCAGCTATCTAAAATTCAAAACCTTCGACGGCGCCCCCCTCAAATACCACGTCCAATACCACCCCGAGCGTCTCGCCCGCATCGACGGCAAGAATTTTCACCTCGCCAATTTTCGCTACAACTTCGACGGCTACGTCTGGCGCCCCAATTTCCTTTTCCGCCCCACCTTCCCCTACGTCTTCATCGAGGGCCGCAACCCCAACGACTACCCTCTAGCCAAAATCGACCTCGCCGAGCCCACCCTCGCCCTGCCCTACGCCATGCCCGGCCTCGTCGTGCTCGCCGTCGCCGGCGGGCTGTTCGCCCTCGTCCGTTGGCCCGCCGCCCGCCGCCCCCTCGGCGTCCTCGCCGTCGCCGCCCTCCCCATGGCCGCCGCCCTCTTCATGGCCGTCGCCCTCTCCCAACGCTACACCGCCGATTTTTGCCCCGCCTTGCTCATCGCCGCCGCCTTCGGCCTCGCCTCCGCCGAACTCCTGCCCCGCCGCCTCCACCGCCCACTCCGCCTCGGTCTCGCCGGCCTCACCTTCGTCTCCATTCTGATCACCGCCGCCATCACCTTGCACTACCAAGGCGAAGGCGTCTGGGGCGTGCCGAAAGAGGTCACCGACCGTTATCAAGCGTTGAGAAAAACCGTGGATACCGTCTTAGGATTCAACCGCCCATGACCACCGACCGCAAACCGCGCGCCCTCATCTTCATCGTCGCCTACTACGCCGAGTCGACCATCCTGGAGGTTCTCCGCCGCATTCCCGCGCTCGACGGTTACGACACCGAGGTCCTCATCATCGACGACTGCTCCGGCGACGCCACCTACGAGCTCTCCGACGGCCTCCGCCGCCTCGGCACCTACCGGCACAAACTCACCGTCCTCACCAACCCCGTGAACCAGGGCTACGGCGGCAACCAAAAACTCGGATACCACTACGCCGTCGAACAGGGCTTCGACTACGTCGCGCTCCTCCACGGCGACGCCCAATACGCCCCCGAGATGCTCCCCGACCTCTTCGCCCCGTTGCACGCCGGCACCGCCGACGTCGTCCTCGGCTCGCGCATGCTCACCCCCGGCGGCGCCCGCAAAGGCGGCATGCCCTTCTACAAACTCGTCGGAAACAAGATCCTCACCGCCTACCAAAATCTCGTCCTCGGCTCCTCGCTCGCCGAATTCCACACCGGCTACAAGGCCTACACCACCGCCTCGCTCCGCCGCATCCCCTTCGAACTCAACTCGAACGTCTTTCACTTCGATACCGAGATCATCATCCAGTTTCTGCGCTCCCGCGCCCGCATCACCGAGGTCCCCATCCCCACCCACTACGGCGACGAAATCTGCCGCGTCGACGGCCTCCGCTACGCCCTGGACGTCGTCAACGCTTCCACCGTCGCCCTCCTTCAGGACTACGGCCTCGTCTACCGCCGCAACTTCGACATCCAGTCCCTCGTCGACGACAACAAGCACTATCTCCCGAAGACCACGTTCGCGAGCACCCACTCCGCCGCCCTCGCCGCGATCCCCGCCGGTGCCACCGTAATGGACGTCGGCTGCGGCCCCGGCCACCTCTGCGCCCCCCTCCACCAACTCGGCTGCCGCGTCATCGGCGTCGACCAGTTTCGCCCCGACGACACCACCGCCTTTGACGAATTCCACGTCACCGACCTCAACGCGAATCCCTTTCCCCGCCCCCTCGACGACGTGCAGGTCATTCTCATCCTCGACGTCATCGAGCACCTCGCTTCGCCGGAAAAATTCTGCGACGAACTCCGCCGCCGCGCCCAGTCGAACCTCGCCGTAAAGATCGTCTTCTCCACCGGCAACATCGGCTTCTGCGTCACGCGGCTCATGCTCTTCCTCGGCCAGTTCAACTACAACAAACGCGGCATCCTCGACCTCACGCACACCCGCCTCTTCACGTTCTCCTCCCTCCGCCGGCTCCTCAAAGAGCAGGGCTTCGTGATCGAGCAGGAGCAAGGCATCCCCGCCCCCGTGCCCCTCGTGGTGCAGAGCCCCGGCTGGCAAAAATTCCTCATGGGCCTGCAGGCCGTCCTCATCAAGCTTTCCCGCGGACTCTTCGCGTATCAGATGTTCATGGTGGTCCGCCCGCTCCCCACCATCGCGAAACTCATGGACGACGCCCACCGCCACTCCGCCGCGAAAACCTCCGCTCGGCCGGAACCTGCCGCGCGCGTCTAATTTTTCACGCTTCGCCGATCGGGCGAAGCCCACCCATCCTCGCTTCGCCCTCCGCCAAATAAATCAGCGCCGATTGGCGGTTCTGACCTCCGCCGGATCGGCAGTTGACCCACCGCCGCACTGCGCTTCCCCTTTCTCCCTCCCCGTGAACCGCGGCCCGCTCCTCCCCCGCCTCCTCGCCGCCCTCGCGCTTTGCCTCGCCCTCTCCGCGCTCTGCCTGCGCAACTACTATCCGCCCCTCCCCCACCCGCTCACCGTCGACCTCGTCCTCCACCGCGGCACGGCCGGCCAATCGGAGCCCCTCATCACCTCCGGCCGCCCGCTCTTCGGCGACTTCCTGATCGCGCGCTACCTCGACGAAACGACCGTCGTTTTCGGCTACAATAGCTGGGGCCATCCCGGCCACCTCGCGACGACTCCCGTCGCCCTCACGCCGGGGCAACCACTCCGCCTGCAGATTGAACTGCCCGCCCTCCACCAGATGCGCGGCCGCTTTTCCGATCCCCCCGGCCGTATTCGCGTCACCTGCGATGGCGTCCTCGCCTTCGCACTCACCGACCACTATTTTTTCCGCCAGCCGCGCGAAATCTACCTCGGCGAGAATCCCCTCGGCGGCACCGCGAGCGATCCGCATCTCCGCGGCCAACTCCTCGCTCCCGACGGCCGCGAACTCCGCGGCGACCCCACCCAGTTTTTCACGGCCCGCGACCGCCTCGCCGGCTGGCTCACCCACAGTCGCCAGCCATACGCCGTCCTCCTCGTCGCCCTCGCCGTACTCGCCGGCTGGATACCCCTCCGCTGGTTCCGCCCCGCGGCGTTCCGGGGGGCCTTCGCTTCCCTCCGCGGCGCCCTGGCCCCCCACCGCTGGTTCGCCGGCACCGCTGCCGTGGCCACGCTCCTGTTCACTTGGATGGTGACGCAGGGCACGCTCCAGTTCGACGTCACCGAGCAGCTCGGCTCCTTCTACGACTACCAAGCCGACAGCCTCCTCCACGGCCGTCTCGACGTCACGGAAGAAGCCATCGGCGGCGAAGCCTTCGTCTTCGCCGGCAAACTCTACGGCTACTTTGGCCCCACGCCGGCTCTGCTCCGGCTCCCCTTCGTGCTCTTCGATTTTTCCTTTGGCAATCTCACCCGCGCGTTCTTCGTCGGCTACTTGCTCGCCGCCCTGATCGCGGCCTATGCCCTGCTCCGCCACGCCTGGCGCCTCGTTTCGCCCGCCGCCGTCCCCTCGCCCGCCGCCGTCGTTTTCCTCACCGCCAACCTCGGCCTCGGTAGCACCCTGTTCTTCCTCGGCAGCCGCGCTTACGTTTATCACGAGGCCATTTTCTGCGGCGTCACCTTCGCCCTCTTCGCCTGCCTGTTCGCCCTCCGCCATCTTTCCGCCCCAGCCGGCCGCTGGTGGATCTGGTCGCTCCTCTGCGGTCTACTGTCCCTCCACGCCCGCCCACCCACCGGTCTCTTCGCCCTCACCTTCCTCGGCTGCGTCGCCGCCACCCTCCTCGGGTCCGGCCTCCGCTCTCAGTCCTCCGTTTCCCGCTCTCAGTCCTCCGTCTCCCGTCCTCTGTCCTCCGTCTTCCGTCCTCTCGCCCTCGGTCTCGCCTGCGTCCTCGCCGTCTTCACCTTTAACGGCCTCGGCTACCTCAAATTCAACACCTTCGAGGGCGCCCCGCTCCGCTACAGCCGCCCCTACGACGCCGCCCGCCTCGCCAAAATCGACGGCCAGAGCTTCCACGCCGCCAACGTCCCCTATGGTGCCTACACCTATTTCGTCCGCCCCAATCTCCGCTTCGAACCCCCATTCCCCTTTGTCTACCTCGGCTCGCCCACGCCCGGCCGCGAATTCCCCGCCGCCAAACTCGACCTCCCCGACCATACCCTCGCCATCCCCTTTGCGATGCCCGGTCTCTTTTTCCTGACCGTCCTCGCCGCCGCCGCCTTCGCCCGCGGCGCCCTCCGCGCTCCGCTCCTCCTCACCGGCGGCGCCGTCCTCCCGATGAGCCTCGCCCTCTTCGCCGCCGTCGCCACCGCCCAACGCTACACCGCCGACTGGCTCCCGTTCCTCACCTGCGCGGCCGCCCTCGGCCTCGCCTCCCTCGACCCGCTCACCGCCCGGCGCCGCCGCGCCCTCTCCGCCCTCGTCGCCGTATTCACCACCGTCGCCGTCCTCCTCACCTTCGCCCTCACGCTCCACTATCAACGCGAAACCGTCTGGGGCGTCCCGGAAGAAATCCGCCAGTCCTACCAGCAACTCCGCCCCCGCCTCACCCCCTAGCGCGGATATTTCACCCTCTCTGCGAAATTTTTTTGGCACAGAGCGCACAGAGATGAGCACAGAGCAGCGGTGTTAACGAACAAGGACAAAGTTGGGATCGGCGAGGAGCCGATTGAGGACGTGGAGCATTTTGCGCATGACGGCGACGAGGGCGACCATCTTGGGTTTGCCGGCCGCGACGAGGCGCGTGTAGTAGGCGCGCAGGA
>CANHJG010000202.1 GCA_947461205.1 Opitutia bacterium
CAGCGCCGGCACGGCGATCGTCGAGGTCTACGAACTGCCGTAGGGTAGGGTGGGCCGGGCGCCCAAGGTGGGCCGGGCGCTCCGCGCGCGGCTTTGGCGCCCTGCGCCGGCCAGCCCTCGGCCCGCCGCCGCTGCCGTCGTGTCCGCGCCGCCCGCGCCCCGCCGCTCTTGACCCCTGCGCCGTTCCCGCGAGACTTCGCGTCGTCGCCTCTTGCTCCGCTCCGACCGTGCGCATCCTAGTCATCGAAGACGAACCCCAGCTCGCCGGTCACGTCACTCGTGCGCTCGCCCGCCGCGGTCACCGGGTCGCCGCGCAATCCGACGGCGCGCTCGGCCTGCGCGCCGCCCTCGAACAACCGCACGACCTCATCGTGCTCGACCTCAACCTGCCCTCGCTCGACGGCCTCGCGGTTCTCGCCCGCCTGCGTCAGGGCGGTTCGCCCGCCCGCGTGCTCATCCTCACCGCCAGGGGCGAGGTCGAACACCGCGTCAAAGGACTCCAGTCCGGCGCCGACGATTACCTCGCAAAACCCTTCGCGATGGACGAGCTCATCGCCCGCGTCGAGGCGCTCGGCCGCCGCACCGCCACGCCGGGCGCCGACGATCTCCTGCAGGTCGCCGATCTCCGCATGGACGTCCGTCATCGGCGCGTCACCCGCGCCGGGAAAATCGTCGCGCTCTCGCCCCGCGAATTCGACGTCCTCCAGGTCCTCCTCCAGGAGCCCGGCCGCGCGTTTTCCCGCACCGAACTGTGCGAGCGCGTCTGGCAGCGCGACCACGAATACGACACCCGCACGGTCGAAATTTTCATCACCCGCCTCCGGAAGAAAGTGGACACCGGATTCGGCGTCCCGCTGATCCACACGCTCCGGGCGGTCGGCTACACCGTCCGCGCCCCGGCCTGATTTTTTCGCCCCCATGAGTCCCCGCCCTGCCGTCTTGCTCGCCGCCGTGCTGGCGCTCCTTCCGGCGCGCGCCGGCGCGCAGGCCACGATCGAGGGCCGGGTCACGCTCCCGAAAACCACCCCGGCCCCCGTCGTCAACCAGCGCTACGAAATCGTCGCCAAAGGCGGCGTCGTCGCGACGAATCCACCGCTCGCCGTCGTGTTTCTCGCCGGCCCCTTTCCGAAACCCGCCCCGCCGCCGGTCGCCCGGCTGATTCAAAAGGATCTCGCGTTTGTCCCCGCGCTGCTGCCCGTGCAAACCGGCACGAAGGTCGAGTTCCCCAACCTCGACGACCAGTATCACAATATTTTTTCCTACTCGCCCCCGAAACGGTTCGACCTCGGCCGCTACCGGCCCGACGAGCGCCCCGTGCCCTCGCAAACCTTCGACGTCCCCGGTCTCGTCACCCTTCGCTGCGACATCCACGAACACATGCGCGGCGTCGTCCTCGTGCTCGATACCCCGCACTTCGTGATGACCGACCCCGCCGGTCATTTCCGCCTCACCGGCCTCCCGCCCGGGCGCTACACCCTCAAGGCCTGGCTCGATAGCAAAACCACCCGCGAACACGCCGTCGAACTCACGGACGGCGCGACGCTCCGCGTGGATTTTCCGTGACCACCCCGCGCGCCATCGGCGCCGTGCCGCACGCGCCGTCACCGTCCCGCCCCACGCGCTTTCGCACGAAGCTCCTAGTGACGATGATGCTCGTCGTTTCCGGCGTCACCGGGCTCGGCCTCTCGTTCGCGGAACGCAACCTCACCGCGGGCGTCGAACGCGGCCTCGAGCGCGAATTTCAGGCGGAACTCGTCGCGCTCCACCACGCCCAGGCCGTCCGCTCCGCCGCCCTCGCCGAACGCTGCCGCGCCCTCGTCCGCAAACCCCGCATCCACGCCGCCCTCGAGGATAACGCCCTCGATCTCCTCTACCCCAGCGCCAAGGATGAACTGCGTGACATCCTGCAGGGGTCCGCCGAATCCGCGCCGGACTCCGCCGTGCCTGCCCTGCACGCGCACTTTTACCGCTTCCTCGACCGCACCGGGGCGATTGTCGTGCCCCCCGCCTATGCCGGGGATGTCGGTGGGCTCAGCGCCGCCGACGAAGTGCGCCTCCGGTTGCCCCGCGCACCGGACCAGCCCCAGCTCGGCTATCTGGCCCGCACCGGGAGCACGGCCCTCGCGGAAATCATCACGACGCCGATCGTTTCCACCGAGACGGGCGAAGTAATCGCCGCCCTCGTGCTTGGCTTCAAACCGCTCGCCGGCGAGGACGCCTCCGCCGGACTGATGCGCGGGCTCTGGCTCGCCGGGGCCGAGCGCTCGTCCCCGCTCGGTTCCTCCCGCTCCTCCGTCCTCGCCGCCGACGTCATGCGTGCGGTCACCGCGCCCCTGCGGGTCGCGATCGCCGGCGTCCCGCACCTCTTGTTTTCGCGCCGGCTCAACCCTGACTCCCTCTATCCCGCCGCCTACGAAGTCTGCGTTTATCCGCTCACCGACCTCCTCGCGCGCCAGCGCGCCCTGCGGTGGCGGATCCTCGGCGCCGGCGCGCTCGTGCTCCTCGTCGGTCTCGCCGCCAGCCAGTTCGCCTCCGCCCGCCTCTCGGGGCCGGTCGAAAAACTCGCCGTCGACTCCGAGGAAAACCGCGCCCAGCGCGCCCGCGCCGAAGCTGCCCTCGAACACACCGCCGAGGAACTCCAGCGTTCTGCCCGCTTTTCGGCCGACGCCTCGCACCAGCTCAAGACCCCCGTCACGGTGCTCCGCGCCGGCCTCGAGGAACTCCTCACCCGCGACAACCTCACGCCCGACGAATGCCAGCAGATCGCCGCCCTCGTCCACCAAACCTACCGCCTCTCCAGCGTCATCGAGGACTTGCTCCTCCTCTCCCGCCTGGACGCCGGCCGCCTCAAACTCGACTTCTCCCCCGTCGATCTCGTGCCGCTCATCGAGGCCTCGCTCGACGATCTCGGCGCCGTTCCGGATGCCCTCGCCCTTTCGGTTGAAACCGATTTCCCCGTCGCCCTCGCCGTCGCCGGCGAGAAACGGTTCACCTCGCTGATCCTCCAGAATCTCCTCGAAAACGCCCGCAAATATAACCGCCCCGGCGGCCGCGTGCGCGTCACCGCCCGCGCCGCCGCCGACACCGCGGTGCTCACCGTCGCCAACACCGGCCGCCCGATCGCCCTCGCCGCCCAGGCCCACATCTTCGAGCGCTTTCACCGCGGCGGCGTCGGCGAAAACGTACCCGGCTACGGCCTCGGCCTCAACCTCGCCCGCGAGCTGGCCCGCCTCCACGGCGGCGACCTCCGCCTCGCCCGCTCCGACGAAACGTGGACCGAATTCGAAGTGCGCTTCCGCCTCGCCGTCCCGGCCCCCGCCGCCGTATGAGAATTGCCCGTACGCTCCGCACTGCGCTCCCGGTCGTCGCCGCGCTCGCCCTCGCGGTTCCGGCCGCCGCGGTCGCTTCCGAGGAATTCTTCGACCGCCTCGCCGAAGCGCTCACGACCTCCGCGCTCGACGGCGCGTTTCGCGCGCGCCTCAGCGGCACCCTCGACCTTGAGGGCTACCATCTCCCGTCCCCGGCGCCCGCCCTGTTCGAGACGACCCGCCCCGACCTCTTCAACCCCCGCCTCAGCCTCTTCCTCGACGCCCAGCTCGGCGCCCGCACCTACGTCTTCGCCCAAGCCCGCGCCGATCGCGGCTTCGACCCCGGCGACGCCGGCAGCCGCCGCCGGCTCGACGAATACGCGCTCCGGCTCACGCCGTGGTCCGACGGCCGCCTCAGTCTCCAGTTGGGGAAGTTCGCCACCATTGTTGGCAACTGGGTCAACCGCCATGGCTCGTGGGACAGCCCCTTCGTCAACGCCCCGCTGCCCTACGAGCATCTCACCGGTATCTGGGACACCGAGGCCGTCCGCTCTGTCCACCAACTGCTCCTGTGGTCCCACGTCCGCCCCGGCCTTTCGGCCGCCACGCTCGCCACCGAAAAACGCCTGCGCGTTCCGGTCCTCTGGGGCCCCGCCTACGCCACCGGCCTCGCCGTATCCGGCGCCCTCGGCCGGTTCCGTTATTCGACCGAGCTTAAAAACGCCCCGCTTTCCTCCCGGCCCGCGTCGTGGACGCGGGCGCAGCAGTGGTGGACCTATCCCGCCGTGGCCGCCCGCCTCGGCTACGCCCCGAACCCCCTGTGGGCGTTCGGCGTCTCCGCGTCCACCGGCACCTATCTCCGCCCCTCGGCCGGCCCGACCCTCGCGTCCGGGCTCGGTCGCGGCGACTACCGCCAGCGCGTCGTCGCCGCCGACGTCGCCTTCGCGTGGCACCACTGGCAAATCTGGGCCGAGCTGTACCGGACGCGCTTCGCCCTCCCTCGCATTGGCGACGCGGATACGCTGGCCGGCTACGTCGAGGCGAAATACAAATTCACGCCCCAGCTCTTCGGCGCGGTCCGGTGGAACCGGCAGGTTTTCGGCACGATTCCGGACGGTCCGCGCGGTCCCGTCCATTGGGGCCGCGCCGTCTCGCGCCTCGACCTGGCGCCCGGCTACCGCTTCACGCCGCACGTCCAGCTCAAGCTGCAATACACCAGGCAAGCCGAGCCCGCCGCCGCCCCCGCCCGCACCGAAACGCTCGCCACCCAGCTCACCGTGCGTTTCTGAGCCCGGCCGGGTAACGGTCCGGGTACGTTTTCCGGCTTTCGTCCCGCTCCTTCGCTTCCCTAGCCTGTCCCGTTCCCATGAAACTTTCCGCCGCCTTTCTGCGCCGTCTCCACTGGATCAATCTTCCCGGGGCCCTCCTGCTCACGCTGCTCCAGCGCACGCCCGTCCTGCGTGTCGCCACCACCGCGGGTGAGCTCATTCACGCCTCGCCCGTCGGCCACGTCCTCCGCTCCAGCCTCGCCGCAGTCGCTTCCCTCGGCACCCTGCACACCCTCGCGGGCGCGACCACGCTTTCCGTCTCCTCCGGCTCCATCGCCGGCGTCACCGGCGCCGCAGGCAGCCAGCTCGGGCCGATCGCCCTCGGCACGATCGGTACCCTCGGGCAGCCGCTGTCCTGGCAAATTTCCGGCGTCATTCCGGCCGGGCTCGCGTTCCAGAGCTCGTCCGGCGCGACACTCACGACGGGCGGCACCCTCAACACCCCGAGCGGCGTGATGCTGCTCTCGGGCACGCCCACGGCCGCCGCCGGCACCTACCCCCTGACGCTCATCGCGTATCAGGGAAACAATCGCACCCTGAGCTCCTCGCCCGCCTTGACTTACAGTATCGTCATCACGGGGGGCACCGTGGCCCTCCCGGCCTTCACCACCCAACCCGCCAACCTGACCGTCAACGCCGGGAGCACCGCCACGTTGACCGTCGCCGCCACCGGCTCGCCCACCTTCCAATGGCGCAAGGACGGTGCACCGCTCTCTGGAGCCACCGCCGCCACGCTTACCCTCTCGGCCGTGACCTTCGCTCAGGCCGGGACCTATGCCGTCGTTGCCACCAACGCCGCGGGCACCGCCACCTCCACCACCGCCACCCTCACGGTCGACGCCGCGGTGGTCGCCCCCGCCCTCACGACCCGATTGCCCGGCGCCCTGAGCCTCCTCGTCGGCCAGGCCCTCGTGCTCAACGTCGGCGCCACCGGCTCCGGCCTGTCCTACCAGTGGCGCCGCGTGACCGGCTCCGGCACCACCACCCTCCCGGGCGCCACCGCCTCGAGCCTCACCCTCAAGCCCCTCACCGCCGCCGACACCGGCGTCTATTTCTGCGTCGTGACGAATCCCGCCGGGTCCGTCGACACGAACGGCTGCATCGTGAGCGTCGCCGCCTCCTCCGCCAATCCCGGCCGCTTGATCAACCTCTCCGTCCTCACCGGCCTCGCCCCGTCCGGCGACAGTTTCTCCCTCGGCTATGTCGTCGCCGGCGCGACCGCCGCCAACGCCAAACCGCTCGTCATCCGCGCCGCCGGCCCGTCCCTCGGCGCGCTTAGTGTCCCCGACCCGCTCGGCGATCCTTTTCTCGAACTCTTCGCCGGCTCCACGAAGAGCGGCGAGAACGACAACTGGGGCGGCTTCGCCGCGATCGCCAACGCCATGGCCGCCGTCGGCGCCTTTGCCTACGCCTCGCCCGACTCCCGCGACGCGGCCCTCCTCGCCGCCGTCACCGGGCGCGACAATTCCGTAAGAATCTCCGCCGGCGCCTCCGCCCCCAACGGCACCGGGGCCGTCCTCGGCGAAGTGTACGACGCCACCCCGACCGCCGCGTTCAACGCCGCGACCACCCCGCGCCTCATCAACGTATCGGTCCGCAAACAGGTCGGCACGGTCCTCACGATGGGTTTCGTCATCGGCGGCGCCACCGGCAAGACGATGCTCGTCCGCGCCATCGGTCCGACCCTCGGCGCCTTCGGCGTGCCCGACGTACTGTCCGACCCAAAGATCGAATTGTTCGACCAGCAGGGCAGGAGTCTGGCGGCGAACGACAACTGGGGCGGGGCGGCCGCCCTCGCCACCGCCTTCGCCGATACCGGCGCCTTCGCCCTCACCGCGGGCTCCGCCGACGCCGCGCTCCTCGCCACGCTCGCCCCCGGCAACTACACCGCCCAGGTGACCGTCGCCACCGGCGTCACCGGCGTCGCTCTCGTCGAGGCCTACGAAGTGCCGTAGGGCCGGCGCCCGTCGCCGGGCCGCCGCCGATTCCCCGGAACAATCGGCTTGGCGCGCCCGTCCCCCCTCGGCCACCTTTTGCCCATGACCCGCGTCCGCTGCTCCGTCCTTGCCCGTCTCGCCGTCCTCGTCGCGCTCGCCACCGCGCCCGCCCTGCACGCGCAATCGACCACGCCCGTGACCACCCAGGCCCTCCCCGCCCAAACGTTCGCCGCTGGCGCCGCGGCCGCGACGCTCGATCTGAAAAATCATTTTACGCTGCCCAACGTCACCGGCCAGATCGC
>CANHJG010000203.1 GCA_947461205.1 Opitutia bacterium
GGGCGCACCGCCGAGGCGATGACCCAGTTTGCGGAAACGCTGCGGCTTAAGCCGACGCATGCCGAGGCCAACAACAACCTCGGCAGCATTCTGTTTCAACAGGGCAAGATTGAGGCCGCCAAAGCCCGCTATGAAGCCGCCGTGCGGCTGAAGCGCGACTATCCCGATGCCGAAAACAATCTCGGCGTAGCCCTCTTCCAAAGCGGACGTCTGACCGAGGCCCTACCGCACTTCGAATGGGCGTTAAAACTAAAGCCCGACTACCCCGCCGCCCGCGAGAATCTCGCCGAAGTCAGAAATAACCTCGGTGCCGGGTCTTTCAAGGACGGGAAGCTCGAAGAGGCCCGTGCCCAGTTTCAAGCCGCGGTGGACCTCAATCCCGGGCATCCGGGGGCCCAAAATAACCTCGGCGTCGTTCTCTGGCGTTTGGGGCGGCCCAGCGAGGCCTTGCCCCACCTCCGGGAGGCGGTCCGGCTAAAACCCGATTATACCGAAGCCCAGCAAGCCTTGGAGGCCCTTCAAGCTCAGCTCAGCCCGACGCCCCCCCCGATCAAATAGTTCGCCCAAAAGCCGGAACGACTGCACCTCCGCCGCGATCCGCTCTTGCCACCGGGGACGGTCGGATTGTGGCCACCCCGGGCCCGCTCGGCTCCTCCCGCCGCTCCGGACCACTCCGTTGCGCCCTCGGTCCGATTGGTCAACCGGCCCCCGGACGACCGTCATCGCAACGCGGTCGGTCGCCATGCCGGTCGTCAGGGGCGCAGGGCCGCCAAGGCTGCCCGTGCCCCGGCATGGTCAGGCTGGAGCTTGATCGCTTCGGCGTACGCGGCCATGGCCTCGTCCCTGATTCCCGCGACCCGCAATGCATGCCCCAGCGCATAGTGCGCCTGCGCCTCGCCCGCCTCCCGCCGCGCAGTCTCGCGACCCAGCGCCACCGCCTCCTGCACGCGTCCGGCCTCCGCCAGCGCCAGCACCAGATTACAGGTGGCAACGGACGAATTAGGCCGCAGGCGTAACGAGGCCTCCAGCTCGCGTACCGCGTCCGCCGGACGTCGCGCCTGCACGAGCGCCGCGCCCAGCCAATCTCTCGCCTGCGCATCGTGGCCGTTGAGGGCCACGGCGCGTTCCAGCGACGGCAGAGCGTCAGCCCAACGTCCGACGCTGAGCAGCAGCCCGCCCAGTTCCCCGTGCGCCGCGGCGTACGTCGGATCGAGCCGGGTCGCCGTGACAAACCGATCCGCCGCCTCCTGCAGCCGGCCCTGCGCACGGGCGAGCTGACCGAGACCCGTGTGGGACACGGCGGCACGCGGCACCTGGGGAAGGATCCGGATTGATTCCTCGAAATAGGCCGCGGCCTCCGCGGTCCGCCCCTGCGCCCGCAGCACTTCGCCCAGCCGCATTGCGATGTCGGCCCGATACTCCGTCGGCCCCACATGTGCATAGAGCCCGCGGAACAGGGTCTCGCTGCTGCGCCACAGCCCGATCTGCTGCGCGCTCAATGCCGCCATCGCCAACGCCGCAGCGGCCGCGACTGCCAGCGCGCGGCGTCCGGTGACGGCCAACACCCATCCGAGGGCGATTGAAATCAGTATGTCGTGCAGATACGCGTAGCGGTCATTGGGATAGTGCGGCCGGTCCGCAAAACCGATCACCGGGGCGATCACTAGGACGTGCGCCAGCCAGAGTACCCATGCCCCCGGCCACTGCGTGCGCCGACACCAAAGGAGCGCCGTCGCCGCGATCACCCCGGTGCCGCTCGCCACGAAGATCCATTCGCGCGGATCGAACGTCACGAGCGTCGTGTAGACCGGCGCCAACCCAAAGGGCCAGAGCGGCCGCCACACATAGTGGGCCCACACGTAGCCCGCCTGCGCGATCCGATCAACCAGAGGGAATTCGGCGAGCGTGGGCGGCGGCGCCCAAATGCCCTGCGCCTTTGCCCGCGCCGCAATCGTCACGAGGCCGATCAACGCGGCGAGCAGGAGGAACGGGGCTTTCTCAATCCACACCCCGCGATTGCGCGCCCCGCGCCAGAGTGCCACGCCGGGCTCGAAGCGTCGCAGCACGCCGGCATCAAGGAGCGGCAGCACGGCGACGACCGGCACAAACACCGGATAGGTGAGAAGCGCGACCGCCAGCGCCGCGAGCGAAAGCGCGAGCCACACTCCGCGCCGCGGGCTCTCCGCCGCGCGCAGGTAGGCCAACACCCCCAGCAGCGCGAAACAGGTGCCTTGGGCATACATTCGCCCTGAAGCCCAAGCCACGACCTCGACGCGCAACGGGTGCAGCGCCCAGATCAACGCCGCTACCGCCGCCGCGTTGCGCGCGAACGCCGGATCATCACCTTCGCGCCGCGGCACCAGTCTCCGCACGAGGAAGAAGACCAACACCGCGTTGAACCCGTGGAAGATGACGTTGCCAGCGTGCGCCGACACCGCGGTGAGCCCAAACACACTCCGCTCGATCGCCCAGCCGAGCCACGCGAACGGCACGTAGCGGCGCATATAAGAGGCGTCAGTGAACATCCAGCGCGCGCACTCCGCGGTCAGTCCATTTTGCAGGTGCGGATTGACGGTCAGGTTGGTGTCGTCGTCCCACAGCAGAAACTCTCCGCGCACCGTGAGGGAAAACGTCACGCCCGTCAGGAGAACGATCAACAGCACCGCAGGCCAGGTGCGGGCGAGGAGTTCTTTCTGCAAGCCATGGCTGGACATCGTTCTGGGAGCGCAGCAAGTCCCCGCGAATTGTCGAGCCCGACCCGGATTAGAGATGACTGTCGTCAGGGGGTGCTTCTCCGGTCATGGTGCCCGCCTGGTAATGGCGGACGACATTCTGAATCCAGGCCGCACTGCCTCAAAACTTTTTGTTACCAACGAAGGGGTGTTGCCTCATGATTATTGCTACCGACGGAAACGATTTCCGGAGGAATGACCAAAGGGAGGTGGATCATGCGTGCATCGTTGGCGCTGCGGCCCGGGCCCGCCGGGCCCTCGGACCGCACTCCCCCCGGGCGCTCTCGCCCCATCGAAAGACCGAGCACCATCGCCGGGGTCGCCGGCCTGGTCTGACGGCTCTTCCGCCGCCACGCCGGCCTCGAACCCTCCTCGAATCGTCCTCGAACCGTCCCGCAAGGATCCGGCCAGCGTCCCCACCGGTCGCGCCCCCCCCTCTAAAGCTGCGAGCTCCCGTATCGGAGCGGCGGTTTCCCAACCGCCGATTGGCCGGCTCGCCCGCTCCTGCAGGAATTCTTTCGCCCCGAGCGCACCGAGTTTCGAACCGAGGTCACGGAGCCAAACACCTTGTCCGCTCGGTGAGCTCGGTGGGCTGGGCTCGGTGGCCGCTATGAAATCGGTTTGCTCTCGTGGACGGTGAAATATCCCGGCTAACACCAGCGTCCCGCAACGATCCGGCCACCGTCCCCACCGGGCGCACTCGCCCCTCGCACGGCTCCGCACCATCGCCGGGTTCGCCGGTCTGGTCTGACAGTGGGACCGGCGGCGCGAACAGCGACGGTTTCTGGCCGTTGAAACGACACCTGGGGTATAACGCGCCCCCACCCTAAGGCTGACGCGGGGCGCTCTCGGTCTCACGCACGCGGTCGAAGAGCGCGCGGGCTGGCTCGAACGCCGGGAGAAGCCGGACCGCCGTCGCAAGGTGTTCCATCGCCTCGGTCCGACGCTGCAGGGCGTAGAGGCTCTGACCCAGCCCGAAATGCGCCATGCCGTGGTTGGGATCGCGGCTCAACACCCCTTCATACTCCACGACCGCCTCGTGTGGGCGATCAAGTCGCGCGAGCACCAGCGCAAGATTGGCGCGCGCCTCAAGATTCTCCGGCGCGAGCCGCAGGGACGCGCGATACTGTTCGACCGCAGCCTCGTTTCGACCCACGCGAAACAAGGCCCCGGCGAGGTTGTTGCGGAAACTGCCATTCTGAGGCTCCAGCGTGACCGCCTGCTCGTAATGCGGAATCGCTTCCTGCGCCCGGTCCAAAATGTAATACGCGCTGCCCAGATTGTTGTGCGCGCTGCCATCTCCCGGCTGCACTTTTAGCAGCATTTGATACTGCGGGACCGCTTCGGCCGTTCGGCCCCCCCGGAGCAGGGCTAACGCGAGATTGGACCGAGCGAGCACGTAGTCCGGCTTCAGTTCCACGGCCCGCCTGGCGTGGACCATCGCCTCGGGATAGCGCCCGGCTTCAATCAGCGCTCCCGACAGATTGCTCAGTGCCGGCACCAAGTTGGGCTTGGCCCGCACCGCGCCTTCGAACCACCGAAGGGCCTCGTCCGCTCGGCCCGCACTCGTCAGCGCATTCCCGAGGTTCGTCATCGCATCCGCAAAGTTCGGTTTGAGCACCAGGGTCCGCTCAAAAGTGGCGACGGCCTCCGCCGTCCGGCCTTGCGCCAGCAGAACCAGACCCAAATTATTCAGTGTTTCCGGCTGATTGGGATCCAGTCGGAGGGCTTCGGCATACCCCGTTGCGGCCTCCCGCAGGAGACCGCGCGCCTTGTAGGCATCGGCGAGATTCGAATAGGCCCGGCCATTTCCCGGACGTTGCGCCACGGTCACCTCCCAGATCGACAGATCGGTGCGATAATCGCGGTTTCGCCGGATGGAGAGGACGACCCAACCCACGGCCACGGCGGACAGAATAATCAGGCTCCCTCGCGTCAAGCATGTCCGAACTCCCAGGACACCCAAGGTGGTGAGGGCTGCGAGCGGAAGATACATCCGGTGTTCCGCCATGGTTTGCGAAACGAGGGGAATAAAACTGGAACTCGGCGAAAGGATGGCGAAAAACCAAATCCCCAGAAACCCGAGCCAAGGACGTTTCCAAAGGGCCAGAAGCGTCCCCCCGAACAGCGTTACCACGAGACAGGCCTCAGGCAAAACCGACCGGAGCCGGTGCACCACGTCCGTGCCATAGTCGACGACGAGCGGATGCGGCCAAAGGCTCAATCGGAGATAGAGTACAATCGCTTCACACTGCTTGAGCAGGTAAGACCAAGCAGAAACGCCCAGACCAAATCCGGCCGCCGCACCGCGGCTTCCGCCGGCGGTCACGACCAACCCGACGAGCAAGACCCAGGTTGCCCCCAAGGCGACATAGTATCCCCGACGCCGCCGCCATGCCTGCGAGAAACTTCCCGCAATAAAGGTGCGATCAAAGAGAAAGACCACGACCGGCGCGGACACCATGACCTCCTTGCTGGCCATTCCCGATAAGCACGCCAACACGGAAGCCACCGCCCACCCCACGGGGTCCTTGCCTTCGGTGCTGCGGAGAAAACAATACAAGGTGAGCAGATAAAAAAAACCCACCAGCAGCTCGGTCCGCTGGGCCACACACGTAACTGACTCGGTCTGGAGGGGGTGCACAGCCCAGAGTAGTGCTACGAAGAACGCCGTTAACGTAGCCTGGCCGGTGGTCACTCCCGTGGACAGGCCGCGCACCAGCGTCAGGCCAACCAGCCAAAAAAGAACCAAGGCTGCGCCCGAATGGAGTGCGATGTTTCCGAGGTGATAACTCACCGGCGAACGGCCGCTGATCGCGTAGTTGACGGCGAAAGTGAAATTCAGAAGCGGCCGACCGGTCACGGCGCTACCATCGCGTGGCGGAGACAGCACCTGGTCCAGCCTCCACCACTGGCGAATCGTGGGATTTTCATCAATCGCGCTGAGGTCATCGAAAAAGAATGGGGCCGATAACGTATTAAGGTAAGCCACCACCACGGCCACCACCAGCAACAGACCCGCCCCTACTCCCAAGCGTGAAGGCCGGCGGAGTGATGGCGCCGAGGGGACCATAATTTGAGACTGTGCAGGCATTTCCCTTGGAATCGCCCCACCATGTTCGACGGGAACCGGTCGACGCAAGGATTTGAACAACACTCAACGATGAGCTGACGGGGTTCATCACCCGCCGGCTCGAAGGGTATAATCCCCACCCCCTACTAAAATGCCCGCGACGGCTGTCGGGCGCGAAAAACGGCCTCAGGAACCTACCGCGGCCCTGCGCTGAGGCCGGCGCCGCCGTAAAAGTCAGACACTATCTGTGCTCATTTCTAGTTGGCGCCGATATCCAAGGTGAACGGGCGTTCTCGCCCCATCGAAAGACGCCGCACCCTCGCCGCCGGGTTCGCCGGCGTCGTCTTAGGGCTCCTCCGCCGCCACGACGTCCTCGAAGCGTCCTGCAGGGATCCGGCCCCCGTCCCCACGAGTCGCGCCCTCCTCGACGGCTCCGAGCTCGCGTCACGGAGCGGCGGTTTCCCAACCGCCGATTTCCAAGCTCGCCCGCTTCATTCCCACGATCGTGAAGGAAAATCAGCCCTCGCTGGCGCTCGCGGCTACCCGGCAAATCAAACTCTGAATCTTTTGGCCGAGTGATCGCACCTCCAAACTGGGCCTCCTGGCCGCTCCTGCGATCGACGACTGCGATCTGGGCACAAAAAAAAGGGGCGACCGGCCGAAGCGCGCCCTCCTCGACGACTCCGAGCTCGCGTCACGGAGCGGCGGTTTCCCAACCGCCGATTTCCAAGCTCGCCCGCTTCATTCCCCCGATCGTGAAGGAAAATCACCCCTCGCTGGCGCTCGCGGCTACCCGGCAAATCAAACTCTGAATCTTTTTGCCGAGTGATCGCACCTCCGAACTGGGCCTCCTGGCCGCTCCTGCGATCGACGACTGCGATCTGGGCACAAAAAAAGGGGGCGACCGGCCGAAGCCGATCGCCCCCTTGAGGCGTAATGCAATTCAACAACTAATTAGGGCGTAGGAGCTTTGTAGCTGCTCGCGCCCAAATTCGTGGGAGCAATGCTGTTCAGATTGCCCGCGAGGCTCAGGGCGCTGAGGTCAA
>CANHJG010000204.1 GCA_947461205.1 Opitutia bacterium
CCCCTCCCCTCTGTTTACTCCACCATCTCCTGCAGCAACCCCGCCTGCCCCGCTCACTCCCGCTGCGTCCCCGAAAAAAGACCAACCTCGTTT
Source organism: Opitutia bacterium (assembly GCA_947461205.1). GTDB lineage: Bacteria > Verrucomicrobiota > Verrucomicrobiia > Opitutales > Opitutaceae > GAS368. Next base: position 94 of record CANHJG010000204.1, read on the forward strand.
ACGCCCGTTCCCCCCTCACGCCGCATCCGCCAAAATCCGCGCCACGCCCCTCCACCCAGAGCCCTCCGTCCTCGGTCCTTCTTGCCTCCTCTTTCCGCCGCACCGCCGCCCTCACGCCGCCAGCGCATGACACGCCCGCGCCAAAAACCGGTCCGTAATTTCCGGCGCCCGTTGCAGTGCAAAGATCGAGCGCGGCTCCCACAACATCGAGCGCAGCGGCTCCAAGAACCGCTTCGCCACATCCCGGTCCGAAATATTCCGCAGGATCGTCAGCGTCTGCCGCGACGCCGGCAGCCCCAGCCACTCCAACACGCCATAGACGTCGCGCCGCTCGAAGATCGCGCTGATCTCCGCCCACGCCGGCACCGCCGTCCCGCGCAAACTCCCGTGCGCCGCCACAAACGCCGTCAACGCCGGCGTGTCGACCAGCGCCGGCAACAATTCCGGGCACCGCGCCACCACCTGCAGCGCCGCCATGCGCTTGAACGAAAAACCGCCCAACCACTCGCGCACGTCCGCCGGCACAAACTCCAGATACGCCCGCCACGCCAGCGGCCCGCACGTCTGCGCCGACGAGGCCAGCGCCTCCTCCGCGGGCGCGATTGCCACCCACTCCTCGCCGTAGAGCCGTTCGAACTGCACTTCCGGCCACGGCGTCACGCGATAAGCGATCCCGCTGTGCGACCACGCCAGCGCGATCGGCACGACGCATTTTTTTCCACGACGCGAAGGAGCAGCCGCCGCGGCCTTGGCCGAGGTGCGAACAGACGGACGATGGGCAGAGAAGGTCGAGATCATGCGCCGACTCTACTCCCCAAGGTGGGACATTGGCTGGCCCACCCTCAACAAATCTGAAATTATTTTCTCGTCCTTCAGCCCGCTCCCCGTCTTCCCCCTTTCCCCTTTCCGACTTTTCCCCTTTTTCCTTCTCCATGTCTGCCCCGCTTCCGCTCACCTCCCGCCCGCCCCTCGAACGCATGATGCGCATCCACGACGAACTCCGCCGCGGCGCTCTCATCAACTGCTCCCACCTCGTCCGCGCCCTCGAGGTTTCCCGCAAGACCGTCGTCCGCGACATCGCCTTCATGCGCGACCGCCTCGACCTCCCCATCGAGTTCGACGCCCAGATCCAGGCCTACCGCTACACCCACCCCGTCAACGCCTTTCCCACGGTCAACGTCACCGAGGGCGAGCTCCTCGCCCTCCTCGTCGCCCAACGCGCCCTCGAACAATACCGCGGCACCCCGTTCCACCGTCAGCTCGAAGTCGCCTTCGAAAAACTCGCCGGCGGCCTCCGCGACAAAATTTCCTTTTCGCCCACCGACGAACTCCGCGCCGTCTCCTTCAAAAACATCGGCATCGGCAAGACCGATCTCACCGTGTTCAACGCCCTCAGCGCCGCCGTCCTCCGCGCGCAGGAAATCACCTTCGCCTACCGCAAACCCGGCGACCCGAAGAAATCCGTGCGCCGCGTGCGCCCCTACCATTTGGCCAACCGCGAGAACCTCTGGTATCTCATCGCCTTCGATCTCGAACGCGCCGCCCTCCGCACCTTCGCCCTCCCGCGCATCGCCGAGGTGACCGTCACCCAGACGACCTTCCTCCGCCCGCCCGATTTCTCCCCCGAAAAATTTTTCGCCAACGCCCTCGGCGTCATGGGCGGCACCGGCGACCACCGCGTCGTGATCCGCTTCACCGCCGCCGTCGCCGAACGCGTCCGCGAACGCGAGTGGCACGAAACGCAGGCAATGCGCGACCTCCCCGGCGGCGCCCTCGAACTCCGGCTCCGCCTCGGCGCCCTCAGCGAAGCCGAGCAATGGATCTTGAGCTGGGGCGCCGCCGCCGAAGTCCTCGCCCCCGCCGAACTCCGCGCCAGCCTCAAAAAATCCATCGCCAGCCTCGCCCAGACCTACGCCCCCTGAGCCGACCCACCGCCCTGCTTCCCTTCGCTCCGTGATCTTCGCCCTCCGCCGCGCCCTCCTCGCCTTCTTCCTCTCACTCGCGGCGTTCGGCGCGCTCCGCGCCCAACCGGCCGCCGCCCCATCCCCCCGCGAAGCCATCCTCGAGCGTCACACCTTTCACGCGGCCTCCCTCGCCCAAAATCCCCTCGGCGATCCCGCCGACCAACCCGTCCTCGTCTACCTCCCGCCCGCCTACGCCACCGAGCCCACCCGCCGCTTTCCCGTCGTCTATCTCCTCCACGGCCTCGGCATGAAACCCGCCGACTGGGAACGCGCCGGTCCCGGCCACCCGCCCCTCAGCGCCGCGCTCACCTCCGCCCTGCGCGCCGGAAAAATCCCCGCCGACCTGATCGTCGTCTACGCCAACGGCGCCAACGCCCACGTCGGTTCGCTCTACATGAATTCGTCCCTCGCGGGCCGCTGGGAAGACGCCCTCGTGCAGGACCTCGTCGCCTGGGTCGACGCCCGCTATCGCACGCTCCCCCAGGCCGCCAGTCGCGGCGTCACCGGCCTCTCCATGGGCGGCTTCGGCGCACTCCGCTTCGCTTTTCTCCACCCCGATCGCTTCGGCGCCGTCTACGCCCTCTCGCCCGCCTTCCTCGGCTTCGCCGCCGAGTTCGGCCCGGAAAACCCCACCATGACCGCCGTCCCCGGCATTACCTCCTACGCCGAGCTCCAGCGCCACGTCGCCACCCACCGAATACGCGAAAACTACGCCGGACTACTCTACCTCTGCGCCGCCGCGCTCTCCCCCAACCCCGACGCGCAACCGCTCCCGATCGACTACCCGTTCATCGTCCGCGACGGCCGCCTCGTGCCCAACCCACCGGTCCACGCCCGCTGGCAAGCCGCCATGCCGCTCACGATGCTCGACGCCCACCTCGCCAATATCCGCCGCCTCCGCGCGATCGGCTTCGACGTCGGCACGAGCGATCACTTCCGCCACATCCCCGTCACCGTCCGCGCCCTCGACCGCGAACTCACCGCCCGCGGCATCCCCCACACCTTCTCCGAATTCCCCGGCGGCCACACCGACCGCGCCCAGGAGCGGCTCGTCGAACACGCCCTCCCCTTTCTCGCCCGGCATCTGCTTTTCGCCCCACCGAAAAACTGATCGCGCCCCTCGCCCGGCGCCCCCCCCACGGCGCACCTGCGCCGCGGAACGGGGTGCCCACCGCCCCGGCCCAGATGATCAGCTGCCCGGACTGCGCAAATAGTCCAACAGGTCAGAAAAATCCTGCTCGCTGAGCACCGTCTCGAACGCCGCGGGCATCGGCGAAAGCGCCGAGGCCGTCGTCTCCATCACGTCCGCCTTGGCCGCCGCGATCTCCGCTCCGGTCCCCGGATCCCGCCACACCAGCCGCCCGCCTTCCTCCCGCAGATCCATCCCCGACCGCGTCTCGCCGTTTTTCAACGTAAGCGTCGTCAAACGAAACGTCGGGTCGACGTTGCGGTTCGGATCGAGAATGTCTTCGACGAGCCGGGGCAACGCCCGCGAGCCGATGCCGTCGAGACTCGGCCCGAGGTTGCCGCCCGCGTCGCGGAAGCGGTGACACGCCGTGCAGTTCTCCGCAAACACGGCGGCACCGTGCGCCCGGTCCGGTTTGAAATTCCCCACCGCACCCACGCGGTAGGCGACCAGCGCATCGAGCCGCGCATCTTCGGGCGGCAGCGCTTTCGTGAGGGCGGCGACGCGCTCGCGCAGCGCGGCCGGGCGTTTCTCCAGTGCAAGCCCGACGTAACGGTGCCGCAGCAACGCCGGCCGCACCCGTCCCGCCGCGGCGAGTTCCAGGAGATCGGCCGCCCCGGCGTCGCTCTTCGCCAGCGACGTCGCCACCGTGAGCGCAAGATCGGCCGGCGCGCCGGCCAACGCCCCCGCGAGGGCGGCGCGCGCTGCCGGACCCGCTTCACCGGCTCCGAGCACCTCGGCCGCCGCACGCCGGGTCCCCAATGGCGCATCACCGGCCAGCACCGCCACCGCAGTTGCTTCCGTCTCCGGTTCGCCGGGAGCCAGCGCGCGGAGCGCGGCCGCGCGGGCGCTGTCGGCCGCGGACGCCGCCAACGCCCGCCGGCGCAACGGCTCCGCCTTTTCCGGCAGGGCGAGCGGCCTTAGGGCATTCGCCGCGCGCACGGCCAACGCCGCCTTGTCCTCGAGCGCGGTGAACAATTCGCGGCGCATCCACTCGCCAATTTCAGCGGACAAGACGCGCGCAGGCTTTGCGGCCATCGTCGCGAGCCCCTCGGCCGTCAGAAGCCGCTGCGCGGCGGGCGCGGCCCCGAGCGGTCCCAACAACGCCGCGAAAGCATCGAATTCGCCCGCGGGCAAATGGAGGGCGACGTGCCGCGCAAACTCGCCGATCCGCGGATCGGGCCCCTTCGCCTCGCGCACCCGCACCGCGAGAAACCGGGCCGCCGCCGGCGTCGTGAGTGCGAGACACAGATCGGCAATCCGCGCACCGTCGCCGGCACTCGCCGCCGCCCATTTCGCGAGCGTCGTCGCATCTGCGTCGACCGCGTGGTTTTTCAATGCGAGCCGGAGAGCGTAGACGAGCTCGGTATCGGCTTCGGGCGCCCGACCGAGCATCGTGAGCAGCAGCGGCGCACCCCACGGTTGCGGCTGACGCGCGAGCGCCTCCGCGACGAGCCGCCAACTGTAACCGGGCAGCGCGGCCCCTGCTCCAGGACTGTCCGGATTTTTTCCGGCGATGGCGTTGAATATTTTTTCGCACTCGGCGGGCCATACCGCGCGATCGGCCAACACCCGCAGGGCCGCCTGCGCCACCGCGCTCTCCGGACGCGCGAGCGCCCGGAAGAGCAGCGCAGCGTCGGGCGAGCCCAGGCGTTCCAGCGCGAAGAACAGCGGCAGCGCCGCCGTGCCATCCGCCGTCGGATCCGTCCCGGCCACCAGCCGCGCCGCCGCCGCCGCCACGGCCGCCGCCACCCCGCCCCCCTCCGGTCGCGCCACCAGTTCGTTCAACGCGAGCGAACGCACGACGAGATTTCCCTCCGCCAGCCGCGCGACCAAGTCCGTCGTTTTTAGACCCGCGAGATCCGGCAGCGTCGGCACCGGCACCGACCGATCGAGCCCGCGCCATACGATGCGCCACAACCGGCCGTGCGCGCGGTCGCGCGCCGGATGCGTCAGCGGCACTTCGTAGTGACCGATGATCGGGTTGTAGAAATCCGCCACCCATAATGCGCCGTCGGGACCCAGCTTCACCTGCACGGGCCGAAACGCCGGATCGTCGCTCGTCAGGAAATCGCTCTGCCGCGCCGCTGCGGGCGTCGAGCCCCGCCACTCCAGCCGGGTGCGGTTGATGCGCCGCGTGACCGGATTGCCATTGAACAAATTATCGCGGAACTCCGGCGGGAAGTGCGTCGCGCTATAATGCGCGATCCCCGCGATCGCCGACGACCCGTGATCGTCCGTCGTGATCGCCGGCGCGAAGCCCAGCCCGTCGTGCTCCTTGCTGATGCCTTCGTAGTAGCCTCCCGGGATGAGCAAATAGACCGGCTTCGAGTGCGAGTCGGCCGTGTAGAGATCGCCACGCGCATCGAACGCGAGCCCGAAGGGATTGGTCTGGCCGTTGACGAATACTTCGAAACGCGAGCCGTCGGGGCGAAACCGGTAGGTGTTGCCGCTGGTGAGCTTCACGACGCGTCCCGCGCGGTCGACGACTTCGCTCGGATTGGCGAAGCCATGCGTCCCGTAAACCCAGCCGTCGAGCCACTGCCAGTAATTCGACGACATGCCGTGCGTGTCCTTGAACCCGAAGCCGTCGTAGAGTTTCTCCCGCCCATCGGCGCGTCCATCGCCGTCCGTGTCCGTCAGCCGCCAGATCGCGGGGATGGAAAACACGAGCACGCTATCGCCCTTCGCCCCGGCCGCGCGCGGCAGCGGCAGCACCCCGATGGGAATATTCAACCCGTCGGCAAACACGGTCACCTTCCGCGCCCGCCCCGTCACCGGATCGAAATCCGCGAGCACCCGCACCGTGTCGAGCCCGCGCTCGGCCGGCTCGGGCGGCATGGACGACGCACGGAACGCGAGATGGTTGTCATCCCAGTTTTTCTGAAACGCCGCGATGGGCTCGCCGCGGGCATCGCGCTTCGCCGGCCACGGATAGAGCGTCGACCCCGTGACCCACACGCGTCCCGCCGCGTCGAACGCGACGTTCATCGGCTTCTGAATCTCCGGCTCCGCCGCGACGAGTTGAATTTCAAAACCGGGCGGAAGACGGAAGAGCGCCCGCTCCTCGGCCGGCGGGCGCAGCGGCGCGCTGGGCGCGTCGCCCCGGGGATCGGCCGCGACCGCGGAAGACCAAAAGCCAAAAAAAGAAATCAGCGGGAGCAGGGAAGCGGGGCAACGCATACGAGATCGGCGGCGACGAAACACCGCCCGGTGCCTGAGCGCCAGAAGCGATTTCAAGCCGCAGGCGCTTCGTCCCGTTCGAGCGCTTACTTCACCTCGGTCGTCAGAAACTTCAGCAGCTCCAGCGCCTCGCGCTCAGGCAATGCCTCGAGGAGGCCGGCGGGCATCAGCGATTGCGACGTGACTTCGCGGGATTTGATGTCGGCTTTCGGGACGTTGACCGTTTCCGTCACCGTACGGATCGCGAGCACCGTGTCTGTCTCCTTGTCGATCATGCCCGCGACAACCGTGCCGTCGCGTTTCGTGACGAGATTCAGCTGGAAGTCGGCGCCGACGACGGCGTTCGGGTCCACGATGTTCTCCAAGAAATAATCGAGGCCGTTGCGCCAGGTGCCGGCGAGGTTCGG
>CANHJG010000205.1 GCA_947461205.1 Opitutia bacterium
CGATGGGCGCCTACCTCCAGACCGACCAAGACCTCATCGCGAAAAACCGCGACTACGTCTTCAGCATTTTCCCGCGTCTCAAGGAACGCATCAAGCAGACCGCCGGCACGCTCTCCGGCGGCGAACAGCAGATGCTCGCCATCGGCCGCGCCCTCATGGGCAACCCGAAATTCCTCATGCTCGACGAGCCGTCTCTCGGGATCGCCCCCCGCCTCATCAGCACCATCTTCGAAAAAATCGTGGAGATTAACCGCAACCACGGCATCACGATTCTCCTCGTCGAGCAGAACGCCAACCTCGCCCTCGAAGTCAGCCGCTACGCGTATTGTCTGGAGACCGGCCGCATCGCCATGGAAGGCGAAAGCAAAAAACTCCGCGCCGACCCCCAGCTCAAAGCCACCTACCTCGGCGGCTAATGCAGGGCGCGGTCTCCGACCCGCCCGCCGAGAACGCGGACTGTCCAACCCGCCCACGATTGTCGGGCAAGGCTACGCCCCCTCTCCTTTCCCCATGCGCCCCCTCCGCCATCCCCGACTCGCGCCCATCCTCTTCGTCCTGTCCGTCCTCTTCGTCCCTGTCTTCGCGCACTCCGCCCATGCGGCCGAGCCCGCGGCCGACTCCCTCGGCTGGCCCGAGATCACCTCGGCAAATAAACCGTGGACCCGCTGGTGGTGGCCCGGCAGCGGCGTCGATAAAGTCAACCTCACCCGCCAGCTCGAGCAATTCGCCGCCGCCGGTCTCGGCGGCGTCGAGATCACCCCGATTTACGGCGCGAAAGGCGCCGAGTCCCGCTACCTCGACTACCTCTCGCCGAGATGGGTCGAGATGCTCGCCCACGTCGGCACCGAAGCGAAACGCCTCGGCCTCGGCGTCGACATGGCCACCGGCACCGGCTGGCCCTTCGGCGGCCCCTGGGTCAGCCCCACCGACGCCGCGCAAAAGGCCGTCCTCAACTCCGCCGGCCAGCTCGTCACCGAACCCACGAAGCAGCTCGTCAAACGCCCCGCTCCCGGCGGCGAAGGTTTCGTCCTCGACCCCTACTCCCCCGCCGCCCTTGGCCGCTACCTCGCCAAATTCGACGAGGCCTTCACCGCCCACCAACTCCCCCGCGGCCTCATCCGCGGCCAGTTCCACGACTCCTTCGAATACTATGGCGCCAACTGGAACGCGCAGCTCCCGGAAAAATTCCGCTCCATGCACGGCTACGATATTGCGCCCTACGCCGCCGCCCTCCTCGCCCGCACGCCCTCCGAGGTCACGACCCTCGACCGCGACACCCTCGGCCGCATCAAGAGCGATTACCGCGAAACCCTCGCCCAACTCCACCTCGACTACCTCCGCGCCTGGGTGAAGTGGTCCCACGACCGCGGCTACCTCGTCCGCAACCAATCCCACGGCGCACCCGGCAACCTCCTCGACCTCTACGCCAACGCCGACATCGCCGAGACCGAAATCTTCGGTTCTACCCCCTTCCCCATCCCCGGCCTCCGCCGCGATGCCGCCGACATCGCCAACAACAACCAAGACCTCCCCGAGTCTCTCGTCGTCCGCCTCGCCTCGTCCGCCGCCCACGTCGCCGGCCACACCCTCGCCTCCTCCGAGAGCGCCACCTGGCTGCGCGACCACTGGAAAGAGTCGCTCGCCTTCGTGAAGCCCGAGCTCGACCGCATCCTCGCCGACGGCATCAACCACATCTTCTACCACGGGGCCGTCTACTCGCCCCAGGACGCCGCCTGGCCCGGCTGGCTCTTCTACGCCGCCACCCAGTTCAACCCCAACAACACCTGGTGGGACGACTTCGGCGCCCTCAACCACTATATCGCCCGCGTCCAGTCCGTCCTCCAAGCCGGCCAACCCGACAACGACATCCTCCTCTACTGGCCCTTCGCCGACCTCCTCGACGACGAGACCGGCACCGTGAAAATGTTCACCGTCCACCACGCAAAGTGGCTCACCGACCAACCCGTCGGCAAACTCGCCCGCGCGCTGATGGATCAGGGCTACACCTTCGACTACATCTCCGACGCTCAGCTCCTCCAAACCCGCACCGACTCCGGCACTCTCCTCACCGGCGGCCACACGCGTTACCAAGTCATCGTCGTCCCCGCCACGCGCCGCATGCCCGTCGCAACGCTCCAGCAACTCGCCGCCCTCGCCGCAAGTGGTGCAAAAATCATCTTCGAAAAACTTCCCGAAGACGTCCCCGGCTTCGGCCGCCTCGCCGAGCGCCGCGCCGAATTCCAAACCGCCCTCGCCGCCGTCACTCCCCGCGCGACCGTCAACGCCGCCATCCTCACCGCCGTCGCCCCCCACGCCCGCCGCGAAGCCTTGGCCGATGCCGGCCTCAACTTCGTCAGCCGCGCCACCCCGCACGGTCGCGATTACTTCGTCACCAACCTCGGAGCGAAAGCGCACGAAGGGTGGGTCTCGGTCGGCCCCGCCGCCCGCGCCCTCGTGATGAATCCACTCAACGGCGACTTCGGCTTCGCCCGGAGCCGCCCCGCTGCCAATCGTGCCCTTGAAATTTTCCTCCAAGTCGCTCCCGGAGAATCGCTCATCCTCCGCACCACCCGCACCGCCCCTCCTGCGAAAATCGCTCCGTGGTCCCACACGACGACCGCGGCCTCGCCCGTCCCCCTCACCGGCCCCTGGAAAATCACCTTCACGAAAGGCGGCCCCACCCTCCCCCCCGCCCTCGAAACCACCGAGCTCAAATCCTGGACGGATCTCGGCGGCGACGAAGCCCAACGCTTCGGCGGCACCGCCCGCTACCGTCTCGAATTCGATTTCGATTCCGTCGTCGCACAGGTCTCCCGACCCGTGTCCGGCACCGCGTCCGCCAATTCCCCGGCTCAGGCGGCCCGTGCCACTCCCACCCCCCAGACCGACGACTGGCTCCTCGACCTCGGCGACGTCCGCGAGAGCGCCCGCGTCATCCTCAACGGCCAGCCCGTCGCCACCGCGTGGAGCCTCCCGTTCCGCGTGCGCCTCGCCTCCGCCCTGCTCAAACCCGGCCGCAACGTCCTCGAACTCGACGTCACCAACCTCGCCGCGAACCGCATCCGCTACATGGATCAAAATAAACTTCCTTGGAAAATCATGCGCGACACCAACGTCGTGAACATCAACTACCGCCCCTTCGACGCTAGCGCTTGGCCCCTCACCCCCAGCGGCCTCCTCGGCCCGGTCACGCTCACCCCGCTGAAATCATTTCAGCCGTAGAGCCGCCGCGCGCCGGCCGGCCGCGCCTTGCACGCCCCGAGTTTCTCCATCAGCGTGCCGTCATGCGCCGCTCCCTCCTCTCCCTCGCGCTTACTTCCCTCGCCCTCGTCGCGCCCGCACCCGCCGCAGAAAAATCCTCCGTCCTCGGCAAGGTGCAGTCCGAGATCCGCCTGACCGACGGCACCGTTTTCAAAAAGGCCAAAATCGTCGACTACTCCCTCGAAAAGGCCACCGCGACCATCGCCGAGCCCACCCGTATCCGCGTGGTCGCCCTCGACCAACTCCCACCCGCCCTCCGCGACCAACTCCTCGCCGAAGCCGGCGTCAAACCCGCCACACCGCCCCAGGGTCCCGCCCACCACCGGGCATCGCCCGCCCGTCCGCCCGCCCGATCCGGCGGGATCAGTTACCCAGCCGCGCCCCCCGTCGCCGCCACCCACCGCCCGCCTCCCGCCGGCGATTCGCTGCTCAACCAGGCGGCCACCGCCGCACCGGTCCAACTCAAAGCCCACCTCACCCGCACCTACGGCCAGGTCGGCAGCCTCTCCACCAAAATTCTGGATACCGGCGAAGTCCCCGGCTGGCCCAAAATCCGCGTCAGCGGCGAGACCTCCTTCACCGAACGGGCCCCCGGCCAACGCGCCAGTTCCCTGCACCAGGAAAAATTCGAAATCGACTACGTCATCGCCGACGGCCTGCTCACTCCCTCCACGGTCACCGTCGGCGGGATGACCCGGCCGATTACGCCTTAAGCGGAGCAACCGCTTGATTTTTTCCCGAGTCTCTTAAAATAGCGGGCTCTTTTCATTTCAACCTGTCTTCGTCTCCCTCCTCGCAACTCTCATCACTCAACGCCCAACACCTTCCATGTCCACCGCCACACCGCAAAAATTCGAGTTCCAAGCCGAGATCAAGCAGCTCCTCGATATCGTTATCCACTCGCTCTACACCGAGAAGGAAATCTTCGTCCGCGAGCTCGTTTCCAACGCCTCCGACGCCCTCGAAAAGCTCCGCCACACCCAGATCACTGAAAAGGAGATCTTCGACGACACCCTCGAACTCGAGATCAACGTCACCACGGACGACAAGGCCAAGACCATCACCATCCAAGACACCGGTATCGGCATGACCCGCGCCGAGCTCGTCGAAAATCTCGGCACCATCGCCCACTCCGGCTCCAAGCAGTTCCTGAAGGCCATGGGCGAGGGCGGCGCGAAGAATTCCAACCTCATCGGCCAATTCGGCGTCGGCTTCTACTCCGCTTTCATGGTCGCCAAGTCCGTGAAAGTCTACTCCCACTCCTGGCGCGGGTCCGAGTCGGGCCACGTCTGGTCGAGCGACGGCTCCGGCAGCTATGAAATCGAGGAGGCCGACGGCCAGCGCCGCGGCTCCAAAATCGTCATCGAGCTCAAAGACGACTGCGCCGACTACGCCTCCGACTGGAAAATCAAGGAAATCGTCGAGCGCTACAGCGCCTTCGTCTCGTTCCCGATCAACCTCAACGGCAAACGCGTCAACACCGTCCAAGCCCTCTGGCTCCGCTCGAAAAACGAGATCAAGGACGAGGATTATACCGAGTTCTACAAATTCCAGTCCCACGCCCACGACGACCCGCGCCTCCGGCTCCACTTCAGTGCCGACGCCCCGCTCTCGATCAACGCCCTCCTCTTCGTCCCGAAGGATAACACTGAGAAACTCGGCTTCTCCCGCCTCGAAGCCTCGGTCTCGCTCTACTGCCGCAAGGTGCTCATCGACTCGAAGCCCAAGGACCTCCTCCCCGAATGGCTCCGCTTCCTCAAGGGCGTCGTCGATAGCGAGGATCTCCCGCTCAACATCTCGCGCGAGACGATGCAGGACAAGGCCCTCATCGCGAAACTGAACACGGTTATCACGAAACGCTTCCTCAAGTTCCTCGAGGAAGAAGCCAAAAACCGCGTCGACGCCTACAACGAGTTCTACGCCGAATTCGGCATCTTCCTCAAGGAAGGCGCCGCGATGGATTACACCCACAAGGACTCCCTCGTAAAGCTCCTCCGCTTCGAGTCCTCCCTCACCGAAAAGGGCAAGACCACCAGCCTCGCCGACTACGTCACCCGCATGGGCGCCGACCAGAAAGAAATCTATTACCTCGTCGGCCCGAACCGCGCCGCCCTCGAAAGCGGCCCCTATCTCGAAGGCTTCAAAGCCCGGAACCTCGAGGTCATCTTCTGCTACGAACCCGTCGACGAATACGTCATGGGCAACGTCCGCGAATTCGACAGCAAGAAGCTCACCGCCGCCGATCACGCCGACGTCAAGCTCTCCGACCTCCCGAAGCCCGAAGGCGCCCTCAGCGAAGACGACACCAAGAAACTCACCGCCTTCCTCAAAGAATCCCTCGGCCCCCGCGTCGAAGAGGTCAAAGCCAGCGACCGCCTCGTCGATTCGCCCGCCCTCGCCGTCAACGCCGACAAGTTTATGTCGCCCCAAATGCGCCGCATGATGAAGGCCATGAAGAAGGACGGCGCCGATGAACCCGTGAAGGTGAACCTCGAAATCAACCCGCGCTCCGTCGTCATGAAGCGCCTCTTCGAGACCCACACCACGGCACCCGACCGCGCCAAACTCGTCGCCGAGCAAATCCTCGACAATGCCCTCATCTCCGCGGGCCTGCTCGACGACGCGACCCCCATGGTCGCCCGCCTCTACAAGCTGCTCGAGAGCGTTTGAGCCAAGAAAAATTGCCGTTCACAAGTCGCTGTCGTTAATACAGCTGGTTCGCCTGCCATACATTCTGGTTGAAGTATGGCAGGCGAACCATACCGTGCATCCATCATGAAAATGACCATGCACATCGACGAAGATGTCTTGGATCGCGTGATGAAGATCACCGGGGCCAAGACCAAGACCGCGGCCGTTGAGATCGCACTCACGGAAATGGCCCGCCGCCACAAAATGAAGGAGCTGTTTTCTGCCGGCCTCGGGCTCACCCCGGAGGAATTGAAGGCCTCCTTTGACCCGGCGTCCTACCCGGAAGAGCCCCAATCCGTAGCCTTGGTCGCCGAGGAACCGGCTCCTTATGGCAAACCTGATCCTGCCGGACAGTAACATCTATATCGGGGCGCTGCGCGCCGGCGCCGACCCCTTCCTGTCGTTCGCCAGTGGCATTGTGGAGCACGATTGGGAATTCGCCACCTGCGGCATGATCGCCCTGGAGGTTTGCCGCGGGTTGCGCGATCCCAACACGCTCCAGAGCTTCCGCGCGCGCTTCGGGGTGATGATTTTCATCCCGACCACGCATCAGATCTGGGAGCGCGCCACCCAACTGGCGTGGGCCCTCGATCGCCAAGGCCGCACCCTGCCCGCGCAAGACATCCTGATCGCGGCGCACGCCCTCCAAGCCGATGCGACCGTGCTGACCCGCGACGCGCATTTCTCCTC
>CANHJG010000206.1 GCA_947461205.1 Opitutia bacterium
CCCGCCGTCGACCCGCTCGCCTCCGTCTCCAAGGCCCTCCAGGCCGACATCGTCGGCGAGGAACACTACAAGGTCGCCCGCGAAGTCCAGCGCGTCCTCCAGCGCTACAAGGATCTCCAGGACATCATCGCCATTCTCGGTCTCGACGAGCTTTCCCCCGAGGACAAACAGACCGTCTACCGCGCTCGCAAAATCCAGCGCCTCCTCTCGCAGCCGTTCGCGGTGGCCGAAGTCTTCACCGGCACGCCCGGCAAATACGTCCCCGTCAAGGAAACCGTCCGTGGCTTCAAGATGATTCTCGACGGCGAACTCGACCACATCGCCGAAGGCGACTTCTACATGAAGGGTGGCATCGATGAAGTCATCGCCGCCGCCGCGAAGAAATAATCCGTCATGGCCCTCACGCTCGAAATCGTCACACCCGAGGCCCGGGTCTATTCCGACACCATCGACACCGTCGTCATCCCGACGACGTCCGGTGAAATCGGCATCCTCCCCGGCCACATCCCCCTGCTCACCCAAGTTGAGCACGGCGAATTGCGGGTGACGAAAAACGGCCTGACCGCCCTCCTCGCCGTCAGCGGAGGATTCGCGGCCATCGAAGGCGATCACGTCCGCGTCCTCGCTGAAAACGCCATCACCGAGGAAAAAATTGACGAGCATGCCGTCGAAGCCGCCCTCAAGCGCGCCGAAGACGAACTCCGCGCCGCCAAGGATATTGATCCGCAGCAATACGAGCACCTCCAAAACCTCGTCCGCTACAGCGGCGTCCAACTCGCCGTCAAACGCCGCCGCCGCTAGGAACGGCCCCGTTTGCCCCAACGTCTCAAGGCGCGGTTTACCCGCGCCTTTTTTCTGCTCCCTTCACCCGCGGCCTCTTCAACGCCGCCCCGCGTCCGACCCAACTCCTCCCGGTCGCCGGTCCCCGGCCCATCGGACGCACCCCGCCATCCCCCCGGCCCATCCGGACGCCTCCGCGCCCAAAGAACCCCCCTCGCGCATCTCCGGAAAAACCACCCGACGTTTTTCTTGCTCCGCGACTGAAACCGAGTCTCAGTTGGAGTGCCCGTCATGTCCCTGCCTCCCTCGACGCTCCCTCACCGCCTGCCGCTCTGTCAGCTCCCGGCTGGCTCCGTCGGCCGGGTTTGTGAGCTGAAAGGCGACCCCCAGTTCTGCCAACGCGTTCGTGAGATGGGTTTTGGCGAATCCGCCTGCGTCACCAAAGTCTCCGGCACCGGCACCATTCTCTGCTCCGTGAACGGCAACCGCATCGCCCTCAGCCACGGCGCCGCGCAGAACATCCTCGTCGACGAAATCGTCCGGCGCTGACCGCCGCGCTATGGCTGCCTCGATCAAGCTCTCCGAACTTCCCGTCGGTGCCTCCGCCACCGTCCGCGAGTTCCCCAAAACGGGCTCCGCCTTTATCCGCCTCCGCGAAATGGGCCTCCTCGCCGGCACCCGCGTTACGCTCCTCCGCACCGCCCCCCTCGGCGATCCCCTCGAGATCAAACTTCGCGGCTACCACCTCACCCTGCGCAAGACCGAGGCCGACCACGTCCTCGTGGAACCCACCACCGCCTGAGCGCCCCGCGACATCCTATGGCTCTGCCGTCGCACATTTCTTCCAGCGCCGCCAACCCCTCGTCCGCGCGCACCCCCGTCTACGCCCTCGTCGGCAATCCCAACTGCGGCAAAAGCACCCTTTTCAACGCCCTCACCGGCCTGAAACAAAAAGTCGGGAACTACCCCGGCGTCACCGTCGAGAAAAAGGTCGGTACCGCTTACTCGCAACACGGCCAGCCCATCACCGTCATCGACCTGCCCGGCGCCTATTCCCTCGCCGCCCGCTCCCCCGACGAAGCCGTCACCCGCGACGTCCTCCTCGGCCGCCGCGCCGACACCGCCCAGCCCGACCGCATCCTCTGCATCATCGACGCGACCAATCTCGAACGAAACCTCTACCTCGTTCACCAAATTCTCGACCTCGGCCGGCCGGTGCTTCTCGTCGTCAACATGATGGACCTCGCCGCCGCCGCCGGTACCACCGTCGACGTCGCCCGCCTCGAACAGGAACTCGGCATCCCCGTCATCGCCTGCGAAGCCGTCAACGGCCGGGGCCTCATCGAACTCAAGCTCGCGATGAGCCGCGCCGATCTCCCGCTCGCCCGCCACGCCTGGGCTATTCCCGCGGCCATCGCACCCGCCGTCACCGAACTCCAGGCTTCGCTCATCGCCCACGACCGCAAAGCCCCGCTCGTCGCCCGCGCTGAAGCTCTCCTCCTCCTCACCGATCAGGACAGCGTGCGCGTGGCCGGATCGACGCCCCTCCATGCGCGCACCGGGGAAATTCTCCGCACCTGGCAGCAACGCTGGGAAGGCGAGGGGACGGACTGGGCCGGCACCCTCGTCAATTCCCGTTACGACGCCATCGGCCGCATCGCCGCCGAAGTCCTCCTCCAAACCGGCGAAACTGGCCCTACCGCCTCGGACCAAATCGACGCCGTGGTGACCCATCCCGTCTGGGGCTGGCTCGTGCTCGGCGCCGTGATGACGCTGCTCTTCCTCAGCATTTTCACGCTCGCCGAGTATCCGATGAATGTGATCGACGCCCAAATCGCCCACCTGGCCGACGGGGTTAAATCCGCGATGCCGCCCGGCGATCTCCGCGACCTCCTCACCTCGGGCGCGATCGCCGGCGTGGGCGGCGTGATCATTTTCCTCCCGCAAATCCTCATCTTGTTTTTCTTCATCGGCCTGCTCGAAAGCACCGGCTACATGGCGCGCGCCGCCTTTATCATGGACCGCCTGATGGCCCGCGTCGGACTCAACGGTAAAAGCTTCATCCCCCTCCTCAGCTCCTACGCCTGCGCCATTCCCGGGATCATGGCCACCCGCACCATCGAGGATCAGAAGGACCGGCTCGTCACCATTCTCGTCGCGCCGTTGATGAGCTGCTCCGCCCGTCTGCCCGTCTACCTCCTCATGATGGCGGCCCTCGTCCCCGGCGACCGCGTCCCGCTCCTCACCAAAGTCGGGATCATGATTTTGATGTACGCGCTGGGCACCGTCGGCGCCTTCGGTTTCGCGTGGCTCTTCAAACGCACGCTCCTCAAGGGCGCACCGCCGCTCATGATCATGGAACTGCCGCCCTACCGCCTGCCGCGCGTGAAGGACGTCGCGCTGCACATGCTCGAGCGCGGCTGGCTCTTTCTCCGGCGCGCCGGCACCATCATCCTCGGCATCAGCATCGTGCTCTGGTTTCTTTCCGCGTATCCCAAAGCGCCCGACGGCACCACCGACCAGCAGCAACTCGCCCAGAGCTTCGCCGGCCGCGCCGGCCACCTCCTCGAGCCCGCCATTCGGCCGCTCGGCTTCGACTGGCAGATCGGCATCGGCCTCATCACCTCCTTCGCCGCCCGCGAGGTCTTCGTCTCCACTATGGCCGTCGTGTTCAATGCCGAGGCCAAGGACGACGACACGACGCCCCTGCGCCAGGCGATGCTCGCGGCCCAGTGGCCCGACGGACGCGCGCTCTTCACCCCGCTCGTCTGCTTCACGCTGATGATCTTCTACGTCTTCGCCATGCAGTGCATCAGCACCATCGCCGTCGTCCGCCGCGAGACCAACGGCTGGAAATGGCCCCTTTTCCAAACCGCCTACATGACGGGCACCGCGTGGATCCTCAGCTTCATTGTCTACCAGGGCGGCACCGCCCTCGGTTTCTGAGCTTTTTGCGATCCCCCTTTTTCATGTCACCCGCTGCCCAAACCCTCGCCGCCCTCGCCCTCGTCGCCGTCGCCGCGACTTGGCTCGTCCGGCGTGCGCTGGCGAAAAAGAAACATCCCGGCTGCGGCGGCGACTGCGGCTGCCCGGCGCCAAAATTCCCGTCAGCGCTCCGCCGCCGCTGACGCGCCGCGTGGCGGCAGCCGCACTTTCGCGAGGTAGATCGCCGTCTTGCCCTCGTGGCTCGAGTAGTAGCTCATCCAGAGTAGCCCCTCGTGCCACCCAAAGGCCGAATAGCTCGTGTCGCCGCCGCTCGGCAGCGTCACCAAAGTTTCGAGACGCGCCCCGTCGATCCGCGCCACGACCGTCGTGGCTTTGGTCTTCGCGCCCGCCACCGCCGGCGGATACCCCCGCGTGCCCGCGATCTGCCGGCCATCAGGCAACACGATAAAATCAGGCCCGCCGAACCGCACGTTGCTCTCCCGCCACGTCCACTGCGTATAGGGCGCCCGCGCCTCGCCAAACCAGCCCAGCGTGTTCCCCGCCTCGCGCCGCACCATGGCGATCATCCGTCCGTCCGCCAAAAACCGCAGCGTCGTCTCGTTCGGCCGGTCGGGCACGTCGAGTCTCGTGAGTTCGCTCCACGCCACGCCGTCGCGGCTCTGGCACAACACCAGCACCCCGTCGCCGTCCGCCGGCCCTGCGCCGTCCGCCGTTGGTATCGGCCGATACGACACACCATAGGCCTCGTCCCCGTGCCAGGTCACGCGCCACAACCAGTCGCCTTCCTCCAAGATTGTCCGCGGCGCCGTCCACGTCCGCCCGTCGTCCGAAAAACTCACTCGCGGCCGCCGCCCCTTCAGCACTTTCGTGCCGTGGTAAATCGATCCGCCGCACACCAGCATCAGCCGACCCGCCGGCGTCACCGACAGCTTCGGGTCCCGCAAATCCACGTCCGCCTCCGTCAACGCCGCCGCCGATTCCCAGGTCGCGCCGTCCGCCGACGTGATCACGCGAATCACCCCGTCGCCCCCCACGTGGGCCGCCGCCTCCCGAAACGTGCACCACCACCGCTCGCGCCACCGGATCAGATCCGTAAACGCATTGTGCCCGCCCGCCTCCCAGATCTTTTTCACCTCGACGATCTCGGCCCTCGCACTTTCCGCCGCCGCCCGCGCCCCGGTTCCGGCTAGCGCCCACCCGCCCAAGCCCGCCAAGATTAACCGGCGCGAAAAACGACCAAGGGTGTGCAGCATCATGGGGCAGGGGAGGGGAGAAACAAAAAACTCACCCTTGCATTGCCACCGCACCCCGCCGTCACAAGCTTTCCCTCCCGGGCCCGCCCGCAAAACCTCCCGTCTTGTAACCTCCCGTTTGCCTTTTCCCATGGAAGTCATCATCCGCGAAACCCCCGAAATCGGCTGCATCCTCGGCGCCAAAATTATCGCCCGCGTCGTCCGCGAGAAACCCGACGCCGTCCTGGGCCTCGCCACCGGCCGCACGCCGCTCCGCCTTTACCAGGAACTGATCCGCCTCCACCGCGACGAAGGCCTCGATTTTAGCCGCATCACCACGTTCAACCTCGACGAATACGTCGGTCTCGCCAGCACGCACGACCAGTCCTACCGGTATTTCATGCGGGAAAATCTTTTCCGCCACATCAATATCGACCCCACCCGCACCCACGTGCCTGACGGCACCGCGGCCGATCTCCACGCCGAGTGTCGCAGTTACGAACAGCGCATCCTCGACGCCGGCGGCATCGACATCCAACTGCTCGGCCTCGGCCGCAACGGCCACATCGGCTTCAATGAGCCCACCGGTTCCCTGCGCTCGCGCACGTGGATCAAGATCCTGTCCGAGCAAACGCTCCGCGACAACAGCGCCGTTTTCGGCTCGTTCGACGCGATGCCGAAGCATGCCCTCACGATGGGCGTCGGCACGATCCTTGATGCCCGCCGCTGCCTCCTCCTCGCTTTCGGTCCCGCCAAAGTCCGCGCCGTCGAACACATGGTCGAAGGCCCGCTCGCCGCGATCTGCCCCGGCTCTGCGCTGCAGCTCCACCCGCGCGCTACGGTGATCCTCGACGAAAATTCGTCCGCCGGCCTGCACTACGCCGACCACTACCGCTGGATCGACAGCCACAAACTCGCCTGGCAGCGCAACGGGTAAGAAAAGCGGGCGGTCCCTCCGCCCGGGTCGGTGGCGGACCCGTTACGCCACCGCCGGCGAGCGCCCCCGCGCGATCGGCAGCACCGCGACCGCGGCCATCAGGCACAGCGCTCCCGCGCCCATGAACGCCCAGGCATAGCTCCCGAGGCTCGTCCGCACCGCCCCCGCCGCGTAGGCCGCAAACGCCGCCCCCACCTGGTGCGCCGCCACGATCCAGCCGAACACAATGCTCGCCTTCTCCCGCCCGAATACTTCGCCCGTCAACCGCACCGTCGGCGGTACCGTCGCAATCCAGTCGAGCCCGTAAAATACCGCGAATACGCCCAGTCCCGCGACCGGCCCGAGGAGCGCCTGCGGGAGAAACCATAGCGACAACCCGCGCAGCCCGTAATATCCAAAGAGCAAATACCGGCAGTTGTAGCGGTCGCTCAGCCACCCCGACGCGGTCGTCCCCACCAGATCGAACAGGCCCATCATCGCCAGCAGCCCCGCCGCCCGGACCTCGGGAATTCCACAGTCGAACGCGGCCGAAATCAGATGCGTGCCGATCAGGCCATTCGTGCTCGCGCCGCACACAAAAAACGATCCGGCCAGCAGCCAAAAATCCCGCACGCGCATCGCCTCCACCAACACCGCGAGCGCCCGCTTCGCCGGATTCCCCGTCGCCGCTCTTTTCTCCCTTTCACTCTC
>CANHJG010000207.1 GCA_947461205.1 Opitutia bacterium
GAATGATCGAGCGATACTGGGGACCCTTGTCGTTCCCCTGCCCGCCGACCTGCGTCGGATTGTGCACCTGCCAGAAAAAATCGAGCAGCTTCTCCAACGTCACCGCCGCAGGATCGAACTCGATTTTGATGACTTCTGCGTGGCCCGTCACCTTCGCGCAAATTTGCTCGTAGGTGGGATTGAGCTCTTTGCCGCCCGAGTAGCCGCTCACCACGGACTTCACACCCGGGAGCAGTTCATAGGCGGCTTCGGTACACCAAAAGCACCCGCCGCCGAGCACCAAGGATTCCGTTTTCGTTTGCGCAGCGTGGGTCATGGGAAGGGCGATGGCCCCGAGCGCGATCAATAAGACAATGGATTTCATGGTTAAAGTGCCTGCGCCCACCGGAGCGCGAGCGCTGCCGCGGTGGGAGCCCCGACGGACGCCACTATTCCCACCTTCGCGCATTTTGCGACTCCAGGATGCAACATCTCAGTGCCGCGTCAGCTTCCGATACTTGATCCGGTGCGGCTGGTCCGCCTCCTTGCCCTTCCGCCGGCGCAGATCCTCCTGATAGCTCGAAAAATTCCCGTTGAACCAGTGCACGGTGCTGTCGCCCTCGAACGCGAGGATGTGCGTCGCCACGCGGTCCAGGAACCACCGGTCGTGCGACACCACCACCGCGCAGCCGGCAAAGTTTTCCAACCCCTCCTCCAGCGCGCGGATCGAGTTCACGTCGAGATCGTTCGTCGGCTCATCGAGCAAAATCAGATTCGCCCCGCTCTTCAGCAGCCGCGCCAGGTGCACCCGGTTGCGTTCGCCGCCGGACAGCACGCCGACCTTTTTGCTCTGGTCCGCGCCCGTGAACCCAAACTGCGCGCAATACGCCCGGCTGTTCACCTCGCGGTTGGAGAGCTTCATGATCTCCTCGCCGCCGCTGATCGCCTGCCAGATCGTCTCCGCATCGGGCAGCGAATCGCGCGACTGGTCCACGTGCGCAATCTTCACCGTCGGCCCCACGCGCAACTCGCCCGCGTCCGGCGATTCGGCCCCGATGATCAACCGGAACAGCGTCGTCTTGCCCGCGCCGTTCGGCCCGATCACGCCGACGATGCCGCCCGGCGGCAGCGAGAAATTGACGTCTTCGAACAGCACATTGTCGCCGTAGCTCTTCGTAAGGCCCTTCGCCTCGACCACCAGCGCGCCGAGCCGCGGGCCCGGCGGGATCATCAGCTCGAACTCCCGCTCCTGCGCAGCGACGTTCTGCTTCAGCATATTTTCGTAGGCCGTGATGCGCGCCTGCGACTTGGTCACGCGCGCCTTCGCCGACTGGCGGATCCACGCGAGCTCGCGCGCCATCGCCTTCTGCCGCTTGTCCTCCGTGCGCTGCTCGACGGCCGCCCGCGCCTGCTTCTGCTCGAGCCACGAGGAATAGTTACCTTTCCACGGCGTGCCGTGGCCGTTCGCCAGCTCGAGAATCCACTGCGCGACATTGTCCAAAAAGTAACGGTCGTGCGTCACCGCGATCACGGTGCCTTCGTAGCGCGCGAGATGCTGCTCGAGCCAGTTCACGCTCTCGGCATCGAGATGGTTCGTCGGCTCGTCGAGCAGCAGGATCGACGGTTTCTTCAACAGGAGCCGCGCGAGCGCGACGCGCCGGCGCTCACCGCCGGAAAGTTTCTCCACCGACGCGTCCCCCGGCGGGCAGCGCAGCGCGTCCATCGCCATTTCCACCTGCGGCGCGACATCCCACGCCCCGAGCGCATCGATCTTTTCCTGCAGTTTCGCCTGCTTGTCCGCCACCGCATCCTTCGCCGGGTCGTCCGCCGCCTCGGCGAGCTCGTCCCACGTCGCATCATACGCCGCCGTCAGGTCGGTGAGGTGCTTTACGCCCTCCTCGACGCACGCCCGCACCGTCGAGCCGGGCGTGAGGTGCGGCTCCTGTTCGAGAAACCCGATCGGATACCCGGGCTCGAAATGCACGCGCCCGTCGATGTCCGTATCGCGCCCCGCGAGGATGCGCAGGAGCGACGATTTGCCGGAGCCGTTGAGCCCGAGCACGCCGATCTTCGCGCCGTAGTAAAACGACAGCGAGATATCGCGGAGGATTTCCTTGCGCTCGATTTTCTTCGAGACGCCCAGCATGGAAAAAATGATTTTCGGGGCTTCTTCGGCTTTGGCCATGAGCGCCACTCAAACGGCGCCGCGAGACGCGGCAAGCCAGCAAGTCGCAGCGGCCTCACTTCCCCCCGCACCCGGCGGACGCCGACCGACCCGGAACCGACCTTCAGCTCCCCGTGAGTAGCTCCAGCCGGGTCAGCAGCGCCAGCGCCTCGTCCCGGTTCGCCCCGCACATGCCCTCACTCGGCCGCAAGCTCGCACAGACCGCCGGCCGTCCGGGCTGGCCGAAAATCGCACAGCGGAAATCCGGCAATAATTGCACACACCGTTCCCCCGCCCGTTTGCCCTGCGGCATGCCCGGAATCGGCGAAGAAATCGAAGGCGCGATACAACACGCGCCGCAGCCCGTGCGACAGTCCATCGCGCTAGCATTCACGTCCGCCCGCTCACCGCAACCGCCGGGTGGCCCCTGCCCATCTCGCCATCAGGCAACCTCACCCTGCTCGGATTAAATGGCGGGAATGGCTTCGCACTCGGCCGGCCGGCATTTCGGCCCACCCAATTGATGGCGGAATGGACGCCGCTCAGGCCGCGACGCTGCGCCGACCGCCCGCGTCCGCCCGACTCCGTCCATCCTCGTGGCGAGGGCCCGCTCGAGATCCACGCCATCGGCCTCCGCCCCTCCGAGCACGCTCCAGCAGCCGTCCGCCCACTCGTGTTCCCCTTTCGCCTCGAGGTCGGGCGGTCCTTCGCGGCGGCCCTCCTTCGCCCTCACCCGTTTCATCAATGCGCCAACTTCGCCCAAAAAAACCTGCGCCAACTCGGCCCGCGACCACGGCGTCCCGCCGCGGGCCGGCTCGATGGCGGCAAAACGGATGCGCCCTTCGACGGACCGGCAGGCGAGTTCGGGCAGGGCCATCTCCGCGCCTGGGCGCACCCGCGCCCGGCACGTCGAGCCCGGCAAACCCGCGCAACCGAGCGAACCCCGCGACCGCCAACGCCGGGCGACCGCACCACCCAGCCCAAGCTTGCCTTGGCCAACCGGAGGATCCTCGCTCGGCCCCATGCCCCTGCCGAGTGGATACCGCCTGATCGACGTCGCGACCCAAAGCTACCTGCTGTTCGTCGCCCTCGTCGCGTTGGCGCTGCGGGGCGAGCATTGGGTCGCACTGGTCGCGCTGCACCTCGGAACCATGGCGGCCATCCATTGCCTGATCGGCCCCCACCCGCCGCCCGTGACACGCGCCGTCGCCGGCGGTCGGTTCACCGCAACGGCCGGACGGGCGTGGCTGCGGGAATTTTACCCCATCTTGCTCTTCGTCGGACTGTATCGGGAAACCGTAGTGCTGAACCGCATGATGGACACACCCCGGCTGGATCCGTGGCTGGTGAAGGCCGATCATGCGCTGCTGGGCTTCCAGCCCGCGGAAGCGTTTTCCGTCACGTTCGCGCAACCGCTGTTCAGCGAGTTCATGCACGCGTCCTACCTCAGCTACCACTTGATGATCGGCGGCGTTGGCTTGTGGCTTTCCGTCCGGAATCTGGCCGCCTTCCGTCATTTTGTGACCGTGGTGTCGCTGGTGTTCTACGCCTGCTATGCGACCTACCTGTTTGTGCCGGCGGTGGGGCCCCGCGTGTTGTTCGCCCCCACGCCGGAGCGCGCGCAGTTCGTCGCGCACTACGGCCGGGAGCCGCGGCCGCCCCACGACCCCGCCGCCCACCGCTGGGCCCAGCGGACCTTCGCGCTGGTCGAGGCACACGGTGACATCGCCGGGGCGGCCTTTCCCAGCAGTCACGTGGCGGTGGCCCTGGTGACCGCGTGGTTCTCCTGGCGATACATCCGGCCGATCCGCTGGCTCCATGTAGTCTTCGCGGTCACGATCCTGTTTTCCACGGTCTACACCCGGGCGCACTATGCCGTGGACGTGCTCGGCGGGCTGGTGGCCGCCGCTGTCCTGTTCCCCGCCGCACAAGCGCTCTATGCCCGGGCCGAAGGGCCGCGTCACACCGGACGCTCGTAGACCCGGTAGGTCTTGTAGGGCTCGGCGGAAAAGGCCTCCAGCAGCCGCCGGACCGGCCGGTTGTCCTCAAGAATCCACGACGCCTCGCAACCGACGAAGCCCAGCTGGCGGGCCTTGCGCAGCGTCTCGGCGAACATCATGGCCTCCAGTCCGCGCCGGCGAAATTCCCGCCGCGTGCCGAGGGCGATTACGCGAAACAGCCGCGGCCGCCGCCAGCCGGCGAGATACGGCAGGGCCCGCCACAACCCGGGTGACAGCAGGCGGCCGCGCAGCGGTTGGATGATTTCGTTGGCATCCGGGACCGCCAGCAAGAAGCCGGCCACCTCGTCGCCCTCCTCCGCCAGCCAGACGAGACCGTCCTCGACCAACGGGAGCAGCCGCTGCGCCAGCAGACCGATTTCGCCATCGGTCAGCGGCACCGCGCCCCAGTTTTTTTCCCAGGCCTCGTTGTAGATCCGTTTGAGTTTCGGTACATCGGTCGCCGCCGACGCCTTGGTAATCGGCCTGACCGTGATGCGCGGGTGGCGACGGCGAAAATCCGTCGCGAGACGTTCCAACCGCTCGGCCGGCGCCTTGGCCAGATCGACGTAGTAGGCGAACAGGTCCTTGGCCTTGACGAATCCGGCGGCCTCGACCAACGCCCGCAGGTAGGGCGGGTTGTAGGTCATCATCAACACGGGCGGGGCCTCGAAGCCCTCGATCAGCAGCCCACACTCGTCGTTGATCGACGGATTCATCGGGCCCACGATGCGTTCGCAACCGGCTGCCCGAGCCCACGCCACCACCGCGTCAAACAGCGCGCCGCTCACGGCGCTGTCATTGACGCTCTCCAAAAATCCGAAATGCACGGTGCGGCCGCCATGCACGGCGTTGTGCGTCTCATCCAGGATCGCGGCCATCCGGCCGACGTCGTGGCCGTCGCGCACCGCGACCCAGAGTTGCATGCGGGCATGCTGGAAAAAGGGATTCGTCGGCGCCAGCACCCGGTGCACTTCCGAATCGAGCGGCGCCACCCACTGCGGGTCCCGGGCATAGAGGCGGTGGGCCACCCGCAGGAAACGGCCGCGGTCCCGGGCGCGCGAGTGATCAAGCGGAACGACGGCGATGGAGACATCCATGGCCCGCGACGCTAGGAACGCCGCAGGGCGAGGTCGAGCCATGTCGCCGGCCGCCGCCGGCGCGCCCCCCTGGACCGTAGCGCAGCGTACCGCACTCAAATCCTTGCCCATGTTCGCTGGAGCAGGCCCCGCATAGGCCGTTTGGGCCAAATCCGGAAAACCCGGCCCCACGCTTCCCCGCCAACCGCGACGTGAAAATGGTGGACGCTTGCGGATCAGGACTTTTGAGAGGTATCGAAAAACCCGGTTGCTGTCTGGTTGTCCTGTTCCGGAACCAATCGCGGCCATTGATCGTGCCGGCGGCGTTCATTCACTCCGGCTTCCCAAAAGACTTGTAGACCGTTTCTCGCCGTTCAAGAAACTCGGCCCTGATCTCGCCAGTGGCAGCATCAAAGCGAAAAATAACGCGGTATTTTCCAACGCGGAGTCGATAGTATCCAACCAGCGTTTGTTTGAGTGCACGCACGTCGCGTTTCTTGCCAGAATCGAGATCGTCAAGAGCGCGGCGAATGTCCTTTCTGACTCCCGGATGAAGTGCCCTGAGGGTCTCGGCGACTTGGAGCGAAACCTTCACGCCGGGATATCTTTCAAGTCGACGTAACGAACCTTGCCGGCGCGGATTTTTTCAAGGTGCGCCACAAATTCGGGGTTCTGCATGAGCTCCGCCGTCTCGTCTCGCCGCACATCGAAAGGGAAGTCATCTTCGTCTTCGATTTTCGCCAAGAACATATTGAAGGCATCGCTCGGCTTTAGGCCTAGGCGCGAAAGAACGATTTCTGCCTTGCGCAGGCGGCGGGTCGGGACACGAGCGCGAAAGAGCGTGGTCTGTTGTGCCATGGTGCTCATTAATGCTCGAAATTGCTCACTGGTCAATCAGGCATCGCTTCAAGGCCCCGTTGCGAGGGACGGCGAACGTTGCGGCCGACCTCGTGGCAGGAGTGCTGCGACCCAAGGTTATCGTTTGGTTGCAGGTTTGCTTGATTCTGCCGGCAGCCGAGAGAACTCGTCTTTCCCTTTCGCCTCCAACTCCTCCGCGTCGGATTGCTGCCTAACCAAAGAAATCCCGGCATTTCGGCAACGCGGGCGCCGTCGCGCACGATTTCAGCACCTCCACCCTGAAGTGTTATGATGGTTTAGACCTAACTCATTGCATATCAAAATGGTGGACGCTTGCGGACTCGAACCGCAGACCCCCTGCGTGTGAA
>CANHJG010000208.1 GCA_947461205.1 Opitutia bacterium
CCCCCTCGTCGCTGGCGCTCCTCGGCGCTTCCGCCCGTGACTCGGCGTGCCCCGGGAAAGCCGGGCGCGGTTGCACCGCCGACCTCCCGGAAGGGTTCCGGGAAAGCGCACTGCATCCGCCGCCCGATTAACCATGAGGATCTATGAAGCCAGCATCGCCTACAGCATCGTGCAACTGGGTGCCGTGACTGCACTCAACGCGCCGGAGAAGATCACGGAATACCTCCGGGACGCCTACGCCAAAAATCCCTGCCAGGAAAGCCTGTGGGTCGTCTGCCTCGACCGGAAGAACAAGCCGATCAGCCGCACGATGGTCACGCTGGGCACACTGACGAGCGCGCTCGCGCATCCGCGGGAGGTGTTCAAAATCGCCATCCTGGCATCTGCCGCGGCGATTGTGGTTTCGCACAACCATCCCAGTGGGGACCCGGCGCCAAGCGCCCAGGATGTTCAGCTGACACGGCAGCTCGGTGAGGCGGCGAAGATCATCGGCATCGACCTGATCGATCACGTGATCGTCGGCACCGCGGAGGACGACCCGCTGAAGGTCGGTCACTACTCGTTCCGCAGCGCGGGACTCCTGTGAGGGTGCACCATCAAACTCATCTCACCATGAATCTCTACACCGTGATCGTCTACGTGCTGCCGGCTGGCGCCCATCAGGTCGAGGAGATCGAGGCCGAAAACGCCACGGCGGCCGTCGTCCAGCTCAGGGGGCGGATGCTGCGCACCCGCGAAGACTGCGAAGTCGTCGCCGTCGCCTGCGGACACGTGCTGTTCGAATGCGTGGACGCGAAGGAAGTCGCGCTGGCGCCGTATTACAGCCCCGAGTTGCCCTAACTCACTCGGAACAATTACACGAGCTTCGCTCCACGGCGACGTACTTAACCTAATTCGGGCACCCACAAAATTGTCATTGCCCACCCATAAGTCGTAGAAACCCGGACATCCTCAAAAACTTCGCTGTCGTCATCGAAGTGCCAGTCGGGAAACCATGCGGTCGGCTCTACCGTCTCGGGGCCGGCATTTTTTCCCTGATCGATACATTCCCGTGTGAGCGAATTGGCCGGAACGGCTACTGCACGCTCGATGAAAAGCGGCTTTGCCCGCGGACTTTTGAGGCTCCAATGAATCGTTCCGTTTTTGGAAAAAACTAAGACCACGGCGTGCGTCGCCAGCTCCACATATCGGCGGGTCGCCGCCGTCAAAGTCGTTTTGAAGTCCTCGGCGAGACCCGCTGTCACGTTGAACTCCGGGTCTTTTTTCCAGGTCCCGACCGGAATCCATGATTTCGGCATCAGCAAATTGGCTGCGAACCTATTCGCCTCGGTTTCTTCCGGGCTCCGCGCGTAGTCAACCATGTCCGCGGCGGTGCAAAGAAAGCCTTGGCTCAATCTTGGATGGAGGAACCAGTGGCCGATCTCGTGGGCGATCGAAAACCGCACGCGACCCGCTTCGGGCGTGTCATCCCGCAGGCGAATTATCCCGCCTCCTTCGGGCTTTCGGACCAGCCAGGCGTCGATGTTCTTCAGCTCACCCCGCCTAACCTCAAGCCCTTCCGCCTCGGCAAGGTCTTCAATCTCGAATCCCGGATCAGTTATCGAATATTGATCGAGGAGTTCGAGTGCCACGCGCTCGATTCGGATGTCGCTGATGCGTTCATTCGCCATCCGTGGCGGCTCCTTCTCCGCCAACTAAGTCCAGATAGAGCCGACGCAGCTCGGAATAGTCCGCAGACTTAAAGTTGCGCGCCGCCAATGGTAGGTTCGCGCCGAAGTGCTGCTCGAAATAGGCAATGATGCCTTCCTTGGTGTCCGGCACGGACGGCTCGGGGCCGCCATCGGGCTTGCCCGCAAGCCGCCGCTGTCGGGCCAGCATCAAGGCATAGCGTCCGGCGAACTTTCTCTTTCGGTCAGCGATGCGCGCGCGCAGCGTCTTCATGTCGCAACCCGCGTCCGCTAGGAATTGTTCGACTTCTGCCCTGGACATGGCGTCCAGCGTCGCCTCGTCGGGAACCGACGCGGAGTGAAGGTATTTGAATGCCTCCATCTTCTCGGTCGTTTTGTCCTTCGGATTCATTTTTTGTCCTCCTCGGAGGCGGCAAGTATCTGGGCGAACCTGCGCTTCATGCGTTTGAACGTAGCGTCATATTGTGGCTTGGTCAGTTCGGCGACCACGCAAATTTCATCTGGGTCGCGAAACCCCTCGATGATGGCCGATACGAGCGCCAGCACTTGGGGGTCGTCCTTTACCTTCGCCGTCAAGCGGAACAGCACCTTCATGCAGTATTCGAGATCGTCAATGATGAGCGCCCGTTCGGGCGCGCTTTGCTCCAGCGGGTCGGTTTGCTGCAAATAGGTCCGCGTGGATTCCTCATCGCCATCGACGCGCACAGTCTGGCGTTCCTTGACGGACTTGGCGACGGTTCGGATGTAATTCCGGATGTGGCGGCGCAGCAGCAGATAGACATCTTCTCCGGGCGAAAAACCCTCCGCGAAAAGTCGGTCGAAAGCAGTGTCGACCACATCGGCGGCTTCGAGTTGCCGGAGCAGAGCCCGGCCTCCTGAATCGCCGCCGTAGGTTTGCAGCAATGCTTTTGCCGCCGCGACGAGTTTTTCGTAAGCGGCTTCAAAGCCTCCCCGCCCCGCGAGGAGCCCGTCCAGAGCGTCTGGATCGACTGGCATGATTCGATAAGCAGTGGTGCTCGGGATATTTTGTGTCGAAGCAAAACGGCCGGGTGCACGTCCGGAAAAGCCTCAGTTCGGTAGCAGACGGGAGAAAAGGGCCAAGTGTTCACGACTACTTGGGACTGACCGCCGGACAAAATGCCGAAAATCGCAAAAAAAACGGCGGGAGGTCGGTTTCCCAGTCCCAAGTAGTATGGCGGCATCCGGCCACTGACCGGTCCGGACCTCCGCCAAACCTAAGCAAACAAATATATGACCTCGCATCCTGAACATTCCGCGCAGCCCCGGTGGTTCGCGCTCGTAAACGATCGTATTATTCCCATGCCCCGCCAGCACGTGCCCGTGGCCGTGGTCAAGGCGCAGGCCGGTTTGGCCGCCGATCAGGCGCTCATTCGCGACCACAATTCACCGCGGGATGCCGTGCTCGACGACGCGGCAGCCGTCGATCTCGCACAAGGGAACGTCTTTTACAGTCGCCCCCGTTGCGATGTCACGCCGCAGGAAGTCGGTGGAGACCCGGCCAAGATGGCTATCGCTATCGACGACCGGTTTGAGCTGACCCTCCTCGTCGAACAACCGCTGGAGGCCCTCCTCGGTTTGTTCGCTCTCCCGCCCGATACACGGCTCGTCCGCGACTGCGAGTCTCCCAGCGACGAGCATGTTGCTCCCAAGGCTATCCTCCGTTTCAAAGACGGCCCGGTATTTTACACCCGGGGCCACGCAGAGAAGCCGGTCGAGATCACCATCGACGACAAAAAATACCCCGTGCGTCCGGGCAAGCATAGCGTGGCTGAACTCAAGAAGATCGGCGGAGTCGCCGCTGCCGACGAACTCGTCCAAATCGTCAACGACAAGATCACACCATTGCCCGACGACACGGAAGTTTGCATCGCCGGCGGTGAAGTGTTCGTCAGCCATCCCCGCAAAGGCGGCTCTTCCTGATGGACTTTCCTGCGGATCAGGTCGCCGAACTCAAGGCGTTCGCTTCCGGCGTGGCGAGTTGCGAGGAGAGGGGTGTGACCTACTTCCTTCTCCCCAACCTGCAACTGCCCGCCGGCTGTGTTCCTCCGGCGGTGGACGCGTTGTTGTGCCCGACTCCAAGGGATGGCTATGAGTCGCGGCTCTTCTTCAGTCAGGAGATTGCGACCGGCGCGCGCCCCCAAAACTGGCACGTGAAAAACGAGCGCATTGTCGATCGCTCGTGGTTTGCATTTTCCTGGAAGACCAATCAGGCCGGCCTGCGCCTGGCCCAAATGGTGACGGAGCACCTTTGCGCACTCAAATGAACGTCCATATTCGGATTCCCGGTTCGCTCTATGCCGCAGCCATCGAGGATTTGCGCCGGCCTCATGGCTTTGCGTTCGAACGCGTCGGTTTCTTGTCGGCGTCGACCGCCGAACTAGGCGCAGACCACGTCTTGGTTTTGCTCACGAGGTATCACGCGGTGCCGGACGACCACTATCTGCGCGACCGGAGTGCGGGGGCCATGATTGGCTCCGACGCGATCCGGGCGGCGATGCAGCGCGTCCTGGACGAACGACTCGGGCAGATTCACGTCCACCTCCACGAGCACCCCGGCGAACCTCGACCGAGCCGAGTCGACATGCGTGACACCCCACGGGTGGTGCGCAGTCTTTCATCGGTCGGACCGAAACATGCCTCCGGATACATGATCCTCAGCGAAGACGGGGCGTGGGCGGAACTTGCCCTGCCGGGGCGTGGTGCCCCGGTCACAGCAACGAGGATCACCGTGCCCGGTTTTCCATTTCTCTTCCTCCGATGAACGCCGATCAGACCGATGCATTTTCGCGCCAGTCATTTCTTGGTCCCCGGTCGCAGGAGTTCATTGAGCGCTGTGTCGTGGGTATCGTCGGCCTTGGCGGTGGGGGATCGCACATCGCCCAACAGCTCGCCCATCTCGGCTTTCTCAATTATGTCTTGTTCGACCGGGACGTCATCGAGGAAAGCAATCTCAATCGGCTGATCGGCGCAACGATGGCGGATGTCGAAGCGGGCACACCGAAAGTTGAAATCGCACGCCGGACAATTCTCGGCATCCGCCCGAAAGCCGCGGTGCGCGTCCGTCAGGACGTGTGGCAGAATCAGCCGGACGAGTTAAAGATCTGCGACATTCTATTTGGCTGCGTCGACGGCTTCGACCAGCGCCGCCAATTGGAAGGGGCGGCGAGACGCTATCTGATTCCGCTCCTCGATGTCGGCATGGATGTTCATCAAGCCGAGGCCGGACCACCGTCCATTTCCGGACAAGTGATCCTTTCGATGCCCGGGCATGCATGCATGACCTGTCTGGGTTTCCTCGACGAAAAGAACCTTGCGGAGGAAGCTGCCGCCTATGGGGCGGCCGGCACACATCCGCAGGTTGTGTGGTCGAATGGCATCCTCGCTTCCGCGGCAGTCGGCTTGGCGGTTGATCTCGTGACCGATTGGAGCCGTTCCCTCCGCGGCACAGTTTACCTGTCGTATCGCGGCAACTTCGGAACATTGCAGCCCGACGCGCTTCTGCGTTTCGCACCGCCACGTTGCGAGCATTTCAAAGTGAGTGACGCCGGGCCTCCGATTTTTCGGTCGCTTTGAAAATCGCCACAAAATCGGTCCGGTTTTGGTGTATCTATAGGTATGGCCGACTCCATCTCTCACTATCTTTGCTCCGCGTGCATCCGCAGCAGCGGTTTCGTCGGCGAAATCACGAGCGGTATTTTCGTCCAAACTCCCGGCCAACTTTCCAGCCATGGCATACATTCCCGCAGCCATCCGTCCAAACCGATCAACGGCGTGTTTTTGAACACCGGGGTCACCGCCTATGAATCAGGGGCACGATATTTGGCAGCGAATGGTTTCGCCACCGTGGAGTCGCATGGCGGCATCAATCTCTACGCGGTGTTCGAGCGCCCCGTGGCTTTCATCGAACGTCACGGTGTTTCAGGTTGCCCGACCACGACCGGGAAAATGCCGATGGCTGACCAACCAGCCCGGCGGCATTGGTTTGGCTGCACCGGCTTCGATGGCCTCAGCGGAACATGCGCGCAATGCGGCACGGGGATTTTCTGACGCGCCATCAAGACAGCGGGACGCGCGTGACGATGTTCGCAATATTTCTCGGAGCGGCGTGGACCTATGCGTGGAGCGGTGCGCTGCGACGCAACGGTGATTTGACGTTAGGAATGTCCAGCAAGCAAAGTTCCCTCCGTCAGATACCCAAAGTATTTCGAGTCGGTGTTCGAGAGCATGAACCGCTGAGCAAAAATCTGGACGGTGGGACAACGGGAGGCTCGGCATGAAATTCATGCAGCTCGCAATTCGCGAAATCGAGGTAAGTCACAAATGCATCTAACAATTTTTATTCGCTTCAAAAAGTTCGTGGTTTCATCCACGGTGGATGAAGCGAATGAAGCGAATTGGTGGCCTGAAAAATCGTTGCTGACGCGGCACTCGGCTCGCAGGCTTTGACCAACCTCGCGGTCTCAGAGGGACTCCCTCTCTGAAATCGCGGGATTCGCTTCAAAAGTTCTCGGTTTGCCCCAAGCCGGGCAGCCAGTTCGAAAAAAATGAGAACTTTTTTCGAGGTGGGGAAAAACAGTTGGCCAAGTAGCGGAGGAAACGCCGGAAATGATTTTCCGGGGGTTTCTAACCTCTGCCCTCGTGCTCGGTTTCACGCTGATTTGAGCCGGCTGATGATCGAGCGGAAGGCGCGATCGTC
>CANHJG010000209.1 GCA_947461205.1 Opitutia bacterium
AACGCCCGCAGCGACCACCGGGGCGGGGCCGCACACGCTCGTTTTTTCGGCGAAGACGCCGGCCGCGTTGGAGCGGCTCGGGGCGCGCTATCGCGCGCTGTTGAGCGCGTTGCCGAGCGGAGTGACGCCCGCGGAGATTTGCTACACAGCGGCGGCGGGGCGCAGTCTGCTTGCGCACCATCGGGTCGTCACGGGGCGCGACGCGGCGGAACTGGCGGCGTCCCTCGCGCAGCCGCTGACGGAGACGGCGTTGCCTCTGCCCGTGCCGCCACCGACGCGGTTGGTGACGCTGCCCGCGTATCCGTTCGAACGGATACGACACTGGATCGAGCCGGAGCCGGCGGCGACGTTGGCCGGGGTCCGCGGCAGCGGCGCGACGCTCGATCGGGCGCCCGACGCCCCTGACGCCTTGCAGTTCGGTATCATGTTTTTCAACGGCTCCGAGACGGGGGCCGGGGAGCGCTACCGGATGGTGCTGGAGGCGGCGCGCTACGCGGATGCGCAGGGCTTTTCCAGTGTGTGGGCGCCGGAGCGGCACTTCACGGATTTCGGCGGACTGTATCCGAATCCCGCGACGCTGCACGCCGCGCTCGCCCGCGAGACGGTACATCTGCGGCTGATGGCGGGCAGCTGCGTGCTGCCGTTGCACCACGTGCTGCGCATCGTCGAGGAGTGGTCCATGGTGGACAATCTCTCCGGCGGGCGCGCGGGCATCTCTTTTGCGCCGGGCTGGAATCCGGCGGATTTCGTTTTGGCTCCCGATCGGTACGCCGGGCGGCAGGACGAGCTGTTCCGCGGAATTGCCGAAGCGCGCCGCCTTTGGCGCGGAGAAAAAATTCGGGTGCAGAGCGGCGACGGTCGCGAGAACGAGGTGCGCACCTATCCGACGCCGGTCCAAGCAGAGTTGCCGCTCTGGATCACGGCCGCCGGGAATCCGCGTACGTTTGAGCGGGCCGGCGAAGTCGGAGCGAATCTGCTCACGCATTTGCTCGACCAAGATCCCGATGAACTTGCGGAGAAAATCACGCGTTACCGGGCGGCGCGCGCCAAGGCCGGGTACGATCCGGCCGCCGGCCGCGTGACGGTAATGCTGCACACCTTTGTCGGCGCCGATGCCGCGGGGGTCGTGGCCAAAACCCGCGCGCCCTACACGCACTACCTGCGCGACAATTTGCACCTGTTGCGCGGGCTCGGAGCGAGCCGCGGTCGGGACATCGATCTCGCCGCGTTGTCCGAGAGCGAGCGCACGGCGTTTGTGGAGTTTCTCTACGACCGTTTCGTCGCGACGCGTGCGCTCATTGGCACGCCCGCGAGTTGCACGCCGCTCGTGCGGCGGCTCGCGGCGGCGGGGGCGAGCGAGATTGCGTGCCTGCTGGATTTTGGCGCGAGGACGGACGACGTGCTCGCGATGTTGCCGGAACTTACGGCGTTCAAGGCGACTTTCGCGGGCGAACTCCGGGTGAATTTGTCCGGTTCCAAGGTGCAGCCGACGGGCGGGGAGGTGACGCGAGGCCGTGCGCCGGAGTGTGGGCATGAAATCGTCTGGCGTCCGGTGACGCTGGTGCCGCAGGAGCCGGTCGCGACGGAGGCCCAGGCGTGGTTGGTCTGTGGTGATGGACACGGTGTCGGCGCGCGTTTGATCGAGCGTCTGCGCGAGCGCGGGCAGACGGTCACGGCTTGGCTGCCGGGGCAGGCGGTGCCGCCTGTTCTGGCCCGTATCGTCGATCTTCGTCCGCTCGATCCCGGTGCGGACCTGGCGAGCACGGTGGCGCTGTTGCAAGGCAGCGCGGGACGGCTTTGGACAGTGACGCGCGGCGCGCAGGCGGCGGGCGGAGTTGTGCCGGACCCGATGGGCGCGGCGTTCTGGGGACTGTTGCGCGTGTTGCCGGTGGAACAGCCGGCGCGCTGGGGCGGGCTGATTGATCTCGATCCGAGTCTCCCGGCGGTCGCGCAGACCGAGGCTCTGTGGCTCGCCCTTACCACTGCAACGCGCGAAGACCAGGTGGTGGTGCGTGCCGGGCAAACCGCGGCGGCGCGGCTCGTGACGGCACCGCTGATATCCGATCCTGCTCTCGCGGGATTCCGACCGAAAAGCGACGCGGCGTATCTGATTACGGGCGGTCTCGGCGGCGTGGGGTTTGCGGTCGCGGGTTGGCTCGCGGCGGCGGGGGCGCGCCACCTCGTGTTGTGGGGACGCAAGGCACCCGAAGCGGTGCGTGCGGCGGACCTCGCGGCGCTCGAACGGACGGGTGTGACCGTGACGGTGCGCAGCGTCGATCTTGGGGATGCAGCAGCGGTGACGCAGGCGTTGGCGGAGACGCCCGATGTGCCGCTGCGCGGAGTGTTTCATGCGGCGGGCGCCTGGCAGGACGGAGCGCTGGCCGAGCTGACGCCGGAATTGATCGGGGCAACCTGGCGCGCCAAGGCCGCCGGCGCGGCCCACCTCGACGCGGCGTTGCACGACGCGGAGCTGGACGTGTTCGTGATGTTCTCCGCTTTTTCCGCGCTCCTGCCCGCGCCGCACCAGGGCAACTACGCGGCGGCCAATGCGTTTCTCGACGCCCTCGCGCATCGGCGTCGGGCGCGAGGGGCGGCGGCCCTGAGCGTGGGCTGGGGGCCGTGGAGTGAGATCGGTTTTGCGACGACCGAGTATGGGCGTCGTGCCCACAGTCGCCTCGAATCGCTGGGTATTACGCGCTTCGCGCCCGACGAGGGGCTCGGATTACTCGATCGGGCGCTCGGCGCGGGCCGGCCGCACGTGGCGGCGATGAAGGTCGATTGGTTGCGGCTCTTCACCGCTGATCCTGCGGCGAAATTGTCGCCGCTGCTCGGTGAATTGCTCGCGGCGCACGCGCCGGCGGCTGAGCCGGCGGCCGAGGCTGGAAGCATCGCGCGCGGTCTGGCGGCGTGGCCGGCCGAGGAGCAGGCGAAGCGGCTGACGACGGAGTTTATCGGGCTGATCGCGGCGGTGTTGCGGATGAATCCGGCGGACGTCTCGCCGCGGGCGCCGCTGGCCGATCTCGGCGTCGATTCGCTGGTCGCGATCGAAATCAAGAACCGGCTGCAGCGCGCCGCGGGCATCGACGTTCCGCTGACGAGGCTGCTCGAGAGTCCGACGCTGGCGCAGCTCGCCGCCGAGTGGTTGCCGCAGGTGAAACTCGCGGCGATGGCCGCCACAGCGTCACCGTCGGCCGGGACGATGCAGGAAGTGGAAATTTGACCATGACCGACCCGACCGCCGCCGACCGCCTGGCCTTGATGGAACTGCTGCTCGCCGAAGAAGGGCTGAGCGGCCCGGCCGCGGATCCGGCGATGCCGCGGGCGGACCCGCAGGCACCGGCGGCGCTGTCTTACGCGCAACAGCGGCTGTGGTTCCTCGATCAATTTGAACCGGGGAGCGCGGCCTACCATGTGCCCGGCGCGTTGCGCCTGAGCGGCGACCTCGAGGTCGATGCGCTCGCCCGCGCGTTGACCGCCCTGACGAGGCGACACGAGGTGCTGCGCACGGTGTTCGGGGGCGGAGAACAGCCGGTGCAACGCGTGATGGCGACGGCCGCACCCGGGTGGACGACCGAGGATTTGTCGGCGTTGCCCGCGGCGGAACGCGCCGGGGCGGTCCGCGCCCGAATCGCGACGGAGACGGCGAAACTGTTCGATCTCGCGCGCGGCCCGTTTTTGCGCGGGGTGTTGCTGCGGCTCGCGCCGACGGAGCACGTGCTGTTGGTGACGATGCATCACATTGTGAGCGACCAGTGGTCGCTGGGGCTGCTCGCGGCGGAAATGGCCGCGTATTACCGGGCGGAGCTGACGGGAAAGCCGGACGGTCTCGCGCCCCTCGCGGTGCAGTATGCGGATTTCGCGGTGTGGCAGCGGCGTTGGAGTGAGGGCGAGGCGTGCCGCCGCCAGATTGAGTATTGGCGCACGCGGCTCGCGGGCGTGGCCGCGCTCGAATTGCAGACGGATTTTCCGCGGCCCGCCCGACCCTCTGCGCGCGGCGCGCAGGCGGCGTTTCGCTTGCCGGCGCCGACGGTTATTGCGTTGGAGAAACTCGCGCAGGCGGAGGGTGCGACGCTCTTCATGGCGTTGCTCGCGGTTTTCAAAGTCCTGCTCCACCGCTATACGGGCCAGGCAGACCTCGCGGTCGGTTCACCGGTGACGGGGCGTAGCCGGCCGGAGACGGCGCCGCTCATCGGTTTCTTCACCAACACGCTCGTGTTGCGCACGACCGTGGCCGGTCAGCCGGGGTTTCGCTCCTGGCTGCGCGCGGTCCGGGAGACTTGCCTCGGCGCGTATGCGAGTCAGGACGTGCCGTTCGAGCTGCTCGTGGAGGCGTTGCAGCCGCCGCGCGAGTTGAACCGCAATCCCTTTTTCGACGTAATGTTCGTGCTGCAAACGGCGCTGCCGGCTTTCGAGTTGCCGGGGGTGCGGGCGGAGTTTTTGCCGAGCGATCTGCCGGAGGCGAAGTTCGATCTCACACTCACGTTGCGGGCCGCGGCGGACGGCGCGCTCGAAGGCTGGGTCGAGTATCGCACGGATCTTTATGCGCCGGAAACGATGGCGCGGCTGGCGGGACATTTTTCGCGCTTGGTCGCCGGGGCCGTCGCCGCACCGGACACGCCGCTGCTCGATTTGCCGATGATGGACGCGGCGGAGCGGCGACTCGTCGTCGAGGAGTTCAACGCGACCGCGCGCACTTATCCGACCGAGGGAGAACCGCTCCTGCATCGCCTCGTCGAGGCTCAGGTTGAGCGCCGGCCCGATGCGGTGGCGCTCGTCGATCCGGCCGAGCGGTTGACCTATGCGCAGCTCGACGCGCAAGCCAATCGACTCGCGCACCGCCTGCGCCGGCTCGGCGTTGGCCCGGATGTGATCGTAGGGCTATCGTTGGGACGGACAGTGGACATGGTCGTGGGCGTGTTGGGCGTGCTCAAAGCCGGCGGAGCTTATCTGCCGCTCGACCCGGGTTACCCGGCAGACCGGGTGGCCTTCATGCTGGAGGATGCGCACGCGCCGGTGCTCGTCACCCACGCGGAGACGCGCGCGGGCCTGCGGCCGCCGGCCGGAGTGACCGAGCTCGATCTTGATCTCGCCGCTGCCGAGATCGCGGCCGAACCGGCCACCGCGCCCGCGAGCACGGTCGTCGGCGACAATCTCCTTTACACGATTTACACCAGCGGATCGACGGGCCGGCCCAAGGGTACGACGCTCACGCATGCGTGCATGTATAATCTCATCCGTTGGCACCATGAAAACCTGCTCACGGGTGCGCGCGGCCTGTTGTTCGCGTCGTTGAGCTTCGACGTGAGTTTCCACGATATTTTTGCCGTGCTCGGCAGCGGAGGCGAACTGCACATCGCGACCGAAGCCGTGCGGGCCGAGCCGGGGAAGTTGGCGGAGTATCTGGAGCGTGAGCGAATCGAGAAAATCATCCTGCCCGTGGTGGTCTTCCAGCAGCTCGCGGCCGATTACGGTGAACAGCCGGCGCGTTTTGCGGCGTTGAGAGAAATTATCACGACGGGCGAGGCGCTGATTCTGACGCCGGCGATCGTCGCGCTCTGCCGGCGGTTGCCGGGGGCGGTTTTCCACAATCACTACGGGCCGTCCGAGACGCACGTGGTGACTGCCTACACGTTTGCCGGTCCGCCGGAGCGGCTGAATCCGCCGCCGCCGATCGGGCGACCGGTCGCCAACACGCAAATCTACATCGTCGATGCGCGGCAGAATCCCGTGCCGATCGGCGTGCCCGGCGAACTCTTCATCGGCGGGGCGAATCTGGGCCGGGATTATCACCGGCGACCGGAACTCACGGCCGAGCGTTTTGGGCCGAATCCGTTTTCAGCGGAATCCGGCGCGCGTCTCTATCGCACGGGCGACCGCTCGCGTTGGTTGGCGGACGGTAACATTGAATTTTTCGGCCGGCTCGACGACCAGGTGAAAATCCGGGGCTTCCGCGTCGAACTCGGCGAAGTGGAGACGCTGTTGATCCGCCATCCCGCCGTGGCAGGGGCGGCGGTGGTGGTGCGCGAACGCGCGCCGGGGGACCGGTGTCTCGTGGGATTTTTCACGCTGCTGCCCGGGGTGCAGGCGACGGTGGGTGAGTTGCGCGCGTTCCTCGCCGGTCTGGTGCCGGACTACATGGTGCCGGCCTTTTTCGTTCCGCTGGTCGCGCTGCCGCTGACGCCGAGTGGGAAGATCGACCGCCGCGGCCTGCCGCCGCTCGATCCCGCACTCTTGATGTCGGGTGCGCCGCATGTGCCGCCGGCGGGCGACGGCGAAGGCTTCGTCGCGGAACTGTGGCGCGAATTGCTCGGGGTGCCGCGCGTCGGGCGCGACGACAATTTTTTCCACCTCGG
>CANHJG010000210.1 GCA_947461205.1 Opitutia bacterium
CACGTCGACGCCGACGGAGGCGAGTTTCGCGCGGCGGGGGAGGGCGGCGACCGCCTTACGGAGGCCGGTCTGCGCCTCGTGCCAGAGGGTGCCGATGTCCCAGTAGTCATGGCCGCCGAGCGTGCGAAACGAATTGGGGAAACGGTGGACTTCGGTGAGGGTGAGGCGGTTTTTCGACCAGGCGCCGAGGATAACGCGACCGCTGGTGGCGCCGAGATCGACGGCGGCGGTATAGATCGTGGAGGACATACGTGAGGCTAGGGAAAGCGACAGGGAGCGCGCGGTCACGGCAAAATCGCGCGCGTTTGCGTGCGAAAAGTTGCCGCGATTTCACTACGCCTCTGCCGGATTTTCGTTTGCAAGGCGCGGAGTACCCCGCAGGTTTTCCCCTCAATGCTCAACACCGAGCGAAAACCCATCACCGGCAAACGTGTGCAGCTCATGGCCACGTGCCTGTGCGACGCTTTCTACGACGACGTGGCCATGGCCACCGTCCAAGTGCTCGAGCACCTCGGGGTGGAGGTGGTGTTCCCCGACGCGCAGACGTGCTGCGGGCAGCCGGCGTTCAATGGCGGCGACTGGGTTGCGTCCCGCAAAGTCGTGCGGCATACGGTGAAAACGTTTGCGGGCGACGAGCCCGTGGTGGTGCCGTCGGGTTCGTGTGCGGCGATGATGTTTCACGGCACGGTGCTGGAATTCGAAAAGGAACCGGATCTCGGCGAGATCGAGGCGCTGGGCCGGCGCACGTGGGAGCTGGGTGATTTTATCGTGAACGGGCTTGGGGTGAAGACCTGGCCGGGGCGCTTCGCGGCGACCGTGGCGTTTCACCGGTCCTGTCACTCGCGGGGCACGGGTAGCAGCGCGGCGGCCGCGACGTTGCTCGGTTCGGTCGCGGGGCTGAAGATCGTGGAGTTTGGCGAGGGCGAACAGTGCTGCGGCTTCGGCGGCACCTTCGCGGTGGCGTTTCCGAATATTTCGGCGAGCATGGGCGCGTTGAAGCTGGACCACATCCGGGCGGTGAAACCCGACGTGCTCGTGTCCGGCGACATGAGCTGCATGATGCATCTCGGCGGCCTGGCCAAGGAGGAGGGCAAGCCGATCAAGACCATGCATCTCGCCCAAGTGCTCCGCGACGCGCTGAAGAACGCCGGCCAACTCTGACTTCCGCTATGCGTTTCCAGCAAATCGACCAGTTTGCGGCCGAGCTCAAAGCGGATACCCGTGCGGCGGTTTACGACGGCTCGAAGAAGGGCCACGAGAAACGCACGAAGCTGCTCTTCGACGAATTCCCCGACGCCAACCGCCTGCGTCAGATCGCGGGCGAGGTGAAGCAGCACGTCGTCGAAAATCTCGATACCTACCTGCCGCAGGTCGAGGCGAAGCTGAAGGCCAACGGCGTGATTGTGCACTGGGCCGCGACCGCCGAGGCCGCCAACCAGGCCGTGCTCGGGATCATGCGCGCCCGCGGTGCGACAAAAATGGTGAAGGCGAAGACGATGGTCAGCGAGGAGACGGAGCTCGCCCACTTTTTGGAAAAGCACGGCATGGAGGCGCTCGAGACCGATCTCGGCGAGTTCATCGTACAGATCGACGGCGACCACCCGTCGCATATCGTCAAACCCATCATCCACAAGAACCGCCGCGAGATCGCGACCTCGTTCGAGCAGAACGGGCTCGGTGCCTACAACGACGACCCGCAAACGATCACGCGGCGGGCGCGGAATTTTCTCCGCCACAAATACCTCGAGGCCGACGTCGGACTGACGGGGGCGAATTTCGTTTCCGCCGAGAGCGGCCGGCTCGTGCTTGTGACCAACGAGGGCAACTCGCGCTTCTGCCTGGCTGCGACGAAGTGCCACATCGCGATGGTGGGGATCGAGAAAATCGTGCCGCGCGACTACGACCTCGCGCTCTTTCTGAACCTGCTCGCGCGCAGCGGCACCGCGCAGGAGCTCACGGTCTACACCGAGTTCATCAGCGGCCCGAAATCGCCGACACAGCCCGACGGTCCGGAGGAGATGCACGTGATCTTCGTCGACAACGGCCGCACCGAGGTGCTCGCGAGCGACTGCCGCGACATCCTGCGCTGTATCCGTTGCGGCGCCTGCCTCAACGTGTGCCCGGTCTATCGGCAGGCGAGCGGCCATGCCTATCGCAGCGTTTATCCGGGACCGGTTGGCGCGGTGCTTTCGCCGTTGCTGATGAAGGAAAAATTTCCGCAAAAGGCGGATTTGCCGAAAGCCTCGACGCTCTGTGGGGCCTGCCACGAGGTGTGTCCGGTCAATATCCCGATTCCCGATTTGCTCCTGCGTCTGCGCAACCGCGCCAAGGAGGAAAACGTGCCGTCGCCCGGCACGCCGCCGATGGGGGCGTGGGCCTTGCTGGCGTCGCAGCCGACCGCGTGGAAGGCGTCGCTCTTTGGCGGCAAGATCATCAATTATCTGCCGACCAAGCTACTGCCGATCCCCGCGCTGCGCGCGTGGGAGGCGAAGCGGTCGCTCCCGGAGTGGCGCGGCGGTGAATTCAGAAGGTGGCTGAAGACGCGAAAGAGTCGGGCGGACTGAAGTCCGCCCGACCGCACCCGCGATGAATTTGCACCCCCGAGTCGATCCCTTCATCGCGTCGGAGACGACGATGCGCGAATTCTCGGCGCGGGCCGTGATCACGGGCGCCATCCTCGGCCTGATTTTCGGCGCGTCGTCGCTCTACCTAGTGCTCAAGGTCGGTCTGACGGTGAGCGCGTCGATTCCCGTGGCGGTGATCTCGCTCGCGATGTTCCGCGGGTGGTCGAAGGTCGGCGGGCGCGACGCGACGATTCTCGAAAACAACATCACGCAGACCGCGGGCTCGGCGGGCGAGTCGATCGCGTTCGGGGTCGGCGTGACGATGCCGGCGATTTTGATTCTCGGTTTCGATCTCGAACTTTCGCGCGTGCTGATCGTCGCCCTGATGGGCGGACTGTTGGGCATTTTGATGATGATCCCGCTGCGGCGGGCGCTGATCGTGAAGGAACACGGCGTGTTGAAGTATCCGGAGGGCACCGCGTGCGCCGCGGTGCTCAAGGCCGGCGCATCGCCGGCGTGCCGCGCCGCCGCGTCGCCGAACGCCCAGGCCGAGATGCGCGCCGCCGCGGCGGCCGGACTCGGCGCGTCGCCGGGGGCGAAAGTGATCTTCACTGGCTTCGGGATCGGCCTGCTCTATAAGACGCTCAACGTCGCGTTCAAGGGCTGGAAGGACGTCCCCGAAAAGGTCTTTGGCGCGCCGCTCAAGGGCGGTTCGGTGGGGGCGGAGATTTCGCCGGAGCTCTTGGGCGTCGGCTACATCATCGGCCCGCGCATCGCTTCGATCATGTGCGCGGGCGGCGTGCTGAGTTACCTGCTGCTGATTCCGTTGATCAAATTTTTCGGCGACGCCATCCCCGGCGCGCTCGCGCCCGGTACGATCCCCATCGCCGACATGGGACCGAACCAGGTCCGCGGCGCCTATATTCTCTACATCGGTGCGGGGGCGGTGGCGGCCGGCGGAATCTTCAGTTTGATCCAGTCGCTGCCCACGATCTGGCACGGCCTCAAGGGCGGCTTGCGTGACATCGGCATCGGCCGCGTCGCAGGTGCTGCCGCGGAATTTGTGCCGCGCACCGACCGTGATCTCTCGATGAAGTTTGTCGGCATCGGGATCGTCGGGTTGGTGGCCGCCGTGACGCTGGCGCCCTCGCTGCACATGAATCTTCTCGGGGCGCTGCTGATCGTCGTGTTCGGCTTTATCTTCGTGACGGTCTCGTCGCGGCTCACCGGCGAAATCGGTTCCTCCTCGAATCCGAT
The DNA here is from genome assembly GCA_947461205.1 of Opitutia bacterium. Classification (GTDB taxonomy): domain Bacteria; phylum Verrucomicrobiota; class Verrucomicrobiia; order Opitutales; family Opitutaceae; genus GAS368. Next base: position 3,822 of record CANHJG010000210.1, read on the forward strand.
CTCCGGGATGACGGTGGCGACGTTGTTGTTCACCTGCCTGATCTTCCTGCTGGTCGGCTGGACCGGCGGCCGCTACTATGTGACGGCGCTGTCGGTGGGGGCGATCGTGTGTATCGCCGCTTCGCAGGGCGGGACGACCTCGCAGGACCTGAAGACCGGGCATCTCCTCGGGGCGACGCCCAAGTATCAGCAGATCGCGATTCTCGCGGGCGCGCTCCTCTCGGCGCTGCTGCTGGGGCCGATTCTGCTCAAGCTGAACGACACGGCGACCGTCTACGTGCCCGCGGCCAAAGTGGCGCCGGCGGGTTTGCAGACCGACGTGAGCAAGCTGGAGAAACGCGAGGCGCTCATCGGCCCGCAGGCCCGCGACGATGCGGGTTCTTATCTCGTGTGGCACAAATCCGACGACGTGGGCGGGCCCGCCGGAAAATATTTTGTTAACGCGAGCGGGGCGGCCGTCTGGCTGGTCGATCCCGGCATCAACGGCGCGTACAACATGCGGCCCGACGGCACGACGGTCCGAAAGTTCGATGCGCCCAAGGCGACGCTGATGTCGTATATCATCAAGGGCATCCTCGATCAAAAACTCCCGTGGGCGCTCGTGCTCCTCGGCGTGATGATAGCGGTGACGCTCGAGCTGTCGTTCGTGCCGGCGCTCGCGTTTGCGGTGGGCGTCTATCTCCCGCTCTCCGCGTCCTCGCCGATTTTTGCGGGCGGTCTTGTGCGCTGGCTGGTCGACCGGCAGATGCGGCAGCGGGCGTCGCACGCCGCGATGACCGAGGTGCAGTTCACCGCGGAGAGCGACAAGAGCCCCGGCGTGCTGCTGGCGTCCGGCTACATTGCGGGCGGAGCGATCGCCGGCATCATCATCGCGTTCCTCGCGGGGGTGCTCGACGAGTTCGATGCGGCGCTGCAAAAATGGTCGACGGCGAACAATCCGTTTTTCGAGGGGCCGAACGCCGCGGCGCTTTCGATGATTCCCTTTATCGCGATCTGCGGGTTTCTTTATTTGGTGGGCCGCGAAAAAATCCTCACTCCGAAGAAAATCTGACATGTCCTCCGCTGACGATCGTGAATCCATTCTCTCCCGGGTGCGCGGGGCGCTGGCGCCGCTGCACGAGCGCGCGGCGATGCCCGACTACACGACCGAAATTTCCGTGATGCGCGCGATGATGGGCAGCCGCGACGCGCTCACGGTGTTCACCGAGCGCATCGCCCTCGTCAACGGCCTCGCCCTGACCGACCCCGCCGCCCTCGTGGCGCGCCTCCGCGAGAACCAATGGCTGTGCGGTTACTGCGATCCCGCGCTCTGGCCGTCGCTCGCACCGTACTTCGGCGCCGATTTCAAGGTGGACACGGCCTACGACCGGAAGCGGGTGGACGACTACGCCTTTGGCATTACCCGGGCCGCCGCGGCGATTGCGGAGACCGGCACGATCGTGCTCAACGATGCGACCACGTCGCGCCGCCTCGCGGCGCTCACGCCGTGGGTGCACATCGCCGTCGTCGAACGCGCCAGGATCTTTGCCGACCTGCCGGAGGCGGTCGCGGCGCTGGGGCCCGATTCCAATGTGATCTGGGTGACGGGGCCGTCGAAGACCGCCGACGTCGAGGGCATTTTGATCGAGGGCGTGCACGGCCCCGGGATTCAGATCGCGCTCGTGGTGTAAGGGGGGCCTACGCGGCCGCGAGCCGCAGTTCGACGCGGAAGCCGCGGGGCGTGCGATTGGCGAAATGCACCTCGCCGCCGCAGGCGGCAACGCTGCTGCGCACAATCGCCAGCCCGAGACCCGCGCCGCCCGTCTCGCGGGTGCGGGCGGTTTCGGGCCGGTAAAACGGTTCGCCGAGCCGCGCCAGCGCCTCCGGGGGGACCCCCGGCCCGTCGTCCTCGACGGTCACGCTGACCGTGGCGCCGGTGCGCACGGCGGTGAGCTGGATCGCATGGGACGCGTCGGTATAGCGGACGGCGTTGCGGACGAGATTGCCGAGGGCGCGGGCCAGCAGCACGGGGTCGGCCCGGACGGAGAGGTCCGCGGGGATCGCGACCGTCACGCGGCCGGTCGCCTGTTCGCGGGTGAGCAGGTCGAGCACGAGCGGGGCGAGGGGCACGGCGGCGAGTTCGGCGTCGCGCGCCCGCATCCCGGCCTTGGTTAACGTGAGCAACTCGGCCACGAGAGCGGCCATCTGTTGGACTTCCTCGCGCACGTCGGCGAGGGGGGCGCGCAAGGCCGGGTCGGCGCGGGACTCGAGGATTTCGGTGGCGACTTGCAGGCGGCCGATGGGCGAGCCCAGCTCGTGGGCGACGTCGCCCAGAAAACGCTTCTGACCGTTGACGAGGGTGTCGAGCCGTTCGGCCATGCGGTTGACGGAGGAGCCGAGCACACCGAGTTCGTCCCGGCGACTGAGTTCCACCCGCGTTTGAAACTGCCCCTCTGCGATGCGCTCCGTCGCGCCCGAGAGTCGCGTCAGTGCGCG
>CANHJG010000211.1 GCA_947461205.1 Opitutia bacterium
AGTGCCGTTAAATTTCTGAGCGTGAATTTTCTACTCAATCTGCGATAATGTCCGCAGATCAGAAACACACCAAGGTAGAGGCCTGGTTGGGACTCCCTCGGGCAACCTTAGCAAAGGATTCTTCTATGCCTGCGACATTGTCAGCATCATCGCGGAGCCGTGCCTGCACGGTGCCCGTTGCCATTTACTCCCGCGTCTCCACCGCCAATCAAGTCGGAGGGCGCTTCGACTCCTGCGAAAGCCAAGCCGCCGTCTGTCGCGATTTCATCGCGAAACACGCCCACGACGGCTGGTTCGAAGTCGCCTGCTTCTCGGACCCGGCCTACTCGGGCAGTTCGATGAACCGCCCGGGCATCCGCGCCCTCATGCGGCAAATCGAAGCCGGCGAAATCAAGATCGTCCTGATCTTCAAACTCGAACGCGTGCTACGCAGCACCGACGAATGGGGACCGTTTCGCTCCTTCCTCCAGCAACACGGCTGCCGGCTCGTCAGTCCGACGGAAGACCTCTCCGATGAAACGCCATCCGGTCGCCTGAAAAATAATCTCATGATGAGCGTGGCGGAATACGAGCGGCTGAACACCGCCGAAAAAATCCGCATCAAACTCAACGAACAAGCGAAGCGCGGTTTCTGGACCGGCGGGCAGGTTCCCTTCGGCTACGTTTACGATGAAACACTCCAAGGGCTCAGTCCGCATCCGACCGAAGCGGCCACGCTCCGCCGCATCTTCGAATTGGCCGCGCGCCTTACCTCCCTCACCGAAATCGCGAACACCCTCAACGACGAAGGCCTCCGCACCCGCGCCCGGATTTTCAACCGCCGCGGCGGCGCCAAGCAGAACGTCGGTGAAAAACGCTTCCGATCCGACATCGTCCGCCGATTGATCACGCGCCCGCTCTACGCCGGTCGCGTGCGGATGAACGGAAAAGAGTTTCCCGGCCAACATGCGGCGCTCGTGTCGGACGACCTATGGGAGCGTGCGAATGCCGCGATTCGGCCGGCGGCGCTGCCACCAGCGCGCCGTTTTCGCAATTGCGACAAACATTTTCATCTGCTCAAGGCCGTCGCGTTCTGCGGCTGCTGTAACCGGGCGATGATTCCCAACGCCAGCGGCAAACTCGACCCCGACGGCAAACCCTACCGCTACTACACCTGCGGTTACGCTCACAAAGAACGCACCGACGCGAAGTGCACCGTGCGTCATGTCTCCGCCACCGCGCTCGAAACGGCGGTCATCGGTTTCCTCGGCGCGTGCAGCCAGCATCCCGCTGCGCTCGCCGCCACGACCGCGCGCGCCAAAGAGCTCCGCCAAACAGACCGGGCGCCACTGCGCGCCCGACTCACCGCCCTCGAAAGCGAACTCGCCAGCATCGCCGAGCAACTCCGCAATTGCGCTCGCGCGCTCATCACCGGACAAGCCACCGCACTCGATGACGTATTACGCGAGCAAGCCGAAGCGCTCAACACGGACAAGCAGCGTCTCTTGGTCGAACGCGAACAGGTCCGCATGGAACTCGCCGCGTGCGAGGACGGCGATATTGCCACCGCCCGGGTCAGCCAGGCCCTGAAAAAATTCAGTGAACTGCTGCCGAGTCTCTCGCCGAACGAGCAGCGGGATCTTGTGATGCTATTCCTTGATCGGGTCGAAGTGCGCCCCTCCTCGCGCCCTGCCGGCAAACTTGCCGTCGGCGTCCGACTCCTCGAATTACGCCTCAAGCTTCGGGTCCACCGCCTGGTCGAAGGCATGGCGGAGCGACTGGTCATCGAGGAACGCGTGCAGCGCGCGGACTCCGCCGCGCCGAGCCGACCGCTTGTGTTGACCCTTGACGTGTCGCTCGCACCGCCATCCGGCACCACGAAGCCGGTGACGCTCCTCGCTCCGTTCCCGTGCGAACTGGGCATCACGCGTCGCGCGACTACGCCGGAACCGGCATCACCGCCGATGCTCCATCCGATTCACCGCGCTCGTGCGTGGCGCCGCCGGTTGGACAGCGAGCGCGGACTCAACCAACTGAAGCTCGCCGCCGAGGAAGGTCTTTCACCCGGCTCGATCACCCATCACCTGAAACTCCTCCAACTCGCCGATGACATTCAGGCGAAGCTCTTGGATTTGACGAAGGCCGAGGACGTGCGGCGCTACGGCCTCAACCAAATGAAGGCTCTCGCTGAGCTGCCGCATGACGAACAACGGAGGCGGTTCAGTGAGATCGAGCGTAAGGCATCGACCAACGCGTAAGCAGGGTGCGTTTCAATGGAGCCGCGCTCGTGCGAGCGCGGCGAAGGCCACGAGCCCCGACGGAGCCTCGTAGCAAAGTGCGAGATCATCAGCCCGGCGAAATCCCCTTCGACTGACGAGGGCCGCGCGACCCGGCCGGCCGGGTCGCCACCGACGGGGCGGTCGCGACTACATTTCGCGACACGAGGGATTCGCGTTGGGCGGCGAGCACGTTGCTGACGCGCTCGATCTCCTCCACCGGCACAGCGGCCTCGGCCGCGAAATGAGTCCAGCGTTGAACGGCCGCCGCGACTTGATCCGTGATCAACTGGACGGACTTCGGGTCCGCCCCCGCGTCCCGCGCCACCGCAGAAACCTGAGCCACGGTCGGTGCGCGCCATTCCCCGCCGATCCCCATGCCCCGCATGGACTGCACGCTCGGCGACACGAACACCAAGTCGAATGAGGGCGAAAACGCCCACTCTCCCCGCCGATAAACGAAGGCGTGGTTCTTGCCGTGGTCGTCGCGATTGCTGGCCACGACATTGAAGATCATGCGCCGCACGCCCTCCAGCACCTGAGTCATGTCGCGCGTGAGGGCCTTCGCGACGAGCAGGAGATCGCGATAGTCGCACTTGTCGGGGTCCTTGTGGGCGACGCCGGCGAAGGAGTGCACATGGATACGCTCGCTGCCGTCACGGTCGAACCTCCTTACCCCGAAATGCCGACGAACCTTGCCCGACCGATCCAGCACAGCAAACAGCCGCGTTTCCGGCATCGCGATGCCCGCTGCACGGGCCATCGCCGCGTAGGCGTGTTCCATGGGGCCGATCGTGTTTTGTTCGCTCAGGTCAAACTTCACGAGCCACGGCGTATAACCGGCCGGATACTCACCGCCGCCATAGAGCACCTCGTCGGGCACGCGGTCGTTCACCGCGATCACGACTTTGGGGTAGGCGCCACCGGCAGTGCCGCCGGCTTCGACCAGATGGGCGAGCACCTTGCCGGCCGACCCGGCTACAACCGCACGGGCTTCGCGCTCCAGCACGACAAGTTTTGTCTGCTGAAACTTGGGAGACAAACCAGGCTCCGGCCACGCCGGCTCATACGTCAACGCCCCCATCCCGCGCTGACCGACATACGCGAGCCGCATCAACGGCGTCACCTTGTTCGGCTTGATGCCTTTTTCCGCAAAACGCATCTCCATGAGCTTCGCGCCCCACGAATCCGGGAGCGAATCGTGAAACAGCCCGGGCAGGCCGTCGAAACTCTTGGCATGGTAATACTGCACCCCCGGTTTGCGCGGCAAATGCAACGGCGACAGATCATGACCCCGAGCGAGCCAAGCGGAGTCGTATTCGAAGAAAATACGGCCACTGCCTTCGACCAAGCGACCGACCGGTTCTCCGTGATAGGCGACGTTAAGCATGTTTGACCCTCCGTCCACGCTGCCGCTTGGGCACAAGCAGTTCATCAAGGGAACGCGGCGCATCTGGGAGCGCGCACACTTGGTCGACGTCCCGCAAGTGATCCAAGACCGAGAGCACGCGCAACAAACGGATCAGCGCAATCCTGCCAGTTTGCTCGAACAGACGGTAAGTAGACGGTCTCAGCCCGGCCCGGCGCGCGAGTTCATCCTGCGACCAACCCAATTGCAGCCGCGTCGTGCGCACTCTGGCGGCCAATTCCAAGGCTACCTCGGTCTCGGTTTTTAATGCTAACATTATGGTAGTTGAACGCCTATTCGGCGTATTTCAAACACTATGTTGGTAGTAAATAAGTAACGCCCTTCGCCCCTGACGGCGATTTCAATTGCTGCTGTGATCGGCGCGCAGCTGGTAACGCGCGCCTCGGGTGCTGCCGATCACCTCACAAATGCCGCTGGCCCGCAGCCGTGTCAGTTTCCGGGCCGCCGTGCGACGGCTCAGGCCGAGAGCAGCAATCAATTGCCGCGGAGCGGTCGGTCCTGCACATTGCAAATAACGCGCGAGCTGCCGCTCAATCGGATCGCCAATCAAATCCATCCAATCGGCGCCTGCCGCCACGGGCGTTGAAGAACGCCCCGCCAATGTTTTTGGACTTCGCGTTAACTGCCCGCTGCGCACCAACGCGGTCGCGAGCAATTCCCCAATCCGGCGCAGGATTTCCGCTTCGCTCAAATGGTCGAAGCGCGTGGGATCAAAAGGCGACGTCGTGGCCGGTAGAGGTCTTCCGGGCGTTATCGGAGCCGATGCCGTCGAGAAGGCTGAGTTCATAGCGATGAATGATTCATACGCCGATGATGTAGTGCCGCCGTCAGACGATGACCATGCCGCGCCGCGAACACTAAGCGCGCCCAATGTGCGCTCGTCCCGTTTCTGCCTGGGATACAATCCGGGGCTGGGGCGGCGTGAGCCCCAGTTAGCCCCGCCTGCGCCCGACGCGGGACGGGGCGTGGCGAAGCGTCGCAGGGATCGACGCGCGGAGGTCCGCCGACTCCAACTTAGCCGAGCCCACGCCGCGAACGTAGCCCCTCACAGAAAAAAGCGCTTCGAAAATCCAACTGAGGCGCGAACAAACCCAAACGCGACCGACCACACGCGCGAAGTCAGATTGCGGGATTGCGGTGTTACGATGGCAGCCAGTCTGGACCGCGCGCGCACGGTCGTGACGATGCTGCCATCGCATGTGGAATAGATTCTCATCGCCTCCCCCGGACGAGCCGCGGGTGGTCGGGGCCGGACGCGACCGACGGAGCCGCAGGCGGAGCGGTCGCGAGCGCAGCGCTCCGGCCCCGATCTCCCGTGGCCGTTCCGGGCACAGCCGGCCTTCGAGGGAACAGGGTCGCGCCGGGACGCAGCAACGCGGAGTCCGGCGCGACCTTGTTCCCGGTGCCGGCCGCGCCCCCGTTTCGGGCACGATTGCCTGTCGTGATACAATACCTGCCGTTGCAACTCACTCTCCCCACGGGCTTCGATTCTTGGGCGCAAGTCTTGACCGACTGGCGTGTATGCCGCGCGTTCGAAGCTTCGCCGTTGCCGCGTTGCTTCAACGCTGAACCCGAACTTGCCGCGCCGTTTGTCGCGGCGATCAGCCGAGCTATCAACGAACGGCAGCTGCGACACTTGTCACCGGAACTGATGCTTCTCCGGCAGCGCGTGGTCGAACCCACCTACGACCGCGCCGGCGGACCGGCCTACATTACGTTGCGCACTTCGATGGAAGCCGCGCAGGCACGCTATTTCACGGAGCACCACCATCGCGCACCCGTCTTTCCCTTTACGCTTCCCCCCGAGGTGCGCGATCTCCAGACGGCATTTCTAGCCGCCCGCCAACGACACGCCGCCGAAGTCGAACGCGTCGAGCGCGCCGCCGCGCGCGCCTACTGGAAGGCTCATCCGCGTCACGGCATTGCCGACAATTTCTTCGACGATGCTGCCGATAGTTCGATTCCGGCAATGATGGCCCGAGTGGAACCGGAGTGGTGGTGGCGGTCGTTTTTCACCCGCCTTCAATCCAAAAGTAAACGTCACCACGCCGGCGACGGTCGCCTGCTCGACGCGCTCCCGTCGCTCCGCGCTCAGGCCACGAAGACAACTTTGGCGGCGCAAATCGCTCGCTGGAGCGAAACGGCCGCCGCCGACTGGGGATGGAAAAGCGGGACGCATTACCGGCGCCTCGCGGACTACGCGGACAGAAAAGCGCGGTCTACGGTCGCATGGTTCGAGCAACGCGCACCGGGCTATCTCGGGACACCGACCATCCGCCGCGCGCTGGACACGCGCCTGCCTCTGCTCCTCGCCGAGCATGATCCGCATGCACGGCTCATTGCCGCCGAACGGGACCGACTGAGCGAACATTGGCGTAACTGAATGTGCGCTGCGCGGCCTCGGATTCGGCGCTCACTTCCGGCTTGCTGCCGGTATGCCGCGAAATGTCTCACCGCCCGTGGTCGGAAAGCTCCGACGCGCATTTCAGTTGGCGTCACCTCGGTTAGCTCGCGCCGCGCTCATCGCGGCGAGACGCCGATCCATCGCCTGCTTGGGCGTTTCACCGGGTCGGATCAGCGACGACGGTTTG
>CANHJG010000212.1 GCA_947461205.1 Opitutia bacterium
GTCGATCCCTACAAGCTCGCCAACTACGCGCTGCTCTCCACCACCGGCAGCGAGCAGCACAACTCCGACACGCAGCGCACCGCCTACGCCAACCTCCGCCGCACCTTCGACTGGCGCGTGCCCGTCGTCTTCAAGGCCGGATTCGACGTGCGCCGCTCCCAGCGCGATCTCCAGGGCTTCACGTCGTCCTTCAACTATGTCGGCCCCGATGGTCGCCCCAGCACGACGCTCACCGGCGGCGACGACACGGCGCTGCCCTTCCTCGACGCCGGCGCCGCCACGCGCGTCGCGCCCTTCGGCTTCCCGCGCATCGAGTGGATCAGCAACGAGGCCGTACTCGAATCCTACCGGAGAAGTTCCGCGCACTTCGTCCCGAATGCCAACGCCGAGTATCGCTCCATCGTCACCGCATCCAAGTTCGCCCAGGAAACAATTTCCTCCGCCTACCTGCGCGGCGACATCGAACTGTTGCAACGCCGGCTGAAACTCATCGGCGGCCTCCGCGCCGAGCAGACCAACGTCACCGCCGACGGTCCACTCAACGACCCGATCCGCAATTTCCAGCGCGACACCTCCGGTCGCGTCATCACCGTGCCCAGCCCCACGCCCGCGGATCCCGCCCGCCGCGTGACGGTGCCCATCACCACCGACGCGCTCGCCGCCTCCCGGCTCACCTTCCTCGAGCGCCGCACCCACACCGAAAAGGAATACCTCCGCTTCTTCCCCAGTCTCAACGCGACCTACCACGCGCGCGAAAATCTCATCGCTCGCGCGGCCGCCTATCAGTCCGTCGGCCGCCCCAATCTCAACCAATACGCCGGCGGCGTCACCCTGCCCGACACCGAGAGCCCCGCCGGCCCCGCCAACCGCATCGTCGTCAACAACGCCGGCATCAAGGCTTGGACTGCCCGCACCGTGAACGCCCGCCTCGAGTATTATTTTCAAGGCGTAGGCCAGATTTCCATCGGCGGTTTCCGCCGCGACTACAAAAATTTCTTCGACGCCGTGACGTTCCGCGCGCCAGATGAGTTCTTCGAACTCTACGGTCTCGATTCATCCGTTTACGGCAGCTTCGATGTCGCCACGCAGCGCAACATCCCCGGCACGGTGAAAACCAGTGGCGTCGATTTCAGCTACAAGCAGGCGCTCACCATGCTTCCGCCGTGGGCGCGCGGCGTGCAGGTCTTCGCCAACGCCAGCGCCCAGCGTGTGACCGGTGAGGCTTCGGATAATTTCTACGGCTACGTGCCGCGCACCTACAGCTGGGGCGCGAGCCTGACCCGCCAAAAATTCAACCTGCGCGCCAACTGGAACTATCGCGGTCGCCAGCGCACGGGTGGCGGCTTGGCCACCGATCCCCAGAGCTACACATGGAACTCAAAAAAGCTGAACCTCGACCTCCAAGGAGAGTATTTTCTCCGGCGCGGCTTCGCGCTCTTCGCCAATCTCCGCAACGTCAACGACGCCACCGAAGACGTCGAGATCACCGGCCCCCTCACCCCCGCCCACGCCCAGTTCCGCAGCCGCCAGGACTTCGGCTCGCTCTGGACGATTGGTTTCAAGGGGAATTTCTAACCCCGTATCGGTTTCCACCAAAGTGCCCACCTCCTCCTACCCAATGCCACTACCCTGCACGCTTCTCCGCCTTTCACTCGCGCTCCTCCTCTGCCTCTCAGCCATCCGCTTCGAGTGCTCGGCGCAAACGGCCCCCATCCCCACCGGATCGATCACCGGGCGCGTCACGAATGCCGCCGGCGATAGCTTTCTCGAACGCGTTCGCGTCACCGTCGAAGGCACCTCGCTCGAAACCTTCACCGATGCCACCGGCGGCTATCGCCTCGACGGCGTGCCCACCGGCACCGCCCAGGTGAAGCTGTTCTACACCGGCATGACGCTCCAGACGGACCCGGTTGCCGTCGCCCCCTCGCAGGTCGCCCAACACGACGTCAAATTGTCGTTGGCCGGGCAACGGGGCGCGCCCAACGAGGTCGTGAAACTCGGCCAATTCGTCGTGTCCACCTCCAAGGAAATGGAGGCCTCCGCCATCGCGATCAACGAGCAGCGCTTCGCCTCCAACCTCAAGACCGTCGTCTCCACCGATGAGTTCGGCACGGTCGCCGAGGGACACGTCGGCGAATTCCTGAAGTTTCTCCCCGGCGTCACCATGGAGTACGCCGGCGGCAACGCCCGCGAGATCTCCATCAACGGCGCGCCCGCCGACAACGTCCCCGTGACGCTTGACGGCTTCAGCCTCGCGACCGCGATCAGCGGCATTTCTCGCGCCTCCGCCGTCGACATGGTCTCCATCAATGGCATCTCGCGCGTCGAGGTTTCCTTCTCTCCGACGCCGGATACGTCCGGGGCCGCGCTCGCCGGCTCGGTGAACATGGTTCCCCGCAGCGCCTTCGAGCGCTCGCGGCCCGTCTTCAATGGCAGCCTGTACGTGATGATGCGCGACCATCGCAAGGAACTCCACGCCACGCCCAGCCCACGCGAGGACCGCCGCAGCAAGGCGCCCCCGGGCTTCGACTTCTCGTGGATCGTACCGGTGAACAAACGTTTCGGTTTCACGCTCTCCGGTGGTCGCACCAGCCAGTTCGCCGGCCAGGATCAGGTCACCAACACGTGGCGCGGGGTCGGGACCGTCACCAACGGCACGACGTTTCCCCACACCACGCCCGACCAGCCCTACCTCTCCTCGTTCGCCGTGCGTGGCGGCCTCAAGGAAACCACCCGCCACTCCCTCGCCGCCACCCTCGATTTCAAATTCGCGCGCCACGACACGCTTTCGCTCTCGGTCCAAGCCTCCCGCTTCGAAGAGGACTATCTCAGCCAGACCCTCACCTTCAATGTCGGCGGCGTGCTGCCCGGAAATTTCACGCCGTTCTCGACCCGCGGCACCACGGCCTTGGGCGACCTCGTGATGGCCAACGCCGGCGGCTACCGCAAAAACCAAACCTACCTGCCCACCCTCCGCTGGCGGCACGACGGACCGGTGTGGAAAGCCGAGGCCGGCGCCGGCTATTCCCGCGCCCGCTACAACGGCGGCGACCTCGAGCGCGGCTACTTTCAGAACACCGCCGCCCGGCGCACCGGCGTGACCGTGGCCTTCGACGATATTTTCTACCTGCGGCCCAACCGCATCACCGTGACCGACGGCGCGACCGGCACCCCGCTCGATCCGTACAACCTGGCCAACTACGCGGTAACCGGCGCGGGCAGCGGCCAGCCCGAAAACAACGACCAGCAGCGCACCCTCTTCGCCAACCTCCAGCGCGACTTCCTGTGGCGCGTGCCCGTCACCCTCAAGGCCGGGCTCGACCGCCGCGAAGGCGTGCGCGACCTCCGCGCCGACGACAACCGCACCTACAGTTTCGTCGGCCGCGACGGCCGCGCCAGCACCACCCCCCTCGGCACCGATGACGCGGCATCGCCGTTCTGGGCGCCCGAGTTGTCCGAGCGCGCCCACCCCTACGGCTTCCCGCGCATCCAATGGGTCGGCACCAGCCGTCTGCTCGATTACTCTCGCGCCAACCCCACCCATCTCACCTTCGACGAAAACGCCCGCTACCGCGCCTCCGTCACCAACTCCAAACACACCGAGGAAGCCGTCTCATCGGCGTTCCTCCGGGGTGACGTCGCGTTGTTCGAGCGCCGCCTCAAACTCGTCGGCGGTCTCCGCGCCGAGCAGACTAACATCAACGCCGAGGGCCCGCTCACCGACGCCACGCGCAACTATCAGCGCGACGCCGGCGGCCGAGTCCTCCGCGCCGCCAACGGCACGCCGTTGCTCATTTTCCCGACGACGAACGCCCTCGCCGTCTCCCAGCTCACGTTCTTGCAACGCGGCACTCACGTCGAAAAGGAATACCTCCGCCTCTTCCCCAGCCTCAACGCCTCGCTCAACCTCCGCGAAAATCTCATCATCCGTGCCGCGCGTTATTCCTCCGTCGGCCGGCCCGATCTGAATCAATACGCTGGCGGCCTCACGCTCCCCGATCCCGACAGCGACGCGTCCAATCCCGCCAACCGCATCGTCGTCAACAACGCCGGCATCAAGGCGTGGAGCGCGGAAACCACCAACGCCCGCTTCGAATATTATTTCGCGGGCGTCGGCCAAATTTCCGTCGGCGGGTTCCGCCGCGACATCACGAATTTCTTCGGCGGTACCGTCTTCAACGCGACCCCCGAGTTTCTCGCCCTCTACGGCCTCGATCCCGCGCTTTACGACAAGTTCGACGTCACGACCCAATATAATCTCCCCGGCAAAGTCCGCCTCACCGGGGTCGACTTCAGCTACAAACAGGCCCTCACCGGTCTGCCGTCTTGGGCGCGCGGCGTGCAGGTCTTCGCCAACGCCAGCGCGCAGCGCGTCACCGGTGACGCCACCGCGACCGCCAACTTCGCCGGCTATATTCCGCGCAGCGGCAGTTGGGGCGTGAGCCTCACGCGCCCGGGCTACAATCTTCGCATCAACTGGAACTATCGCGGCCGTCAGCGTCGCGCCATCGTGGCCACCGGTGCGAGCATCGAGCCCGGCACCTACAACTGGGGCTCGAAGCGACTCTATATCGACGTGTCCGGCGAGTATTCGCTCACGCGCCGCCTCGCCCTTTTCACCAATCTGCGCAACCTCAACGACGCCACCGAGGACACCGAAATCTCCGGACCCAGTACGCCCGCGCACGCCCAGTTCCGCTCCCGCCTCGACTTCGGCTCGCTCTGGACCTTCGGTCTCAAGGGCACGTTCTGATTTTTCCGCCAACCTCCGTCCATCGCACCCATTGTTTCTTCCGGTTCATTTCCACCACCCCATGAAAAGCCTCCTCCTCATCGCCTCACTGCTGGCCTGCGCGGCCTTCAGCCACGCCGCCGCTCCCGGGAAACCCATCGTCGGCGCCCAGCCCAATATTCTTTTCATCCTCACGGATGATCAGGGCTACGGCGACATTTCCGCCCACGGGAATCCCATCCTGAAAACACCCCACCTCGATCGGCTCCGCGCCGAGGGCGTGCGCTTCACGGATTTCCACGTCAGCCCCACGTGCTCTCCGACGCGCAGCGCCCTCTTCACCGGTCGCCATGAATTCAAGAACGGTATCACCCACACGATTCTCGAGCGCGAGCGCATGACCCTCGCCGCCACCACGCTGCCGCAGGTGCTGCAGTCGGCCGGCTACACCACGGGGATTTTCGGCAAGTGGCACCTCGGCGACGAAGCGGAGTATCAGCCCAATCGCCGCGGGTTCGACGAGGTCTACATCCATGGCGGCGGCGGCATCGGCCAGATTTATCCCGGCTCCTGCGGCGATGCACCCGGCAACACGTATTTTAACCCCGCCCTGCTCCACAACGGAAAGTTCGAGAAAACCTCGGGCTATTGCACCGACCTCTTCTACGCCCAGGCCACCCAATGGATCGACGCCCAGCGCCGCGCGAAAAAACCCTTCTTCGCCTACATCCCGTCGAACACCCCCCACGGACCCTACATCGCCCGCCCTGAGGACCGCGCGCTCTACGAGGGCAAGGGCCTCGAGCCCGCCACCGAAAATTTCTTCGGGATGATCCACAATATCGACCAAAACGTGGGCCGGCTCCTCGCCAAACTCGACGAGTGGGGCATCGCCCAAAACACCCTCGTCATCTTCATGAACGACAACGGCGGCACCGCCGGCGTGAAAGTATTCAACGCCGACATGCGCGGACAAAAGGGCTCTGCTTGGCTCGGCGGCACCCGCGCGAATTCCTTCTGGCGCTGGCCCGGCACGCTCCAGCCCGCCGACTGTGGCGTGCTCTCCGCCCACATCGATTTTTTCCCCACGCTCGCCGCCATCGCCGGCGCCAAGGTTCCCGCCGCCGTCGCGCAGTCCCAAATCGAGGGCCGCAGCCTCGTGCCCGTGCTCCAAAATCCCGCCGCCAAATTGCCCGACCGCTACCAATTCACCCACCAGGGCCGCTGGCCGAAACTCAGCGATCCCAACGAGGCTAAGTTCAAAGTCGCCGCCGTGCGCAACACGCGCTGGGCGATGGTCAGCGAAACCGGTGGCCGCACGCCGAATTGGCAGCTCTTCGACCTCAGCGTCGACTACGGTCAAAAAAACAACGTCCTCGCACAGCACCCCGAGGTGGTGAA
>CANHJG010000213.1 GCA_947461205.1 Opitutia bacterium
CAGAGCGCATCGTCGTTCGTCCGGGTGGCGAGCCCGAGCGTCGCGCGCACGAGCCCCAGGTTGGAGAGCGCGCCGAGGATCTGCACCACCGGCAGCGGCGCGAGCCGCACCAACGTGGGCGTGACAATGATGCCGTCGCTCAGGGAGCGTTCGGGTTCGAGCAGCACGTCCACAATGTCCACCGTGGGCCGATCCCCGTTCTGCTCCGCCACCAAGATTTCCAAGTTGGCTTCGGCCTCCACGGAACAGGGCAGGCGGCCCGCCACATACAGGCGGAGCACCAGACCGCGGGGTTCGGCCCCACGGGGCGCGTTGGCTGGGCGGGTCGGACTCATGGCTTGGCAACCTCGGTTTTCGCCGCCGGGGATTTCTGATCGGCGCTGCGCCGCTGCCGCAGGTCGGTCCGGAACACGCCCAACTGATCGATCCGCCGCGTCTCTTCGCCGGACAGCGCGGCCACCTCGAACCGGTTCAGCTCCACTTCCCGGTCCAGCGCCGCGGCGCGCGCCGACAATTCCGCCGCCGCCAGCTTGAGCACCTGCTGCCGGCGCCCGACCTCCAGCCGTTTGCGCTCCTGGTCCGACTCCTCCGCCAGCTCCCGCTGCCAGCGCATCGTGCCCATCAGCACCTCGCCGTTTGCCGTGTAGACGTCCGTTAAGGTCGCACCATCGTCGCTCAGCACCAGCTCCCGCACCTGGTTCGAGTGCTTCATCCCCCGCGATTTCACGATCGTCAGCGCGCGGTTCCGCTCCCCCGCCTGGACCGTATAACTCAGGTGGATCCAGGTGTCCGCGATCGTCGATACCTCCACCGATGCGGCTTCGATCCGGATCTCCGAACTGCCCAGCTGGCTCGTCGAAATCGTGGTCACGCCCTCACGCTTTGCCAGATGCAGCACGCGCTCCGCTGCATTGAGCGCGCTCGCCGCCGTGCCCGACCGGAACAGCGACGACAGCGGATCGAACACCACCACGCGCGCCCGCTGCGCCTGGATCAACGCTTGGATTTCCAGCAAGTGCTCCTCCATGCTGCTCGCCTCCGTCTGCACGGCGTAAATCTTCAGTCGGCCGCTGGTGAGATGCGTCTGCAGATCGACCCCGACCGACGTCAGATTGCGGACGTGCTCCGCTGCCGTCTCATCGAAGCTGACATAGAGCGCGCGCTCGCCCCGCTGGCAGGCCGCCGCGAGAAAGATGCCGCACAGCGTCGATTTCGCCGTGCCCGGCGCGCCCGTGACCAACACCGAGGAGCCCCGAAAATAGCCCCCGCCCAACATCGCGTCGAGCCGCGCGATCCCGGTCGTCACGCGCCGCTTCGAGACCGGGAACGCCCGCTCGTGGGCGCTCACGTGGGCGACCTCGATCCCCGAGGGTCCGATCACCATCGGTGCGGCGTTTTCGGAGAAGCCCGAACCCCGGTATTTGAGCACCTGCAGCTCCCGCTGGGAAACGCGCTCCACCGTCTGATGGCTCAGCTGCACCACGCAGTCCGCCGTGAACTGGAGAAAACCGTAGCGCGGCGCCATCGACAGTTCGCCCTCCTCCCGCTTGATCGTAATGAGGCCAGTCATCCCGCTCGTCGAAAGCCAGTCGGACAGCCGGTAAAGCTCCTGCCGCTCCTTCGGCAGATGATTCAACAGGGAGAGTAACACATCGATCGAATCGAACACAATCCGCTTGGCGCGCATCTTCTTCGCCTTCGCCAACGTGCCGGCCAGCAGCCCCACCAGGTCGAAGCTGCCCGCCGTGACATTTTCCGGCCGCACCCGCGCATCGAGAAAGAACAGGTTCTTGCGCTCCAACTCCGCCAGATTCCACCCGAAGCTAGCCGCGTTGCCGATGATCTGGCGCGAATTCTCCTCAAACGCCACGAAGATCCCCGGCTCCCCGTAATCACGCGCCCCGTTCACCAGCATCTGCAGGGCCAGCACCGTCTTGCCGCAACCCGGGCCGCCGACGATCACCGTGTTGCGGTCGCGCGGCAGACCGCCGCGGGTGATCGCATCCAAGCCTATGATGCCCGTCGGCATTTTCGGCGAGCTGCCGGACCGGGGATGGTGGCGGGGAGGCGAGGGGGTCTTCATAAGAGGAGAAATTTTGGCAAAGACACCACCCGCCACGCGGGCCGGCTGGCCCCTGGCCGCCGGCTGCACTCGCGGGAGTTCGGCTCCACTATGGCCGCCGGGCGGCGCCACTGCCATGGGGTGTAGGCCTACCCTGCCCCGCCAACCCGCCGCGACCCCGCACACCGTGATTGCGTGCCGCGCCGGCCCATGCCACTTTCCCCGCCTTTCATGAGCGAATCGCCTTCCGGCCCCCCCTCATCCGCCGACTCCGCCGAGTCCCTCGACTCCGCGATTCTGCGCCTGTTGATGGAGAACATCCCCGACCGGATCTATTTCAAAGACCTCCACTGCCGCTTCGTCCGCGTCAACCGCGCCCACGCCACCTGGCTCGGCGTCGCCGCGCCGGAAGACGTCATCGGCAAGACCGATTTCGATTTCTTCTCCCACGCCCATGCGCAGGGCGCGTTCACCGAGGAACAAGTGATCATTTACACTGGCCGCCCGATGATCGGGGAAGTCCAGCGCATCACCAAACGCGACGGCACCGAGGCCTGGGGCTCCACCACCAAAATGCCGTGGCGCGACGATACCGGCCGGATCATCGGTACCTTCGGCGTTACCCGCAACGTCACCGCCACCAAGCAGGCCGAGGACAAACTGAACGAGGAACGCATGCTGCTCCGCACAATCATCGATCACCTCCCCAGCCGCATTTTCGTCAAAGACACCGCGTTTCACTACCTCATCAACAATCAGGCCCACTTGCGCACCCTCGGCGTCGACCACCAGGAGGAGGCCCGCGGCCGCACGACGCTCGATTTCTTCCCCGGCGAACGCGGCCAACAGGCGATGGACGACGACCGGCGCGTCATCGCCAGCGGCACGCCGATCATCGACCACGAACGCTCCAACTTCGGCGCCGAGGGCCGCGTCCGCTGGTCTCTCACCACGAAGGTCCCGTTCCGCGATCTTCAGCACAAAATCATCGGCGTCGTCGGCATCAGTCACGACATCACCGAGCGCAAGCGGATGGAGCAGGAACTGCGGCACCGCACCGAGGAGATGGAGGCCGATGTCCGCATGGCCCGGCAAATCCAGGAGGCCTTTTTCTCGCAAACTTATCCGGTCTTTCCCCGCGGCGTCGCCCCCGCGGCCAGCGCCTTCCGCTTTGCCCACCGCTACGTCCCCGCCTCCACCCTCGGCGGCGATTTTTTCGACATCGTCCGCCTGTCGGACACCCGCTGCGGCATTCTCGTTTGCGACGTGATGGGCCACGGCGTGCGCGCCGGCCTGCTCACCGCCCTCATCCGCGGCATCGTCGAGGAAGTCGGCCCGCACGCCCGCGACGCCGCCCAAGTCCTCGGCGAGATCAACCGCGCTCTGATGCCCATCGTGCACCAGACCGGCCAGCCCGTCTTCGCCACCGCGTTCTACGGCGTCGTCGACAGCGCCGCCCGCACGCTCGCCTTCGGCAACGCCGGCCACCCGCCGCCCCTCCTCCTCCGCGCCGCCACCGGCGCCGTCGAACACCTGCTGCTCGCCGACCCCGAACCCGCCACCGGCCTCATCGAGGACTTCGTCTACACCAACCACGAAAGCTCGTTCGCCCCCGGCGACGTGTTCCTCGGCTACACCGACGGCCTCTTCGAAGCCGGCGACGCTTCCGGCAGCCAGTTTGGCGAAGACCGGCTCCGCACCTTCCTCGCCCAACGCACCGGCGTCCCGGGCGCCGCCTTGCTGGACCAACTCGTCGCCGAAATCGTCGCCTTCACCGGGCGCGCGCAGTTCGACGACGACATCTGTGCGCTCACGGTCGAGGCCGCCCGCCTGTAACGTCGCGCGCGCCGGTGATCGGGTTCAGGCGGTCCGCCCGCCCGCGGCCCGCGCCACGCGCAACGGGTCGCACCGCCGCGCGCACCCGACGGCGCGCCCGAGGATACCGCTCGGTTTGATCAGGGGCCGAACGCCCGGAGTTCGATTCCCGCTCGCCGCAATTCCCCGTTGAGCCGCCGCGCAAACGCCACCGCCTGCGCGCCGTCTCCATGCAGACATACCGTGTCCGCCCCGATCGCCACGTCCGTTCCGTCCGTGGCGCGCACCACGCCCTCGCGCACCATGCGCAATACCTGCGCCACCGCGATCGCTTCGTCTTCGATCAACGCGCCCGCCCGCGACCGCGGCGTGAGCGAGCCGTCGCGCTGGTAAGTCCGGTCGGCGAACACCTCGCGCGCCACGCGCAGCCCGCGCTCGGTGCCCGCGCGGACCAGTTCGCTGCCGGCGAGGGCAAACAATACCAGCGTCGGGTCGGTGGCGCGCACCGCCTCCGCCACGGCGTCCGCCCACCGCGCCTCGCGCGCCGCGAGATGGTAAAGCGCGCCGTGCACCTTCACATGCCCCACGGGACCGAGCGCGCGCAACGCCGCCACCTGCCCCGCCACCAACGCGCCGACCGCGGCGGCCGATAGCGGGACTTCCTTCCGCCCGAAATTCTCCCGGTCCTCAAATCCCGGATGCGCCCCGATCGCGACGCCGCGCAGCCGCGCCAGCGCCACCGTCGCCGCCATCGTCGCCGCGTCGCCGGCATGCGCCCCGCACGCGATGTTGGCCGACGTGATCAGCCCCATGAGCTCGGCATCGTGGCCGGCGCCCTCCCCGAGGTCGCAGTTGAGGTCGAGGCGCGCTTGCATGTCAGCCAACTTTTCCGGCGAGCCCTTCGCGCAACATCGCCAGCGCGTGCTCGCGCGTCAGCACCAGCTCGTGCGCGGCGGCCAACGGCACCTCGCTGAACCGCACCGTGTCGCCCGGCCGCAACTGCGCCAAGAGCGGCAGATCCACGCTCGCGACGTGGGCGAGCTGCGGATAACCCCCGATCGTCTGCGCGTCCGCCAGCAGCACGATCGGCTGCCCGTCCGGCGGCACCTGCACCGTGCCCGGCACCACCGGGGCGGAAACCAGTTCGGCCGCCCCGCTCCGCACCACCGCCGGACCGGCGAGCCGCAGGCCCATCCGGTCGGCCTTGGCCGTCACCGTGAATTCTTCGTCGGTCAACGTACCGTCAAATTCCTCCGCCTGCGCCCCGCGCACCACCCGGACCGTCGGCGCCGCCGTATAGGCCGGCAGAATACGTTGGTCGATGTGCCAGCGACCGACCACCTCGCGCGCGATGTCCGCCGCGCGCAGCACGTCCCCGTCGCGCAGCGCCCGCCCCTCCACTCCACCCAACTTCGCCCGCAAATACGTCCCCCGGCTGCCCAGCACCGCCGGCACCTCGATGCCGCCCGCCAGCGCGAGATAACCCCGGCAGCCGCTCCGCGCCGGTCCGAACTTCACCCGCTCGCCCGCCCGCACGCGCACCGGCTGCCACCGCAGCGGTCCGCCAAAATCCCCGCCGCCCACCGCGATCGTCGTCTCGGCCGAAAATTCCAGCTCCGGCCCCACCAGCGTGAACTCCAGCCCGGCAGCCTCCTCGGCGTTGCCCACCAGCAGATTCACCAGCCGCAACGCAAACGCATCCACTGCCCCGCCGAGCGGCACGCCGGCCGCCCGGTGCCCGCGGCGGCCGAGGTCCTGCACCGTCGTCAGCATGCCGCCGCGAATGACCGTCAGCGCCATGCGGCAAACTCCTCCGCGCTGATCGCGCGAAATTTCACCCGGTCGCCCGTCCGCAACAGCGCAGGCTCGGTCCGCCCCGCGTCGAACAGCCGCAGCGGCGTCCGGCCGATCAGATTCCACCCGCCGGGCGTCGCCAGCGGATACACCCCCGTCTGCGCCCCGCCGATGCCCACCGTACCCGCCGCCACCCCCACCCGCGGCGTGGCGCGGCGCGGCGTATGGAGACACTCCGGCAGTCCCCCGAGGTAGGCGAAACCCGGCGCAAAACCGATCGCGTGCACCAGGTAGTCCGCCCCCGCGTGCAGCTCCACCGCCTTTGCCGGGCTCACGCCCGCGCCCGCCGCCACCTCGCCCAGATCCGGACCACACTCGCCGCCGTACCACACCGGAATCTCCAAACTGCGCGACTGCTGCGAAACGAGCGATAGCTCCGTCTGCGCGACCCGCG
>CANHJG010000214.1 GCA_947461205.1 Opitutia bacterium
AGCCGCACGGCGGCTTCATAGCGGGCTTTGGCGGCCTCAATCTTGCCCTGTTGAAACAGAATGCTGCCGAGGTTGTTGTTGGCCTCGGCATGCGTCGGCTTAAGCCGCAGCGTTTCCGCAAACTGGGTCATCGCCTCGGCGGTGCGCCCGCTTTGGTTGAGGGCGTTGGCGTAGTTGTAGTGGGCGTCGACATAGTCGCGCTTGAGGCGCAGCGCTTCCTCGTAGTGAGAAATGGCTTCGGCGACCTGTCCTTGCTCGGCCAACACGACGCCGAGGTTGTTGTGGGCGTCGGCAAAGGTGGGCTTGAAGCGCAGCGCTTCGCGATAGTGGACCACGGCTTCGTCCTTGCGGCCGAGTTGATAGAGGGCGTTGGCGTAGTTGTTGTGGGACTCCGGATGCCCAGGTTTGAAGCGGAGGGCGCGTTCGATCGGTTCCAAGGCGTCGGCGGCCTGATGCTGTTCGGAGAGGCTGTTGCCCAGATTATTGAGGGCGTCGATGTAGTTGGGGAGGAGGCGCACGGCCTCCCGAAAACGGGCGATCGCCTCATCGAACTTTTCCTGACGGTAGAGAATTTCGCCCACGTTGTTGTGCGCGCGGGCGTTCGAGGGGTATTTGGTTATGGTATCGCGCCACAGCGACATCTCGTCCTGATAGTCTTCGTTGCGGCGGACGGTGAGCCAACCGGCACCGACGGCGAGGATCACCCACAGGAGGAGGGAACGCTTGCCGGCCACAGACCAGACCCCTATCACGAGCAACGTGAGCACACTCGCGAGGGGCAGATACATGCGATGTTCGGCCAAGGGCTCGGTTGCGATCGGGATGAAGCTCGAACTGGGGCCGAGGACGGCAAAAAACCACAGGCCCAGGAAACCCAGCATCGGGTGCCGCTTCAGCGCGAAACCCGTCGCGACGACCAAACCGACGATCAGCAGGCTTTGGGGCAGCACCGGCAGGAGGTCCTTTTCGAGCGCCGTGCCATAATCGAAGACCAAGGGATGGGGCCAGAACGTCAGCTTGAGGTATTTTCCCAGACCGAGTGCCGAGGTGAGGGCGTAGTCCCAGCTCGAAATCCCACCCGCGCCGAGCCCGGCGGTGCCGCCGCGGTTGCCCGTGCCGGCGACCAACCACGCCAGGGGCAGCCACGTGGCTGCGAGCCCGACGTAGAGCCGGCGGTGGCGCTGCCAGGCCGCGCGAAATGTGCCGCTGACGGCGGCCCGATCCAGCAGCAAGACCAGCAGCGGGGCCGACGCCATGACTTCCTTGGTCGTCATGCCGCAGAAACACGCCAGCACGGCCAAGGCCTGCCACCGCGCGGGGTGGTCCGATGAGACCGAGCGCAGGAAACAATAAAACGTGATCAGGTAGAACAGACCGACCAACGATTCGGCGCGCTGGACGACGTAGGTGACGGACTCGGTTTGGAGCGGGTGGACCGTCCACAGCAAGGCAATACAGAAGGCGAGCGGAAGGGCCGTGTCGGCCGCCCCAAAACGCGGGCGCAGCAAGGGCAAGTCCAAGGTCCGGCGGATGGCGCCGAAGAGCGTGAGGCCCGCCAGGACATGGATAACAAAATTGACGAGGTGATAGCCGGCGACGTCCGTGCCCCCGAGGGCGTAGTTGATCGCGAGCGAGAGATTGAGCAACGGGCGACCGTTGACCGTGATGCCGCTGTCGTTCGGTGGCGTCAGCACGTTCGACAGCTGGGAGAGGTCCACAATCGTCGGGTTCTCCTTGATGGCGGCAATGTCGTCGTAGATGAAGGGACCCGAAAAACTATTGTGATAGGCGGCAAACGCCGCGAGGACCAGGAGGCCGGCGGCGATGACCACGGACCCAAGGCGAGCGGTGTTGGTGGGGGAGGGAACAGTCGGCACGACGGAAAACTTAACGACGGCGGGGAAGCGGCATGCAACAGAATCCCTCGGGGACAGCGCGAGTCCACGAAAGTCCGGGAAAGGTCCGCGGAGGAGGTCGGACTGCCGTCCGTGCCGCGCTCAGGGTACGAGCGTGCACGAGGCGACTTCGGTTTGCCGCGGGCAGTCCGCGCTAATACCGCGTCAGCGGCTGGCTACTGGCATGCCGGGAGGGGGCGATTGAGGTTGTGCCCTACCGGATCGCGATCAGGGTCTGGCCCAAGTCCTCCGCTTAGCGGAGGATGGGGTAACTAAGAAAGTAATGTCCGCCGTATAGGGGTATACGGCGGACTCTTTTTTTGTCCGGTTCGCGGGATGTGGCCCCCGACCCAAGCACGGACTGGCGCTTTTGCCGCCTCGGGAAGCGATTGGTCGAAGGGCGCATCATTTTCCTGCAAACGCCATCCGAGGTGGGCCGGCCGCTCTGCGGGCGGCGGAGGGCGGGTCGTGGCGTGACGCGTTGAGCCGCGCGCGGAGCGCACGGCCCGGGGGAAACTGAGCGCCGCAAGAAACTGAGATGCGCCCTCGGCCAAACTTGGTGCGAGAATTACCTCCCCATGGGGCGGGCTTCCGGCCACGGTGCCGGATCACATGGCACTCATCGGCAAACGCAACCAGCTCCCCTTCGTGCGCGAAGCCACGCCGGGCTTCTACCTCGACGGCGGAGCGCATGGGGAAATTCTGTTGCCGGGGCGCTATCTGACGAGCCGCCCGACGGTCGGGAGTCTCGTGGATGTGTTTGTCTATCGGGATTCCGAGGACCGGTTGGTCGCGACGACCGAGGCGCCGTATGCGGCGGTCGGTGAATTCGCTTTTTTGCGGGTCGTGAGCGTAAATCCGCGCATCGGAGTTTTTCTGGATTGGGGCCTAGAGAAGGATCTCTTGTTGCCGATCCGCGAACAGTCCGCGCCGTTGCAGGAGGGGGACTGGTTGGTGGTGCACGTGGCGTTGGACCCACGGACGGACCGCATCATCGCGAGCTCCCGGCTCAACCGGTATCTCAACCTCACTCCGCCGGTTTACGCCGAGGGGCAGGCGGTCAAGATTTTGGTGATTGGTGAATCTCCGCTCGGCTACAACGCGGCGGTGAATCACACGCATCGCGGTTTGCTCTACCACGGTGATTTGCCGGGACCGCTCACGATCGGGCAACCGTTGGACGGATACGTGCGCACGGTGCGACCGGACGGCAAAATCGATTTGGCGCTGGATCGCGGGCGGGTCGGGTACCAGCGCATCGTGCCGGTCACGGACAAAATTGCGGCGACTCTCCGTTTGGCGCCCGGCGGGCGCCTGCCGCTGCATGACAACAGTCCGCCGGAGGAAATCCGGGCTACCTTCGGGGTGAGCAAGAAAGCGTTCAAGCAGGCGATCGGCGTGTTGTTCAAATCCGGCCAGATCGTGATTGAGAAGACAGGGATCCGGCTGGTCGCGCCGGAGGCGGCGAAGCAAGCGGGTGCGAGCGCGCCGGTGCGGCGCTGAGCGTGGGCGGCGGGCTGATGCCCCTTCGCGATCACGTGGAGACTGATCTGCCGGAAGGCAGGAGCCGGCGTGCAGGCGATTCAGCCCCGAGCCATCGCCTGCAAGCAGGCTCCTACCTATCGCGTGAATCGCATGGCGAAGGCGAACGGGAATTACGGGGTCTTGGCGGGGGTGACGGGCGGAGCCGAGCCGGCGGGAAGGAACAGGGTTCGGTTGCTCGTGTCGCGCGCATCGTCGGGGCGCGGGTAGTCGCGCCAGAGCCAGCGGAGCATGTCGGGGAGAATCGCGCCGCCCTGTTTGTTGGAGTGCGTCCCGATACCCCAGGTGAAATTCACGTCGTAGCCCTGCTCGGTGAGGGCGGCGACCATCCGGCGGTTTTGCGCGTGCCAGTCGCGGTCGGGGGCGTAGGTGGCCTCGGCGCCGGTGCCGCGCAGGCCGCGGTTGTCGTTGAGCCCGTCCTGCAGGAAAATCCGGATGGGCTTTTTTTCGCTGCGGCGGATGAGGTCGGGGTAGACGTGCCCGCCGCGGATGTTGGTGAAACTGCCGATGGTGCTGAGGACCTTGCGGAAATGGGTCGGGCGGTGCCAGGCGACGGTGAACGCGGCGATGGCGCCGGAACTCGCGCCGCCGATCGCGCGGTCGTCGGGGTTGGCGGAAAGATTGTAGGCTTTCGCGAGGACGGGCAGGAGCTCGTCGACGATCACGCGGGCGTATTTGTCGTCGAGGGCGTTGTATTCCTGCGGGCGGTTGGTGGAGCGGTCGCCCCAATCGGCGGCGCTGGCTTCGGGTTGCTCGGGCTTGCGGCCGGGGTTGATGAAAACGGCGATCGTGACCGGGATTTCGCGGCGGTAGATCAGATTATCGAATACAGTGGGGACGCGGTAGTCGCCGGTGGCGCGGACGAAGGCTTGGCCGTCCTGAAAGATCATGAGCGACGCGGGGCGCGCCGCATCGTATTGGGCCGGGACGTAGACGCAGTAGTCGTGGAGGGTGCCGGGGTAGGCGTCGCTCGGAAGTTTGTTCCACCCGGTGACGGTGCCCTGGGGGACGCCGGGCTGTACCAGGGAATCGGGGCCGAGCTTGTAAACGTCGTCGGTGGGGGCGGCCAGGGCCGCGGCGGCGACGAGCGAGAGGAAGATCAGGCAGGCAGCGAGCGGGCGGGGCGCAGATTTCATGGGGAGGAGCGAGAGAGGACGAAACGAGGGAGGGCGTCGAGCCGTTTGGCGGGATCGACGTCGCGGTCGGCGGGCGCGCGGATGCAGCCCAGCCAGAAACTGCAGGCGTCGCGGTTGGATTCGCGGTCCTTGATTTTCCGGCCGAACCGAGCGTTTCGGTGGAGCCGGCGGCGGTCCGGCCAAAGTGGCCGTGGCGGCGCGCCCTCGGCCGGGCGGGCCAAAATGGCGAGCCGGGCGGCGGCAGGAAGTTCCGCGGGGCTTCTTGATCGGACCGAGCGGGCGAACCTGAACCGGGGCGTTACGGGCGGACCGAGTCCGTGAACACACAGCGGCCGCCGCGCACGGTGATGATCGCGGCGTCCTTGAGGGCGTCGCGTTGGTCGTTGAGCGTCGTGCGGCCGGTGATACCGGGGAAATCGCGGGTGGCGGCGAGGGCTTTTTTCAGGGCGACCCGCTCGGTCGTGCCGGCGCGGTGCGCGGCGTCGGCGACGAGTTGGACGGAGTCGTAGGTGAGCGCGGCGAGGCCGACGGGGGCGGAGCCGTGGCGGGCTTGATAGGCGGCGACGAAGCGGCGCGAGGCGGGGTCTTGGCTCTCGGCGGAATAGTGGGTTGAATAGACGGTGCCCTCGAGCGCGGCGCCGCCGATTTCGATCAGCTGGGGTGCTTCGAAACCATCGCCGCCGAGGAGGGTGGCGCGCAGCCCGAGTTCGCGGGATTGCTGGGCGGCCAGGCCGGCTTCGACGTAGTAACCGGGGAGAAAGAGGGCGTCGGCGCGCGTGGCGCGGATGGCGGTGAGTTGGGCGCGAAAATCTTTGTCGCCGCCGCTGTATTTCTGCGAGGCGACGATTGCGCCGCCGAGGGCCGTGAAGGTTTGGGCGAACACCTCGGCGAGTCCGACGGAGTAAGGCGCCGTGGAGTCGATGAGGAGGGCGGCGCGGCGGAGACCGAGGTTTTTCCAGGCGTAGGTGGCGAGCACGGCGCCTTGGAAAGGATCCGCGAAGCAGACGCGGAAGATGCAGTCGCCGACGGCGGTCACTTTGGGGTTGGTGGAGGCGGGGGTGACGAGGGGGAGACCGGCGGCTTGCGCGACGGGGGCGGCTTCGAGGGTGCGGGAAGAGGCGCACTCGCCGATGAGGGCCACGACCTTGTTCCGGGTGATGAGTTTCTTGGCGGCGGTGGCGGATTCGCCGGGGAGCGAGCGGTTGTCCTCGACGACGAGCTCGACGGGGCGGCCGAGGATGCCGCCGGCGGCGTTGAGATCATCGACGGCGAGGCGGGCGCCTCGGAGGGCGGCCTCGCCGAAGGACGCGTCGCGGCCGGTGATCGACATGAAGAAACCGAGTTTGACGGGATCCCCGGTCGGGGCGGCCGCGGGGGCGCCGGACGCGAAGGCGAGGAGGGTGATGACGGGGGCGAGCAGGCGGAGGCGCAGATCCATGGTGGGAGGAGGTGGAAAAAACGCGGTGGCCGCAAGCTGGCGAGCGGGCGATCGCGTTGGATGAAG
>CANHJG010000215.1 GCA_947461205.1 Opitutia bacterium
CGCGACGAGGGTCCGGTGAGCACGCATGTCCTCGCCGGCCATGCGACGAAGCCGACTTACTTCGCCACTACGCGCGAACTCCTCATCGGCGCAGAGGACGGGTTCTTTTACCGCCTGAAGCAGAAGTGAACGTCGATCTCATAAAATCATACGTTCTCATCGTCCTGTTGGCACCGCTGCTCTCCGCGCAAGCCGCGCAGCCGGGTAGTCCGAGCGAGCCGGTGCGCTTGGTGAACGCCGGAATTGATCTGCAGGTTCACGATGGACGACTGCGCCCTGCGATTGGCGTGGAGAACATCCAGGTCATGCGGGCCAATCGCACGCACCCGGATTTGGCCGACGGTTTGGGTTGGACGTATAACCATGCGCCGATGCTCGCCTATTGGAATGGCCGGTTTTTTTTGGAGTATATCAGTAACCCATTTGGCGAGCACCACGCCCCGGGCCAGACGCTGATCGTCACCTCCCTGGACGGACGCAACTGGGATAAGCCCCAGCCGATTTTCCCGATCTACTACCTGAGGCCGGGCCCTATCTCCGGACACGAACCGGGCATGGCGATGATGCATCAACGCATGGGTTTTTACGTCGCCCCCAACGGAAGATTGCTCGTGCTGGGGCACTACGGACTGGCGCCGGATCCCATGGGGGAGAAGGGCATCGGGCGGGTGGTGCGGGAGGCTCTGACGGATGGGTCTTATGGCCCCATTTATTTCATCCGCTACAACTCTCTCGCCGGAGCGAATGAAAAAAACACGACCCGGTTCCCCTTCTATCGTCGCGCGCCGGACGAAGGGTTTGTTTCAGCCTGCGAGGCGCTGCTCGCCGACAAATTGAAGACCATGCAGTGGCGCGAGGAGGATCGGAGCGAGGACGGTTTCTACACCTTCCCCGGCCTGAGCACGCAGGCCCTGTCCGCGTCTCACCCGATCCTGCAGGCCCCGGCCGTGTTTCACCGCAAAGACGGGATGGCCGTCGTGCTCTGGAAATCGTCTTGGGCGGCACTCTCGGCGGACGAGGGCAAGACCTGGAGCACGCCGGTCGAGTTGCCGACGATTCTGACGGGCACGGCCAAAACCTGGGCCCAGCGCACCGACGATGGCCGCTACGCCATGGTCTACAACCCCGCCAAGATCGGTCGTTGGCCGCTCGCCGTCGCGACCAGCGATGACGGCGTCGTTTTCGATAACCTGCTCCTCGTCAACGGCGAGGTGCCGCCGCGGCGTTTCTTTGGCCGGGCGAAGGATTTTGGGCTGCAATACACCCGCGGTATTTCCGAGGGGAATGGCAATCCCCCGGGGAGCGATCTGTGGGTCACTTACAGCAGCAACAAAGAAGACATCTGGATCAGCCGCATCCCGGTCCCGGTCCGTTCCGCAGTCGCGGGGCCGGTGGCCGATTCGTTCGATAGACTGGACGTGGGAGGCACCATCCCCGAGTGGAACGTTTACCGCGCTCGCTGGGCAAACGTGAGCATCGCGGAGTTCCCTTCGGCCGCAAACAAGAGCCTCCTGCTCGACGACCGCGACCCCTATGATCACGCCAAGGCGGTGCGGGTATTCGCCGAAGCGTCGTCGGTCCGCATTGGACTCCGTATTTTCGCCCGGCAGGTGGATGCAGGGCGTATGGAAATCGAGGTGCTCGACGGGGCGGGACATCGGCCGGTGCGCGTTGCACTGGGGGAAGATGGTCGGGTGCGTGCGAGCGACGGTGCGGGTCAAGTAGACGCCGGGCCTTTCCTCGCCGGACGTTGGTATCAGGTGGAGCTTTCGATCGATGCGGCGGCGGGACGATTTGATCTGGCGTGGGATGGCCGGGTCGTCGTCCGTCAGGCGGCCTTCGCCGAAGCGGCGACCACCGTGGAGCGACTCTCCTTCTGCACGGGTGCCTTCCGCACCGAGCCCACGCGGCAGACCAACCGGTATGCCGTGCTCGCGGACCTCGCGAACCCCGACACAGCGGTCACTCCCGCGGCCTACTATCTCGACGACGTGGCGATCAGATAACCCCGGCAAACGCGGGAGCGGCAACGTCACCCCGCGATGCTGCCAAAAAAACTTTAACCTGAACCAACCAAACCCCCAAGACTATGATCACATCGATGACCTCCTCCCGAACCCCCTTCGGCGATCCCAGACCCGGCTGCGCTGCCACTTCGACAGGCTCCATGCCGCGCCGCGCGTGGACGGTTTTCCGGCGCATCGCCTTCTTGTTCGCCAGTCTCGTGCTGAATTTTGCGCTCGAGGCGCAGACCGGCGGAACCGGCACGATTAGCGGCACGGTGAGAAACGAGGGCACGGGCGATTTTCTTCAGGGCGCGGAAGTGCGGATCGTTGGCACCGAGCGGGTCACTACGACGCAACGCGACGGGAGTTTCGCTTTCGCCGGAGTGCCGGCCGGCCGCCAACAGCTCCGCGCATTTTACACCGGCTTGGATGTGCAAGAGACGGCCGTGGTCGTGACGGCGGGCCAAACCGCAGTGGTTCCGTTGGCGTTGAACTCTGCCATCTACAAACTCGAAACTTTTAAGGTGGCCGGGCAACGCGAGGGCAATGCCGCGGCGATCACGCGGCAGCGCACCGCTGAGAACGTGGTCAGCGTCGTCTCGATGGATGCGTTTGGCAATGTGGCCGACGGTAACGTGGGCAACTTTCTCCAGAATCTGCCCGGGATCGCCGTCACGAAAGAAGCGGGCGACATTGTCGGGATTGGTCTCCGCGGCACGCCACCCGAACTCAACTCCATCACGCTCGACGGGACGCGCACCGCTTCGGCAATCGCCGGGTTTACGCCGAACGGAGACCGCGCCGGATTGATCGACCAGATCCCGGCCGACTTCATCAAGGAGATCGAGGTGACCAAAGGGAATACGCCGGACCAAGCGGCGGATTCCCTCGGCGGCACCGTCAACCTGATCACGAAGTCTGCCTTCGACTTCAAGGAGCGGGTCATCACCTACCGGGCCGGGCTCAATCTGAACACCTATCGCAACGGCGGTATTGTTCATCAGCAGCTCGCGCCGATCGACTTGGGCAAATACGGTCCCACGGCGTCGCTGACCTACCTCGATACCTTTGGTCGTGATCGCAAGGTAGGGGTGGCGCTCTCCGGTTCCTACTCGCAGACGACCAACACCCGCGACCGGGTGCAGATGACGCGCCCAAATCTCGCCGACTTCATCAGCACGCAGGCGCGTCAGCTCAACGACGCCAACACCCGCGTGCGCGCCGGCCTGTCCGGGAAGCTGGAGTATCGGTTCGACAGCACCGCAAACATTTCGGCCAACCTCGGCCTGAACTACTTCGCGTTCGACGGTGAACGCGTGGACTGGAATATCACCTCGACCAATCGGGTGGCCGACTACAGCCGCGTCAACCGGGCGCAGATCGAGGCGGGAACGGTCCCCCGCGATTCGACGAACCAGACGGCGGGCATCGCTCCCGGCTACACGGATGTCTTCAACGAACTGCTCAACGCCACGGCGGTCAACCGCACGGCGCATGAGACCAAACGCTCCCATCAATACAAGTTCGGCGTGGAGCTGCAGAAGAAATGGAGCGACGCCAAGCTCGTCGCCGGCGCCTCGTTCAATCCGTCGTCCTTCGACAACAACTTTTGGGCCTTCACCGCCACGCGGGCCGGCGGCTTCGGGGTGGGGATCGATTCGTCCCGGGACACCACGCGCCCCGTCTTCACGCAGACCTATGGCGCGACGATCGGCGTCGGGGCCGACTTCAACAACTACACGGGTGCACGCAACGAGCAGCCGGACATCACACGCGAGGAAATCGGCAATGCGAAGGTGGATCTGCAAAAGCGGGTTTCGTTCGGGGGCCTGGTCGTGAACTTCAAGACCGGCGCCGACTACCGCAATCAGCACCGTTGGCTCAAGACCTACCGGCCGACTTGGAACTATGTGGGTGCCGACAAGGTGCAGGGCCGCAATGGGGCGACGGGGCTTAACGACGACAATATCGGCCAGTTCATCGCTCCTTGGACCTACAGCATGTTCAACAATTCGATGATGGCCCTTGATACGCTCGACTACCGTCGGGCCGACGCCCTGTTTATGGCCAACCCCGCGTATTGGACTCCGTCCGGCACTTCGGTCGCGGCTATTCCTATTCCGCGCATCAATTCCGAGGGAGTCGCTTCCGGCTATGCCCAAGGCTCGGCGACGCTCGGACGGCTCAACGTCCTGGGCGGCGCCCGTTTCGAGCACACGGATTCGACGGGAGTCGGCTCTTTTTCGGATCCGCTGGCGCCTAAGCAGACGTCGGTCCGCGTTTCGCGAGCCTATCAGGCGTGGTATCCCAGCCTGCACCTGCGCTACACCGCGGCATCCAACCTGTTGCTGCGCGCCACCTATTCCACAAGCGGGGCGCGGCCCTCGCTCGGCTCCACGGTGCCGAACACCACGGTGTCCTACCTCACGGATGGCAGCGGCCTTGGCCGGGTGACGCAGAATAACCCCGGCCTGAAACCCCAGTTCACGCGCACCTACGATGTTTCGGCCGAATATTATATCGAGCCCGCCGGTGTGCTCTCGGCCGGGCTGTTCCGGAAGGATATTTCCAATTTTATCAGCAACTCGGTTGTGATGGTCGGCAGCGGCGCCAACAACGGGTTCAACGGGAATTACGCCAACTTCGAACTTACGACGACCGGCAACCTTGGCGCCGCCTTTGTCGAGGGCATCGAACTGAACTACAGCCAGCAGTTCCGCATGCTTCCTAAGCCCTTCGACGGCCTTTCCGCTTTCATCAACTATACGGGACTGCGCACCCAGGGCAGTTACGCCAACGGCGCGGGTGAACTCGCGAATTTTGTGCCGCGGACCTACAATGCGGGAGTCGCGTGGTTGTGGCGGAAGTTCGAGTCGCGCGTGACCTATCACTACAAGAGCGGCTACCTGTCGTCCTACAGTCCTGCGCTGGCGTCGCAGACGCGCGTGATGGACGACCCGACGGTCGATTTGAATTTCCAATACCGCGTCCGCTCGGGCTTCACGATCTTCGTGGATTGCATCAATATCTTTAACAACTCGCCCGACTGGTGGCACGTGACGAAGCGCCATATCACGATGAGCGAACTTTACGGCGCTCGACTCAATGTGGGGGTGAGCGGGCGCTTCTAATCGTTTCGCTGAAGCCGCTTCACCTTTTTCAATATGAAGACAGTTCTCAAGAAACCTCCGACCACTGGGCTCGACTGGAGCAGTATGGTCTTCGCCTTGTGCGCTGCGCACCGTGCGGCGGCTTGGTTCAACGACCCGCCCGTGCCGACTTGGAATCCTTTGTCCGAATCCGAAAAACAAAAACGCTCAACATGACTTCACCTTACCGCCCCAGCGGCATCTATTCCGCCCAATGGCTGCCGGTCGATTCTGCCGGCCGCCTCGACCGTGCCGGCCTCGCGACGCACCTCGCGTTTGAGAAGGCGGCGGGCATCAGCGGCGTGCTCGGCCTCGGCAGCACGGGCGAGTTTCCGCACTTCTCGCCCGACGAGCGCAAACACGCGCTCGCCGCCGTCGCCGAACTTGCCGCGCCGCTTCCCGTGATCGCCAACATCACCGATCTGCGCCCGAAGGTCGCGATTGAGCTCGGCCGTTTTGCGAAGTCGCTGGGCCTCCCCGCCGTCGGACTGATGCCGCCGCCGTTTTTTCCGCTGTCGCAGGATGACATCCTCGCATTTTTCCTGCACGTCGCCGAGGCCGTCGATCTGCCGGTGATGCTCTACAATTTCCCCGAGCTCTGCGGCAAACGCATCGACCTCGCGACCATCGCCGCCTTTGCCGACCGCGCGCCGATGTGTGCAATCAAACAGAGCGGCGGCGAGTTCGCTTATCATCGTGACCTGATCGCGCTCGGCCGCGAAAAAAACTACGTCGTCATGTCCGGCGCCGACACGCGACTCTCGGAGGTGTTCGCGATGGGTGCGGCCGGCTGCACGGGCGGACTGGTGAACATCGTGCCGGAGCTGATGATCGACATCTACCGCTGCTCGGCCGCAGGTCGCCCGGCCGATGCCGCCGTCTCTGCCGCGCGCATGGTCGAGTTGGGCCGGGTGATCGA
>CANHJG010000216.1 GCA_947461205.1 Opitutia bacterium
CGAGGCACACCACTCGCCACTCTTCTCGCTTCACTCGCTCTCGCCCCCACCGCCTTCGCGGAGGACGTAGCACCCCGTGCGGCCAAACTCATCGATTTCGGCGGAGGCTGGGTGATCACCAACAGCATGGCCACGGGGTGGATGATTTCCGGGCTCCTCGTTGCGCTCATCCTCTATATGGTGGGCACCCCGCGCGTCCTCCCCTCCAAGGGCCAAGCCGTCGTCGAATCCCTGATCGAAGCCCTGCGCGACCTCTTCGAGCCCATCGTCGGCAAGAAAGCCTTCCCGCTCGCGTTCCCTATTCTCGTCACGTTTTTCATCTTCATCCTTTTCCACAACTGGATGGGCCTCATCCCCGGCGTGGGCACCATGGGCTGGGGCACCACCGACGCCGCGGGGCATTTTCACCTCACCCGCCCGCTGATCCGGCCCCACAACTCGGACTTCAACGGCACCATCGCCCTCGCGCTCATTTCCTTTGGCGCCTGGCTCATCATCGTCTTCAAAATCGCCGGCCCGAAACTCATCCTCTGGGACCTCTTCGGCAACAAGGCCGAGAAGAAGGAAACCCCCGGCTGGTTGTATCCGGTTCTTGCCCTCGTGTTTCTCGCCGTCGGCCTCATCGAGGTTTTCTCCATCGCCATCCGCCCCTTCACGCTTTCCGTCCGTCTCTTCGGTAACGTCTTCGGCGGCGAAAACCTCCTCCACGGCACCGGCTTCTTCTTCGGCTTCTATTTTATGGAGCTCCTCGTCGGTCTGATTCAGGCCCTCGTGTTCACGCTGCTGACCTCCGTTTACATCGGCCTGCTTTGTAACCACGGCGACGATCACGCCGAAGGCGACGCCCACGAAGCCCCTCACTAACCGATCACCCTCTCCCGTCGGGAGCGTGCCTCGCGTGCGCACGACGGAAATCCAACAACCAACCCACATCCACATGCTCCACGTCATCGCTGAAATCCAAGGCAACATCACCAGCGCGTTCGGTCTCCTCGGCGCCGCCATCGGCGTCGCTCTCATCGGCCAGAAGGCCGCCGAAGCCGTCGGCCGCAATCCCGCCGCCTCCGGCAAGATCCTCGTTCAAGCCATCATCGGTATGGCGCTCGCCGAAGGTCTCGGCATCCTCGCGCTGTTCCTCGCCAAGTAATCGCCCGTTTTCCGCACCGGCGGCGCGGTTCTTCCGCGCCGCCATTCCCTTTCCCGCCTCCCCGTCATGACGTTGCCTCTCTTCCTCGCCGCCGCCGTCGAAGCTCACGCCCACACCGCCGAGCCCGGTCTCGTGGACAAATTCGGCCTCGATTGGAAATACGTCGCCATCCAAGCGTTCAGCTTCCTGGTCGTCCTCGCCGTCCTCTACAAATTCGGCATCAAGCCCACCATCGCCGCCATGGACGAGCGCGCGGTGAAAATCGGCGCCGGCCTCAAATACGCCGAAGAGATGCAGGCCAAACTCGCCGCCGCCCAACAGGAGAGCGCCGCCCTCGTCAAAAAGTCCCAGACCGAGGCCACCCGCATCATCGACGACGCCCGCAAGTCCGCCAAAGATTTCACCGACAAACAAACCCAGGACGCCGCCGCCCGCGCCGCCGACATCCTCGCCAAGGCCCAGCAGGCCATCGAGCTCGAGCACAAGAAAATGCTCGCCGACGCCCGCGCCGAGATCGCCCGCCTCGTCGTCCTCACGACCGAGCGCGTCCTCGCCCAGAAACTCACTGACGCCGACCGCACCTCCTACAACGAAGCCGCCGCCCGCGAGCTCACCCGCGTCTGATTCTGGCGCCCAGCTCCCGACTCTCCGCTACCCGCCATGGCTTCCGGTAAAAAACAAATCCAGCTCCTCTCCCGCCAGTTTTTCAAACTGAGCCTCGTCGAGGGTGCGCTGTCCGCCGACCGCGTCGCGGGCGTCCTCGCATATATCGAGAAGCACCGCCCCGCGAACACCCTCGCGGTCCTCAAAGCCTACCAGCGCCTCGTCGCCGCCGAGTTCGCCCGCAGCCGCGCTGTCGTCGAACACGCTGGCTCCCTCAACGCCGCCGCCCTCGCCGCCATCGCCGCGGCCATGACCCAAAAATACGCCCGGCCCGTCACCGCCACCGCCCAGCCCAACGCCGCTCTCCTGGCCGGTCTGCGCGTCCGCGTCGGCGACGACACCTACGAATCCTCCGTGGCCGGCCAACTCGCGACCCTCGCGGCGGCCGTCTAAATCCTTTTCCACCGCCTCGCGACTCGCGCCACTCCCCCCACCATTTTCCCGATGAGCACCGTCCTCGACCAAATCGAACAACAGATCGCCAAGCTCTCCAGCAAGGCCGTCAAGAAGAACACCGGCACCATTCGCACCGTCGCCGACGGCGTCGCCAAAATCGACGGCCTCTCCGAGGTGATGTACAATGAAATGGTCCAGTTCCCCGGCGGAGCCATCGGCATCGCGCTCAATCTCGAGGAAGACGAAGTCGGCTGCGTCGTCCTCGGCGACGTCTCCTCCCTCAAGGAGGGCGACCAGGTCCAGACCACCGGCAAGCTCCTCTCCGTCCCCGTCGGCAAAGCCCTCCTCGGCCGCGCCGTGGATGCCCTCGGCAATCCCGTCGACGGCAAAGGCCCCATCGCCGCCACCGAATTCTATCCCGTTGAAAAAATTGCGCCCGGCATCATGGCGCGCAAATCCGTCAACCAGCCCCTCTTCACCGGCATCATGGCGATCGACTCCATGATCCCGATCGGCCGTGGCCAGCGCGAACTCATCATCGGCGACCGCGGCACCGGCAAGACCACGATCTGCATCGATACGATCATCAACCAGGCGAAGATCAACAAGGTCGGTCTCGCCAGCAAAGATCCGAAATTCCGCCCCGTCTACTCCATCTACGTCGCCGTCGGCCAAAAGAATTCCAACATCGTCCGCACCATGTCCGCCCTCGAGGCGGCCGGTGCCCTCGAATACTCCATCATCGTCTGCGCGCCCGCGGCCGACAACCCCGCCAACCAATACCTCGCCCCGTTCTCCGGCGCGGCCATCGGCGAATGGTTCATGGAAAACGGCATGGATGCCCTCATCGTTTACGACGATCTCTCCAAGCACGCCGTCGCCTACCGCCAGATCTCGCTCATCCTCAAACGTCCCTCCGGCCGCGAAGCCTATCCCGGCGACGTCTTCTATCTGCACTCCCGCCTGCTCGAGCGCGCCGCGCGCCTCGACGGTAAGGGCTCGCTCACCGCGCTCCCCATCATCGAGACTCAGGCTGGCGACGTGTCCGCCTACATTCCGACCAACGTCATCTCGATCACCGACGGCCAGATCTTCCTCGAAACCGATCTCTTCAATCAAGGTATCCGTCCCGCTGTTTCGGTCGGTCTCTCCGTCTCCCGCGTCGGCTCCTCCGCGCAGATCAAGGCCACCAAGCAGGTTGGCGGCAAACTCAAGGGTGAACTCGCCCAGTTCCGCGAACTCGCCGCCTTCGCCCAGTTCGGCTCCGACCTCGACGCCAAGACCAAGGCCCAGCTCGAACGCGGCGGCCGCATCGTCGAACTGTTCAAACAGCCCGCCCTCAGCCCCGCGCCGATCGAGCTCCAAGTCGCCGTCCTCTTCGCCATGCAGAAGAATTACTTCGACGCCATCGAAACCCGCAAGACCGTCGCCGCCGCCGCCTCGCTCAAGGAATTCTTCACCACCCGCAAGGACGCCCTCCTCACGGAAATCCGCACCAAGGCCGCGC
Source organism: Opitutia bacterium (assembly GCA_947461205.1). Taxonomy (GTDB): domain Bacteria; phylum Verrucomicrobiota; class Verrucomicrobiia; order Opitutales; family Opitutaceae; genus GAS368. The sequence continues at coordinate 3,714 of CANHJG010000216.1, forward strand.
TCGACAAGGACCTCGAGGCCAAACTCCAGGCCGCCTGCGACGAGTGGAAGCCCACCTTTGCCGCCTGAGCTTGATCCGATGGATAAGGCATGATCGATGGCGCCCCGGACGTCGCTTCCGCCGTTCCGCCCACCACCGATCATCCATCCTAAATCATAACTAATCCTCCATGGCCTCCACCCGCGACATCCGCCGACGCATCAAGTCGGTCAAGAACACCCGCCAAATCACCAAGGCGATGGAGCTGGTGGCTGCCTCGAAGATGAAAAAGGCCCAGGCCGCCGCCCTCGCCGGCCGCCCTTACGCCGAGCTCATGGCCCAGATGCTCGCGGCCATCGCCGAGCGCGTCGAAGAAGCCCAGCACCCCTTCCTCGCCAAGCGGGAAATTCGCACCCGCGGCATCATTCTCATCACGTCGGACAAGGGCCTCTGCGGACCGCTCAACTCCAACGTCCTGAAAGTCGTCACCGACATTAAGACCCCGGCGAAATACGCCGTCATCGGTCGCAAGGGCACCCAGTTCATCGCCCGCACCCACCGCGACCTCCTCGCCGATTTCCCGGCCAACGACCGCACCAGCTTCGCCGACATCAAGGTCGTCGCCGAATTCATGGTGAAACAGTTTCTCGAGGGCGTCGTCGACACCGTCGAGGTCATCTGGCCGCGCTTCCGCAACACCCTCGTCCAGGCCCCCACCGTGATGACCCTGCTGCCGCTCACCAGCGTACAGGCGGTCATCGCCGATCTGCGCTCCGACGCCGGACTGGCCGCTCCGTCCGCCACCGCGCCGGCGCGGGACAACCAGATGCTCTTCGAACCCGACGCTGCGTCCGTCCTCGCTGCGCTCCTGCCGCTCTACATCAACCGGGAAATTTTCCAGCACGCCATCGACGCCAAGGCTTCCGAGCACAGCGCCCGCATGGTCGCCATGAAAACCGCCAAGGATAACGCCACCAAACTCCTCGGCGAACTCACGCTCGAATACAACAAAGCCCGCCAGGCCGGCATCACGCAGGAAATCCTCGAAATCGCCGCCGCCCAGTTCGCCGCCTAATCTTTCACGCCCGCCTCGCGCCCTCCTTCCTCCCGACCCTTTCTCCAATGAGCAACACCGGTAAAATCGTCCAAGTCATCGGCCCCGTCGTCGACGTCCAGTTCGCGGAAAACGCCATCCCGCCCATCTATCAGGCCCTCACGATCGACTTCACGGTCAACGGCAAAAAGGAAACGCTGACGCTCGAGATCCAGCAGCACCTCGGCGGCGGCGTCGCTCGCGCCATCGCGATGTCCTCCTCCGAGGGCCTCGTCCGCGGTATGCCCGTCCTCGATACCGGTGCCCCCATCTCCGTCCCCGTCGGCAACGGCGTCCTCGGCCGCATCTTCGACGTCACCGGCAACCCGGTCGACGGCAAGGGCCCGGTCAAGTTCGACAAGAAATACCCGATCCACCGCCCGGCCCCCACGCTCACCGAGCAAAACACCAAGGCCGAAATCCTCGAAACCGGCATTAAGGTCATCGACCTGATCTGCCCCTTCATCAAGGGCGGCAAAGCCGGCGCCTTCGGCGGCGCCGGCGTCGGCAAGACCGTCGTCATTCTCGAACTCATCAACAACATCGCCAAAGCCCACGGCGGCATGTCCGTCTTCGCCGGCGTCGGCGAACGTTCCCGCGAGGGCAACGATCTCTACCACGAAATGTCCGAGGCCGGCGTCATCGACCAAAAGGACCTCAGCAAGTCCAAGGTCGCCCTCGTGTTCGGCCAGATGAACGAGCCCCCCGGGGCCCGCATGCGCGTCGCCCTCTCGGCCCTCGCGATGACCGAATATTTCCGCGATGAGAAGAACCAGGACGTGCTCCTCTTCATCGACAATATCTTCCGCTTCTCCCAAGCCGGTTCCGAAGTATCCGCCCTCCTAGGACGCTCGCCCTCGGCCGTCGGTTATCAGCCGACGCTCTCCAACGAGATGGGGCTCCTCCAGGAGCGCATCACCTCGACCAAAAAGGGCTCCATCACCTCCGTGCAGGCCGTCTATGTGCCCGCGGACGATCTCACCGATCCGGCCCCCGCCAACACCTTCGCCCACTTGGACTCCACCATCGTGTTGGAACGGTCCATCGCCGAACTCGGCATCTATCCCGCCGTCGACCCGCTCGCCTCCGTCTCCAAGGCCCTCCAGGCCGACATCGTCGGAGAGGAACACTACAAGGTGGCCCGCGAAGTCCAGCGCGTCCTCCAGCGCTACAAGGATCTCCAGGACATCATCGCCATTCTCGGTCTCGACGAGCTTTCCCCCGAGGACAAACAGACCGTCTACCGCGCTCGCAAAATCCAGCGCCTCC
>CANHJG010000217.1 GCA_947461205.1 Opitutia bacterium
AAGTCTGGAAGTACCCGTCGCTCAAATCCTCATAGTGGGTGCGGCTGCGCGAGTAGCCGCCGCCGGCGGTGAGGGTGAGATCGCCGCGGGTGTATTCCAGTTTGCCGACGTAGGTGATCGTGGCGTTGCGCTTGTTGCGGTGATTGCTGGAGGCGTTGAGGCGCGTGTTGGCGGTGGCGGTGGCGTTGGCGATGACCTTGGTGAGGGTGGACGAGGGATCGATCTGGGCGGCGTTGGCGGTGAAGAGCAGATTGCGGGCGTAGAATTCGTCGCTCAGGTGCGAGCCGGTGACGCGCAGCGAGGCGATGAGGCGCGGGGTGATCTTGTAGTCGAAGGTCGCGCCGAGGGAGGCGCGCTCGATGACCTTCGGGGCGTCCTTGAAGGTGAGGCCGGTGAGGCGCGGTCCGGTGGCGGCGTTGGAGAAATCGTAGGCGTGGGTGATCTGCTCCTGTTCGCCGTACATGGTGGAGCCGCCGACGTTCAGCTGGACGCCGAGCTTGCCGCCGTAGACGTCGGCGTAGCTGAAATTGCCGCCGGGAAAGACGACGCGGCGGAGTTCGTTGGTGGGCGAAGGGACGCGGCGGAGCGTCATCTGGTATTCGTTGGCGCTGAGGGAAAACTGGGCGGTGATTTCGCGGCCCTTGCGGTCGAAGGCGCTTTTGCTGCGGAAATTGATCGAACCGGCGGGGGAGTCGGCGTCCATGCGGGCGGTGAGGGTCTTGTTCACCTCGATGGCCTCGACGCTGTTGATGGAAGACTGTTCGAATTCGAACTGGCGCGAGTCTCCGCCGAAGGCGGCGCCCTGGGCGCTGGCCATGCGCATGCCGTCGACGCTGACGCCGACGTATTTGGGGTCGAGGCCCCCGATGCGGACGGCGCGGGCGTCGGACTGGTTATAGTCGATCACGACGCCGGGGATATACTTGATGAATTCGCCGACATTACCGCCGGTGATGTCGCCGAAGTTGTCGGCCGCGATGACGTTCTTAATATTGAGGGCGGCGCGTTGGTCCATAATGGCCTTGGCGTTGCCCTCGCGCTCGGTGGAGACGACGAACTCCATGAGTTTGACCGGGCCGGCGGGAGCGCCGGGCGCGGAGGACGCCGGCGCGGAGACGGGCCGCGAGCCGGTGGCGAGGAGTTCGAAATCGCGCGTGGCGATGGCACCGGGCGAGACGATGACGCGGGTGGTTGCAGCGTCGTAACCGGTGTAGGCGACGGTGAGGTCGCGGGCGCCGGCGGGGACGTTGGTGAGGGTGTAGAAGCCGTCCTCGCCGGTGAAGGTCGCGAGGTTGGTGCCGGGGATCGTGACTTCGACGTTGCGCATGTATTCCTGGGTGGCCGGACTGAGGACGCGGCCCTGGATCGTACCGGTGGCGGTCGCGGAAGCGGAGGGCGAGTCGGTGGAGCGGAGGGAAGACGCGGCGGACAGGAAGAGTGCAAGGCTGAGGTTCAGGGTCACGCGGAGCGCACGGGTGTGGGCGAAGAGGTGCATCGGGGGGAGGGGTTGACGAACGGCTGTAGGGTGACGGAAAAAACAAAATCGTGGCAAGACCCGGGTGCGGCCGGCGCGCGGGCGAGAATAACGATTGCGCTGGTGGCGCTTTTGCGTGCTCTCGGGGGCACCCCATGACTGGCGCCCCGCTCGAACTTGCCCGTCGACAATTTCTTGGTCGCATGACGACCGGTCTGACCGGCGTGGCCCTTGCGCGGCTGTTGCGCGGGGATCTGCTCGCGGCAGCCGGCGGCGGGGCGTTGCCGCATTTTCCGGCGAAGGCGAAGCGGGTGTTGCAGATATTTTGTCCGGGGGGGGCGTCGCATGTGGATCTCTGGGATCACAAGCCGCTCCTGGAGAAATTTCACGGCACGCCGCTGCCGGGCGGCGACGCGGAGGTGACGTTCCAGGGCAAAAATGGGAATCTCATGCGGTCGCCGTGGGACTTCGCGCCGGCGGGGCGCAGCGGAAAAATGATTTCGACGCTCCTGCCGCATCTGGCGCGGCACGTGGACGACATGGCCTTCGTGCACTCGATGACGTCGCGCTCGAATACGCATGGCCCCGGCTGCATTGCGATGAACACGGGTTTTACGCGCGAGGGCTTTCCGAGCGCCGGGGCGTGGATCAGTCACGGTCTGGGCACCCTCAACGAAAACCTGCCCACGTTTGTCGCGTTGCAGGACATCCGGGGGGAGCCACCGAACGGCAAGGCGAACTGGGGCAACGGATTTTTGCCGGCGCAGCATCAGGCCGTGGTGCTCGCCGCGCACCAACCGCTGCGTAACCTCGCGCGACCCGGGAGTATTTCCGAGGCGGAGGAAGGGGCGACGCGGGCGTTTCTGGCGCGGGCGAATGCCGGCCACGCGGAAGCGCATCCCGGCAACAGCGAGTTGCGGGCGCGCATTGCGGCCTACGAACTCGCGGCGCGGATGCAGCTCGCGGCACCGGAAGTCAGCGATCTGGCGCGCGAGCCCGCGCACGTGCATGCGCTGTATGGCACGAATGACGCGAACGCGCTCAAGGCGAGCTATGCGCGGAATTGTCTGCTCACGCGGCGGCTCCTCGAAAAAGGCGTGCGTTATGTGAGTCTGTATTGTGCGTCGCGGGCGAGCGCGGTGGACGGGCTGCTGAATTGGGACGCGCACAAGACGCTCAAGGCGGATTACGAACGCCACGCACCGATCTTCGACCAGCCGACAGCGGCGCTGTTGGCGGATCTGAAGCAACGCGGACTGTTGGCGGACACGCTGGTGATTTGGTGCAGCGAGTTTGGCCGGATGCCGACGCATCAGGAAGGAACGGCGGGGCGGGACCACAATCCGGACGCGTTCACGACGTGGTTCATGGGTGCGGGGGTAAAAGGCGGCGTAAGCCACGGGGCGACGGATGATTTCGGCCGGCGCAGCGTGCAGGACGTGGCGACGGTTTATGATTTCTACGCGACGGTGTTGCACCTGCTCGGCGTGGACCACGAACGGCTCACGTATTATCACAATGGCTCGAATCGTCGGCTCACCGATGTGCACGGCCATGTCTTGAAGGGAGTGCTGAGCTGAAGTCATGGGCGGCGTGCGCATGAAATCGATCGCGGGCGCGTGGGCGGTGGGTCTGATGGCTGCGGTCCGCGCGCATGCCGCCGATGCCGCCGGCGTGGCGTTTTTTGAGCAGAAGATTCGGCCGGTGCTGGTCGAGCATTGTTATGAATGCCACAGCGAGCAGGCGAAGAAGATCAAGGGGGGGCTGCGCCTCGATTCCCGCGCCGGGTGGGTGGCCGGAGGTGACGGGGGCACGGCGGCAATTGTGCCGGGAAAGCCGGAGGAGAGTTTGCTCATCCGGGTGGTGCAGCATTTGGAGGACGATCTGGCGATGCCGCCGAAGCAGCCGAAGCTGTCGGACGCCGTCATCGCCGATCTCGTCTCGTGGGTGAAACTGGGCGCGCCCGATCCGCGCGACGGGGCGCCGGGGGAAGCGAAGCGCGCGGACAAGTCGTGGTGGTCGTTGCAGCCGTTGCGCGCGGCCGATCCCGCGGTGGCGGCGGGACCGGCGGCGGTCGACCATTATGTGGAGGCGGAATTGAGGGGAAAAGGGCTCGCGCTGAATCCGCCGGCGGAAGCGCGCACGCTGATCCGGCGGATGAGTTACGATGTCACGGGGTTGCCGCCGACGGCGGCGGAGGTCGCGGCGTTTGCGGCGGCGTATCGCGCCGAGCCGGAGCGCGCGGTGGCGGAGCTGGCGGACCGATTGCTGGCGTCGTCGGCGTATGGCGAACGGTGGGGTCGGCACTGGCTGGACGTCGTGCGCTTTGGCGAGAGCAACGGTTTCGAGCGGAATTTTTTGATCAACGATCTGTGGCCGTTTCGCGACTACGTGATCCGGTCGCTCAACGACGACAAACCCTTCAATCGGTTGATCGTCGAGCATCTCGCCGGGGACGTGGTCGGCAAGCACCAGCCGGAGACGGAAATCGGCAGCGCATTCCTGGTGGCGGGGCCCTATGATGACGTCGGCAACCAAGATGTGGTCGCACAGCAGGCCATCCGGGCGGCGACGCTTGACGATCTAATCACGGCGACGAGCGGGGCGTTTCTGGGCGTGACGATCGCTTGCGCGCGTTGTCATCACCACAAATTCGATCCGATCGTGACGGAGGACTATTATCGGCTGCGGGCGGCGTTTGAGGGCGTGACGCACGGCCGGCGCGTGATCGCCTCCAAGGAGGAGCGGGCGGCGTTCAAGGCGGCCACCGATCCGCTGAACGCACCGCGGGCCAAGCTGGTCGCGGAGCGCGACGGGCTGGAGCGGGAAGTGATGCGGCGAGCGAAGGAGGCGGCGGACAAGGTCACCGCGACGCGGCCGAAGGTGAACCCCGAGTTGACGGAGGAACGGTTTGAGGCGGTCGCGGTGAGGGCGGTGAAGTTGGTGATGAGCGCGAGCACGGCGAATCCGAAGTCGGCGACGGGCTCGCGGATCGTGGAATTTGAGGCCTGGAGTGCGGGCCCGGGCGCGCGCAACGTCGCGCTGGCGAGCCATGGCGCCAAGGCGGAGGGCGCGAAGTCGGCGGTGGCGGAAGATTTTCCGGAAGCCTACGGGGCGCACCTCGCGATCGACGGGCGATTTGGGGAGCAGTGGTTCATCGGGAATCCCGCGGTGCTCACGGTCACGTTTGCCAAGACGGAAACGATCGAGCGGGTTTCGTTTCGCAGTGCGAAGGACCTGATGACCGAAGACAAGGCGCAGGGCGCGACGCCGACGGACTACGAAGTTCACGTTTCGGCCGACGGGGAAACGTGGCAGACGGTGGCCTCGAGCGCGGGTCGTGAACCCTGGAGCGCGGCCCACGGCATCGAGCGCCTGCGGCGGGAAGTCACCACCCCGGACGAGGCGGCGCAGATCGCCACACTCTCGGCGGAAATCGCGAAGCTGGATCGTGCGCTGAAGGCGGTGCCGGCGCTGCGGGAAGTGTGGGCGGGCAAATATGCGCAGCCGGAAGCGAAAACCTTTGTGCAGAAAGGCGGCGACCCGATGAAGCCCGGGGAGGCGGTCGTTCCGGGGAGTCCGACGATGGCGGACCGGGTGGTGCCGTCCTATGCGCTCGCGGCGGATGCACCCGAGGGCGAGCGGCGTCGCGCGCTCGGCGAGTGGATCGTGCGGGACGATCATCCGCTCACGCCGCGGGTGTTGGCGAACCGGGTGTGGCAGTATCATTTCGGCACGGGCATCGTGGATACGCCGAGCGACTTTGGTTTTCTCGGCGGGCGGCCGACGCATCCGGAGTTGCTCGACTATCTGGCGCGCCGGCTCGTGGACGGGGGGTGGCGGCTGAAGCCGTTGCACCGGGAAATTCTGCTCTCGCGCACCTATCGGCAATCGGGCGCGCATCGCGCGGAGGCGGCGGGCATCGATCAGGAGGCGCGGCTGTTGTGGCGGTTTCCGCCGCGGCGGTTGGGGGCGGAGGAATTGCGCGACACGATGCTGCACGTGGCGGGCAAGCTGGATCGCACGCTGGGCGGGCCCGGTTTCCGGCTCTACAAATTTACGCAGAACAACGTTAGCACGTATTTCCCGCTGGATCGGCCCGGGCCGGAGACGTATCGGCGGAGTGTTTATCATCAAAATGCGCGGGCGAGCGTGGTCGACGTACTGAACGATTTCGATTTGCCCGACATTGCATTCGCGGCGCCGCGGCGGGCGAATACCACGACGCCGCTGCAGGCGCTCACGCTGCTGAACCATCGTTTCACGACCGATATGGCGCAGGCCATTGCGGCGCGGTTGGCGCGCGGGGGAGCAGCGGCCAGCGCGCAGATTGACGAAGCGTATGGGCTCGCGTTTCAGCGGGCGCCAACGGCTGCGGAGCGGGCGGCGGCCGGGCGGTTGATCGCGACGCACGGGCTGGCGGCGTTTTGTCGCGCCCTCTTAAATATGAACGAGCTGATCTACCTAGATTGAGCGGGGACTGCGGGCCGATCGTTGCAGGCGAAAGGGCTTTGAGTTTTTGACTTCTGGTAGCCGCGAGCGCCAGCGAGTGGTGTTTCGACTATCGGTCAG
>CANHJG010000218.1 GCA_947461205.1 Opitutia bacterium
AACGCGGGCTCCGCGGTCGCCGCCGACGGCGTCGCCGCCAACGCCTTTACGACCACCACGCTCGCGACCGGGGTCGCCGCCTCGGTGTGGGCACTCCTCGAATACATCACCCGCAAGAAGGCCAGCGTACTCGGCCTGTGCTCGGGCGCAGTCGCCGGTCTCGTCGTGGTGACGCCTGCCTGCGGCTTCATCGACACGACGTCGGCGATGTGGGTCGGCCTTCTCGCCGGTGCGGTGCCCTTCTTCGCGGTGACGAAGCTCAAGGCGATGATCGGTTACGACGACGCGCTGGACACGTTCGGCGTCCACGCGGTGGGCGGCACCCTCGGGGCATTCGTCACGGGCCTCTTTGCGACGCCGGCGGTCAACGCCAATCTCAGCACGAATCTCAAGGACGTCGTCGGTAAGACGCTGTGGCTCGAGCAGGTCAAGGCGATCGGCCTGACGCTCGTGTTGTCCATTGTGGCGACCTTGGTTCTCGGCCTCGTCATCAAGGCGATTATCGGTCTGCGTCCGGCGCCCGAAGACGAACAGCAGGGCCTCGACCTCGCCGACCACGGGGAAGAAGGTTACCTTTACGAATCCAAGTCGTAAGACTCGCCCCTTTTTCCCGTTGGTTCCTTCGCCAACCCGCCTTTTGAGGCGGGTTGTTTGCTTTTCTGGGCCGATGCGGGGCGGCAGGCGGCCAACCGGCTTGCGTCCGCGACCCCGCAGTCGTCCGATCCCGTCGCATGGTTGCCGTCTTCGCCAGCAATTGCCCGCGGCTTGCCGGGTTGATCCGCGTCCTCGCCTCCTTGGGGTGGGCGACCGTGCCGCGGGGGAGAAATACCTGCAACTTTGCCGCGACGGCCGGGGTAGTGGAGCCGAACGATGAAACTCCCGTGCAAACTTCACCCTCGGGGCTGATCCCTCCGGCCGACTTCACGACGTTTATGCGCGCTTACGAGAACATGGTTTTCTCCACCGCCGCCCGTCTCACCGGTAACGAGACGCAGGCGGAAGATATCGCTCAGGAAGTCTTCCTGAAAGCGCATGCCCACTTCGACCACCTGCGCACCAGCCCGACCGCGGGCGGTTGGCTCAAAACCGTCGCGACCAACCTCTCGCTCAACCACCTTTCCCGTTACCGCAACCGTTGGACGTTTTTCTCCGAGTTCAAACGCGGCGAGGCCGACCGCGACGCGCCCGAGGTCGAGTTTGCCGCGCCCGACACGTTTTTTTCGGGCGTGGACGCCGCCGAGCGCCGCGCGTGGGTGGAGCGCGCCCTCGCAGACCTCCCGCCGCACCAACGCGTGCCCCTCGTGCTCTATCATTTCGACGACCTGCCCTACGACGAGATCGCCCAGAAACTGGGCGTCTCCCTCGCCAAGGTGAAGACCGACATCCTCCGCGCGCGCTCCGCGCTGGCCAAGATCCTCCAGCGTGGCGGCACCGCGCATGAAACCCTCGAACGCTGAACGCGCCATGAACCCCTCGTCCCCCCACGACCCCGAGAAACTGGAGCGCGCCATTCACGCGACCCTGCGCGCCCTGCCCCCGCGCCGCGCCCCCCGCACGCTGGAGGCGCGCGTCTTAGCCGAACTGGAGCGCCGCGCCGCCCTGCCGTGGTGGCGCCAGAGCTTCGCCCACTGGCCCCTGGCCGCCCGCGCCTTGTTTCTCCTCGCCTCGGTCGCTCTCGTGAAACTCACCCTCATGGCCGCGGTTGGGGTGATGGCCGGCTTCGATTCGGGCGCGTTTGTCGCCGCCTTTTCCACCCCCGTTTCCTGGGCTCAGACCGGCGTCGCCCTGGTGCGCGGGATCGCCGACTTTTTCGTCATCATTTTCCGCAGCATCCCGCCCGTCTGGCTCTACGGCACCGTGGCCTTCGTGGCCGCGATGTATGCTGCGCTCGTCGGTCTCGGCGCCGCCGCCTACCGCACGCTCTACGTGAGCCGTTAAACCCGAACCCGCCCGCTCCGATGCACTCTCCCGCTCTTCCCTCCATGAAACCGTCCATCCGCCCCCTGTTCGTCGCCGTCGCAGTCTGTTTCACGCTGACCCTCGCCGCCCTTGCCCAGGAGAAGCCGGCCCCGGCCACGCCGGAGGCGCCCCCGCCGGTGGCAGCGCCCGCCACGCCGCCCGCCGTCCCTCCGGCGGTCGAGTCCGCACCCGCGCCGGATTCGCCCGCCGCGGCGACTAAGGCGAGGAAAACCCGCGCCCCGCGAGCCAAGGAGCGGGCCGCGCGGGCCGAAGCCCGCACGGGCGAGGTGGTCGTCAACGTGTTGGCCGATTCCATATTGGAGAAAGACAAGCAGGCCGATGCGGTGGTCGCGGTGTTCGGCAATGCCACCGCCGAGGGAGACGTGGTCGATGCCGTTGTCGCGGTCTTCGGTAACACGCGGGTGACCGGCCCGGTCGGGGCCGCCGTCGTATCCGTGTTCGGCAACAGCTACGTCAACAGCCATGTGACCGAAGGGGTCGTCGTCGTGTTTGGCGACCTCGAACTCGGGCCGGATGCGCGCATCGACGGCGAGGTGGTCTGTGTGGGTGGCAACGTCACGCGGGACGCGGCGGCCGTGACCAGGGCCGGCGTGAAGGCTATCATTTCGACCCAGGTGGCATGGCTGCGCGCGTGGCTCCACGAGTGTTTCCTCAAGGCGCGTCCGCTCGCTTTCGGCCCGAACCTAGGCTGGGCCTGGGCGATCGCGGCGGCCTGCCTCGCCTGCTACACGCTCGCCGCGTTGCTCTTCCGCGCCGGCGCCGAGAAATGCCTCACCACGCTCGAAACGCGTCCCGGTTTCTCCGTGCTCGCGGCGCTGCTCGCGACGCTCATCGCGCCCGTGTTGACGGTGCTGTTGGTGATGACCGGCGTGGGGATCATCGCCGTCCCGTTCATCGGCGCGGGAATGCTGGGTGCGACGCTCTTCGGCAAAGTCGTGATCTTGGCGTGGCTCGGGCGGCGCATCACCCGCTACTTCGGCGACGGCCCGCTGGGTCACATCGCGTTCGCCGTGATCGTCGGCGGCGTGATCGTCATGGCCCTCTACACGGTGCCCGTGCTCGGGTTCCTCGTCTTCAAGCTGATCGGCTGGATCGGCCTCGGCGCGGTCGTCTATACCATTGGGCTCGGCCTGAAGCGGGAAAAACGTCCCACGCCCCCGCCGCCCCCGCCGGCTTGGTTCCGTCCGGAGGCAATGGGCAGCGCGGCGGCTCCCATGCCGGGCGCCACCGCTCCGGTGGTGGCCGGAGAGACGGCCGCAATGAGCAGCGGATTCGTCGGCGCCGCGGTCGCCGAGACGGTCCCGCCCGTGTCCGACGGGGCGGCGATGGGTGCGGTCGCGGGTGAAACGGGTGCCGTGCCGCCTGTGGCGCCCCCGCCGGTGATTCCGCCGTCGTATGCTCCCCCGCCTCCGGTTTCTGGTATAATCTCCGCCGCGACGCTGCCGCGGGCGGGCTTTTGGATCCGGCTGGCGGCCTTGGGCCTCGACGCGATTTTGATCGGCGTGCTGGTCGGATTCGCCTCGGAACTGCTGCCGCGTTTCCTGAAGTTCGACCATGGTCTGGGTGGCGTGCTGCTTGCGCTCGCGGTCTACGGGGCCGCGATGTGGAAAACCAAGGGCACGACGATCGGGGGCATTGTGTGTGGCTTGAAAGTCGTGCGCCTCGACGATCGTGCGATCGACTGGCCCACTGCCGTGGTGCGGGCGCTGAGTTGCTTCCTCTCGCTGTTCGTCGCGGGGCTGGGCTTTCTCTGGGTCGTCTTCGACCCCGAAAAGCAATCCTGGCACGACAAGATCGCTGGCACGACGGTCGTGCGCCTGCCGAAGGGCGGGTCGTTGCTCTGACCTCCCGGTTACCGCCGGATCGTGACCTTCTTCATCACCGGCGGCGTGACCGGTTTGCTCATGCCGCCCATCCCGTGCGTCGTGGGCACCTCGGCCAGAGCGTCCACCACTTCGATGCCTTGGGTGACGCGGCCGAAAATCGTATAGTTGGGCGGCAGCGGGTAGTCCTTGTGCAGAATGAAAAACTGGCTGGCGTTGGTGTCCTTCCCGGCGTTGGCCATCGCGACGAGACCGCGTTTGTAGCCGAGGCCATTTTGGTAAAGCGGGGAGTTCTTCACGATCTCATCGGCAAATTTTCCGCCCCACGCACTCTCGCCGCCGCGGCCGTCGCCGAGCGGATCGCCGCCCTGGATCATGAAGTCTTTGACGATGCGGTGAAACGTCAGGCCGTTGTAATAGCCGCGTTCGGCGAGGAGCCGAAAATTTTCCGTCGTCTTCGGGGCGTCACCGACGAGGAGTTCGAACTCAATGACGCCCTTGTCCGTCTCGAGCACGGCCACGACGGGCGGCGCAGCGACCGCGGGAACGGGGACGGCGGGCTTTTCGGACTTGCCGCAGGCCGACAGGGCCAGCGCGGCGGCGAGGAGGAAAAAGCCGGGTTGAAACCGGCCGGACCCCGGGAAAAGACGGACGGTGCGGGCGACGAGCATGATGCACTTCTTGGCCGGCCCGGCGCCGAGTCAAGACGCCGTCGCGGCCCGGGCGGTCGCGGCGATCGGGCGACGGGGACCGGGCTCGCCGGCAGGCCGGGAATCAGCAAGCTCTCGCTCCCCGGCCGCGTGGGCGTGAGGCAGTCGCACGCGATGCACCACAGGTCCCAGTGACCGTCGATGTCGTTGCCTTTGGCGGGCCGCGGGCAGGCTTGCGCGGAGAGATACCCGCGCCCACCGATTTCGTAGAACGCCGGCGTGGCGACATGATCCATCGGGTCGTCGCGATCCAGGCCCGCCCACCGGGTCTGAAGCACCGCGTCGATGCCGGTCTGCGGCCAACCGGCCGCCGGATCCTGGCTCACCGCGATGGCGGGCCGCCAGGGCTTGCCTCTCTCCGTGCCGACTTCGATCGCGAGCACGTAGGTGCCGTTGATTTTGAACACCTAATGCCACTCGTCGTAGGCGCCGGGGGTGGAGTCGAACAGATGGCCTATCCCGTGCGGGTCGTTCGCATTGAAGTGGCGGGTCCACGTTTATCCCAGCCAGCGGCGCTGGGACGGAAGACTGGGTTGGTCTCGTCCTGATGCCACGTGAACGGGTCGGACTTGAGCGCCCAGGCCTTGCCGATGTAACCCAGTTTCCGATCCGACGCGGGCACGCCGGAGTAAAACATCGCGAGGCGCTCCGGGTCCTTCGGGTTCGGGAGAAAGCACGGCTCCTGCACCTGCTGCGATTCCCACGGGGCCGCGGTGCGGTTGATGATCACTGCTCCGCGCACCGAGACCGGCGACGGAACGGCCGCCGTGGCTCCGGCCAGCCGGCCGAGGGCGAGGACGAAAGCACCGGCGATGCCGAGGAACGGGACGACGGGTTGCCGGGACCGGGCGAGCGGGGTAGGCGTCGGCAGAAGGCGAGCACCCGCTGCCGGAGCGGTCAAACTCCGTGGTCCGGGCCGGGTGCTCAGCGGTGAACCTTGAACTCGGCGTGGAGTTCGTGCTCTTTTCTCGCCATGAAAAAATTTCTGCTGCTGGGCGGTCTGATGCTGGCGCTAGTGAACACCCTGGGTTTCGCGGCGGCGTCCGGCGCGAAATCCGCCCCCGTGTCACCGGCCCAAGCCAACACCCTCAACGGTAAAGTCGTCGAGACGATGAACGCCGCGACCTACACCTACGTGCTGATCGATACCGGCGCGAAGAAGGTCTGGGCGGCGGCGCCGCAATTTGCGGTCAAGGTGGGCGACATGGTCTCGGTGGCGGACGCGATGCCGATGACCAATTATCAGAGCAAGACGCTGAACCGGAACTTCGACGTCGTGTATTTCAGCGGCCACGTGACGGTCAATGGCGCGGCGGCGGCGGCGGTTCCGGTGTTGCCTGCGGGCGCGGCGATTGCGGGCGGCGAATTGCCCAAAGGCCATCCGGCGATACCGAACGCGGTAGCGCCGGCGGGTCCGAACCTCACCGGCATCAAGCGGGCCGAGAA